>NZ_CADFEF010000017.1:0-164082 GCF_902833125.1 Burkholderia sp. BCC1640 | reverse complement strand
GCCCATGATCGTGTCGCCCGGCTTGAGCATCGCGAAGAACACGCCCTGGTTCGCCTGCGAACCCGAGTTCGGCTGCACGTTCGCGGCTTCCGCGCCGAACAGCTGCTTCACGCGGTCGATCGCCAATTGCTCGACCACGTCGACGTATTCACAGCCGCCGTAGTAACGCTTGCCCGGATACCCTTCCGCATACTTGTTCGTGAGCTGCGAGCCCTGTGCAGCCATCACGGCCGGGCTCGTGTAGTTTTCCGACGCGATCAGCTCGATGTGCTCTTCCTGGCGGCGGTTCTCGTCCTGAATGGCAGTCCAGAGTTCCGGATCGACGTTGGCGACGGTGCTGGTAGTGCGATTGAACATGATGATTGATCAAAAGAAAGTGATGGATTGACCCTGGTATGCCGGACTTGCCCGGACCCGCGAAGCCGGCTGAACGGTGATTCGGCATTGCCATTCCAGCAGACGCAAATCGGTTCAGATAGAAGGATTACGACAATCCGCTAGGACGCATCGCGCGGCGACCCGGCAAAAAAAAATCGAAGGTCCGCATCGCTGCGGAACCTTCGACGGAACCTGCCGCTCCTTGGAGAACGCGTGCCTGCCCTTCGGCCTCCTGCGAATATCGGGGCCTAAACGGCGGAAAAACAGTTGTCGACGAACAGGTGCGTGCCGTTGACGAAACTCGATTCGTCCGACGCCAGGAACAGCGCGGCCGCGGCCACTTCCGACGGCTCGCACAGCCGGCCTTGCTGCACCGCGATGGCCGCTTCGGTCGCGTCCACGCCCATCGCCTGCAGATCCTTCAACTCGCGCATCCCGTGCGGCGTGCGGATGAACCCGGGCGCCAGCGCGTTGCAGCGGATGCCGCGGTCGCGGTACTCGACGGCGATCGCCCGCGCGAACATATGGCACGCGCCCTTGGTCGCGTCATACAGCACCTCGCCGGGCGTCGCGCAAACGGCCGAGATCGACGACGTGCAGACGATGCTGCCGCGCCCCTTTTCCAGCATCTGCGGGAGGACCGCCTTCGTCATCAGGAACATGCTCTTCACGTTCACGCCCATCAGCCAGTCCCATTCCGACTCCTCGATGTCGAGGAACGGTTTGACGATCAACGTGCCCGCGTGATTGAACAGGATGTCCGCATTGCCATACTGCCCGCGCGCCGCGTCGACCGCCGCCTGCACGTCCGACTGCCTCGACACGTCGGCGCCGAGACCGATCGCCTGCAAGCCGGCATCGCGCAGCCGCGACGCAAGCGTTTCGGCCGCGTCGCCGTCGCGGTCGACGATCGCCACCTTCGCGCCCTGCGCGGCGAACAGTTCCGACGCGGCGCCGCCGCATCCGCCCGCGCCGCCGCTCACGATGGCGACCTTGCCGGCCAGGCGGCCGTCAATCTTGGCATTCATGCGTCGTTCTCCAGTCTGGTTCGTTCGGATTGCTCAGCTGAACAGCGTCCGAAGATGATCGTTGAGGAAACGGCCTTCCGGGTCCACGCTGCGGCGCAGTTCGCGGAATGCTTCGGCTTTCGGGAACCAGCGATCCACGTCGTCGCGGTTCGTGAAGTGCAGCTTGCCCCAGTGCGGACGCGACCCGTAATCGCGCAGGATGTCGTCGACGTCCTTCAGGAACGGCCAGTAGTCGACGCCGTTCGGCCCGCCCGAGCACGAGATGGTTACGCTGTCCTGATTGTTGAACGGGCTGATCCACGCCGGATCGCCCTTCGTGAAGCGATACTCGACCGGGAAGATGCAATCACGATGCTTCGTGAAGATCAGGTCGCGCACGCGGCGCAGCGCTTCCTTGCCGTGTTCGGCAGGCACTGCGTATTCGAGTTCGTGGAAGTTCGCGACGTAGTGAATCGCATAGACCTCGGCGCTGTACGCGATCTTCTCGTGCTCGCCTTCGAAGAACGTGCGTTCGTCGGTGAGGTCCATCACCTTGATTTCGCACACGTCGTAGTCCTTCTTCGAATTCGACACCTTCGCGGTATCGGGCAGGCAGTACAGATGGCGGCTTTCGGACGTCGGGCACCAGAAGAAACCGAAATGCCGGTGCGTGGCCGCGAGCTCGTCGTACTTTTCCATCAGCGCCTCGAAGTCCTCGCGCCACACGCGGTCGTGCAGCCAGAACGCGTCGGTCACCTGCAGCGTCAGCTCCGACACCACGCCGAACATGCCGATGTTCACCTGCGTCGCATGCAGCAGGTCGAGGTCCTGCCCGTCGCTCACTTCCATGATCGAGCCGTCGGGGCGAACGATCCGCATCCCGACGACCTGCGACGACAGGTTGCTCAGCGTCGTCCCCGTGCCGTGCGTGCCGGTTGCGAGCGCACCGGCAATGGCCTGCGAATCGATGTCGCCCTGGTTCACGAGCGAGAAGCCGATGTCCTTCAGATGACGCGTCACCGCGTTGATCCGCGTGCCGGCCTTCACGGTGACGCGCTTACGTTGCTCGTCGACCGCGACGATGCCCTGGTAATCCTTCAGTGACAGCAGCAGGCCGCTCGTCGCGACGACCGGCGTGAACGAATGTCCCGATCCCGAGCATCGGACGTTCTTGCCCTGGCTCGTCGCGGCATGCACCAGCTCGGCGATCTCCGCCTCGCTGGTCGGCGACGCCATGTGCGCGGCAACGCACGACTGATTGCCCACCCAGTTTCGCCAGAATCCGCCACGTGGAAGCTCCATCGACGTCTCTCCAGAAGTGTGCTGCCGGGCCCACGCCGGCAGCCGTGTTCGGTTCGTCCGGCAACGAAGCGGGAGGCTCCAGGCGCCGGCGCGATGCGATACGTTGTGTTCCGTTCGTGCCAAAGGTATTGCGCCGGCCGGCTTTTCACTATCGGATTTCGGCAAGCGAGGGTTTCTTCGGGGAATCGGGTCATCGGGGTTTTTGACCGGCTCGGGCAGCGGCTACAATGCATCGATCCGGCCCGCCCCTTCCCGACTCCGATGACGCCGTCCGCCGATCCGAGCGATTTTTCTGGCGCCCCGCCGTTCGCACGAACGGTGGCGTTCTGCGCGTTCACCGACGTGGAGGAGCAGGCGCGAATCTTCGACGGCTGGGATCTCAACTACACGCAAATCTCGGGCGGCCGGTTTCATGGTTCGTCGTCCATCGTGTCGCTCGGCGGCATCCGGCTCCTGGTCGAGGATCTCGACAAGGTGATCCTGCAGCAGGGCGCGGTGCCGTCCGACCGCATCGCGGTGGCCGTGCCGCTGGAGCTCGAAGGCCATGCGCGCATGTGCGGCGAGAAGAGCGGGCGCGACAGCCTGCACGTGTTCTCGAGCCAGCCCGTGTTCGAGTTCTATTCGCCCGACCGGCACGTGCTCGTGAACGTCGAGATCGAGCCCGACAAGCTGTCGACGGAGGCGATGCGCACGCTCGCCGCGTCGCTGCGCGCGCGCACCTTCGCGCCGCTGATCCCGATGACGCCCCAGGTCGCGGACCGCCTGCGCGACCTGCTGCGCCACACGATGGCCGCGGCCGCGAAAAGCACGCCGATCGACGATGTGACGACGCAGGAACGGATCGAGCTGCTCGAGCGGACCGTGCTGTATGCGATTTCCGAAGCGATGACGACGCCCGCGCCGGACGCGGACGCCCTCGCGACGCGGCCGACGAAGTACTGGTCGCTCGTGAACGCGGTGCAGGAGCGGCTGCAGGACGCGTCGACGTGTCCGCTGTCGATCGCCGAACTGTGCGTGCAGCTCGGCATCAGCCGGCGTACCGCGCAATACGCGTTCAACGACACGCTCAACCTGAATCCGATCGCGTATCTGCGCGCCGTCCGGCTGAATCACGTTCGTCGCGAGCTGCGGCTCGGCGGGTCCGTGACGTCGGCCGCGACGAAGTGGGGCTTCTGGCACCTGAGCAGCTTTGCTCAGGACTACCGCGCGATGTTCGGCGAGTTGCCGTCGGCGACGGCGCGGCGTTACGCGCATCGGGAAGCCGAACATCGATCACGCGACGCGTGACGCGGCTTCACGCTGCCAGCGCAAGAATCGGGTTTCCATGAAGAAAGCCGCGGCCGAACGTGCGCCGCGGCGGGTTCAAAACAGACCGTCGGTGCAGGGAGACAGCCTGCATCGGCCCTCACCCTGCGCACGACCTCGCTACACCTTCACTCCTGCTGCTGTTCCTGCTCCGCCTGCACCTGCCGCTGCTGGATGAACTGCCGCACATCGCTCATCGTCACGCGACCGGTGTGTTTCGCATCGATCTCTTCGAAGTGCCTCGAGACGAAGCCCAGCCCGCTGCTCTGCGCCTGCGCTTTCGTCACCGCCGCGCCGTTGCTCAGCACCGTGTTGCCGCCGAGCCGTGCGTCGACGCGCTTCTGCGCCTGCTGTTGCAGCGTCGCGCCGGTCGACGGCAATACCGGCGCCACGCGGGTCGCAGGGAAGAACGGACCGTCGACGCCGTGCCCGCCGCGCGGCAGCTTCACCGGCGCCACCGCCTGCGGCGGCAGTGCGTGGGCGCTGCTCATCACGGCACCGAGGACGATCAACGGAGACATACGCCGCATCAAGTTGATTAGGGACATGATCACTCGCATTCAATGGATGAATTGAGGGTTCCTTTTCGCAAGGAGTCCGTCGTTTACGGTGCGGCCGCCAGCGTCGTCGCGGCCGTCGCGCCCGGCACGCTGCCGGTCGGCGTGCCGGCCGGGTTCTCGTCCGGCCACGGCGGCGGCAGTGTGCGCAGCGTCAGCGCGGTCGGAATCCGCTTGCCCTGATAGAAGATCGTCAGGTCGCGCTTCATCTGCGGACGGGCCACGTCATCCAGATACGTCATGTGCCCGCCCTGGAAGAAATTCACCTGCAGCTTCGGGTTCAGGCCCTTCACCGTCTGCAGCCGCGCGAGCTGCTTCTCGGTGTTGAAGAACGGCGTCGCCAGGTCGTGGAGGCCGTTCTCCGCGAGCACCCGGAGCTTCGGATTGAGCTGAAGCGCGCCGAGCAGATCGGGGATCGAGTCGGGCATCGGCTGGCCGTCATGCGAGAAGTCCCACACCTGGATGATGTTGTCGTTCAGCGGCAGGTAGGTCGCGTTCGGCGCGGTGTAGCCGAGGTAGTCGGGCATCTGCGTCGCGAGCGCGTTCGTGAACGGCTGCGAGATCAGGATGTCCGACGGATCGCCGTCCGTTTGCAGCCGCGGATCCGAGTTCGGCAACGACACGCGTCCGTCGTAGCGGCCGATCGTCGTGCCGGGCAGCAGGCTCGTGCCGAACGGATTCGCGTTGAAGTAGCCGCGCAGCGCCTGCTGCGTGAGGCTCGACGGCAACGACCACAGCTTCAGCGTCGCATCGCTCGGGAACACCGGCGTGCCGAGCGCATCCGGAATGCCGAGCTGGCTCAGCACCCACGACTGCGAGTACTGCTGCAACTGGTTGTAGATCAGCGTCGTGAACAACTCGGTCTGCAATGCATACAGATACGGGTTGACCGGCGCCGGCGACACCTGGTTGAAGTACGCGGCGACCGCCGCATAGCCGGGCAGGTAGCCGGCCACGGTATCGGTCTCGAGCAGCAGCCCTTCGGTCGACTGCGTGATCGCCACCGCTTCCACCGCATCGGCGAAGTAGTTCAGGATCGACGATTGCAGCACGATCCCCGTCAGGTGCACGCCGGCCGATTCGAGCGCCAGCGCGAGCATGTCGGTACGCGGGGTGCCGTACGATTCGCCGTACAGGTAGATCGGCGACGTGCCGCGGCTGTTGACGTTCAGGTAGCGCTGGATGAAGTCGCGCATGATGTTGACGTCCGCGTCCGAACCCCAGTACTTCTGATTGGTGTTCGGCAGCACGGCTTCCGACAGCCCGGTTCCCGGCGGGTCGATGAACACGAGGTCGGTCGTGTCGATCAGGCTGTCCGCGTTGTCGACGAGCGGATAGTTCGGCCAGTTGCTGCCGAACAGCGGATCGGGCGTGGCGACGCGCGTCGGCGCGAAGGAGCCGAGGCGCAGCCAGATCGACGACGAGCCGGGGCCGCCGTTATAGACGAACGTGACGGGGCGCGGCTTGCCGTTCGTGCTCGGCGCGGTGTACGCGACGTAGGACATCGACGCTTCCGCGTTGCCGTTCGCGTCCTGCGCGGTCAGGTGGCCCGTGGTCGTCGTGTAGCTGACCGTCGTGCCGCCGGATTTCCACTGGTAATGCATCACCGCCGCCTTCTCCGAGACCTGCGCGGCCGCGAGGCCGTCGGTCGCGTTCATCGAATACGCGACGGGGTCGACGTAAGGCTGGTTCGCCGCCGGCGACTGGCTGGCGGCCGCCGCTTGCGCGCTGGCCTGCTGGCTGGCGGTGGCCTGCGCGAGGCTCGACGCGCCGACGGACGACGAATCGTCGCCGCCGCAGCCCGCGAGCACGAGCGTCACGATGGTCAATGCGCCTAGCCCGGCCAGCCTGCCGCGACGCTCGCGGCGGCTGCCGGTACTGCTCCTGTCTGGTTTCATGCCTCGATCCTTGTGTTGAGTCGGATACCGCTTCACACAGGCCGCCATCGCCGGCGAAAAACGCGCAGGCATACCCGCCACTCGCGTTGCACGGTTGGCAGACGGCGGTTGGGGATTGGACTTCTTCGAGAGACTGAACTTGATACAGACACAGCAAACTGCTGGCGGAGAATGATGCGGGAACGCCGCCCCCTGGCAGTTTCGACGACTTATCGTATTACCGGAATTTACGACACCACAAAAATAGGCGGTGCTGCGCCGCGTTGTCAAAGATCATTCCGATATTAAAAAATCTCTTATGATGCGAACGGCGATCAGTGTCTGGCATTTGAAAGAAAACGCGATTGTTCGCGTTTAGGTCGTTATACGAGGCGTTTTTATCGGAATGCGGCGGCGTTTTCGCATGTCGCGCCGTCCTTTCCGGGATTCGAAAGTGCGCGTTGATCCCCTTCAAATCGACAGGATTTTTCTTTCATTTTAATTATCCTGAATCAATTAGTGAGATTCATTGAATAAAAAACGGCATCGTCCATAAAATACCGATGCCGATTATTTCGGGGAAACGCAACGGAATTATTTACCCGATACCGGAATGAAACTATGGAGTGCGCCAAACGGCATTGATGCGTCATGCGCAGGCATTCGCGATGAAGAAGCCGTCATTCGCGCCGCTCATTCCGGATCGCATGACAGCGCGAGCGGCGCAACCGCCGCCCGCACGCCGTACTTCAGATACTCGATTCAGCGATCAGCGCCCACCGCCCGGCAACGCGATATCGATCAGCACCGGATCGTGGTCCGACGAACGATACGCATCCGGCGCGTAGAAGGTTTTCTGCTGCTCGGCCGACTTGTACGCGAGAGTGTACTGCAGCGCGAGGGGCTCGTCCGCGTTGATGTGCCATTCGTGCACGGCCTTCACGTGCGACGCGAGCGGCAGCGATGCAAGCGCGTGATCGAGGTAGCCGGCTTCGCCGTTGTACACGTAGCTGTACGCATTGGCGCCGATCCAGCGCGACACGAGGTTGCGGTAGCCGCGCGATTCGAGCAGGCGGATCGGGTCTTCATACGTGTAGCTGTTGAAGTCGCCGATCAGCAGCGTGCCCTGCCCCGCGATGCCCGTCGGCGTGCCGGCGAGCCAGTCGGCCAGCTTCGCGGCCGCGCGCGTGCGCGTCGGATTCCAGCAGCCCTGGCCGTCGCCCTGGTCGCGGTCGTCGTTCGCCGCGTCCGGGCAGTTCTTCGACTTCAGGTGGTTGACCGCGATCGTCAGCGCCTGCTTGCCGCCGATCCGGCGGAACGACTGCGCGAGCGGCTGGCGGTTCTTGTCGTCGATCGCGAGCGTCGACGCGCGGCCGACGGGTTCGACCGCGCGGCTGTCGTAGATCATCGCGACCGCGATCGCGTCGCCGCCGAGGCGCGACGTGCCCGGATCGACGACGCGCCAGTGGCTGCCGAGCTTCGCGGCGAGCTGGCGCACCGCGCTCAGTTCGCCGTAGCCGTTGTTCTGGATTTCCATCAGGCCGATCACGTCGGCGTCGAGCGCCTTCAGCGCGCTGACGATCTTCGCTTCCTGACGCTGGAATTCCTGATAGGTCTTCGCGCCGCGGTTGTTCGGATCGTCGAAGCCGCCGCCGAGACCGTTGCCGTTGAAGTAGTTGAGGACGTTGAACGACGCGACGCGCAGGTTCGATTTCGGATCGCGCGCCGGCGCGTTGGTGCGCGGGTTCGAACGCGTGTCGAACGTCGGCGTGGCCGCGCCGGGCAGCGGCTGCACGCGCCATGCGCCGTAGCGCACCTCGAGCACGCCTTCGACGTCGCGCACGGTGTAGCCCGAGCGCAGCGTGTTCGCGGCCGACAGGTCCGGCGCCGGATACGGCACGGCCGCCGGGTTCTGCTTGTTCGAGCCGTCGTCGAGGATCAGCCGGTTGCGTGCGTTCGCATCGATCTGCGTCTGCGCCTGCGACGGCGGCACCACGCTCGTCGGCGTGCGCAGGCGGCCGTTGCTCAGCATCACGCTGCCGTAGCGGCCGAGTTCGTAGTTGTCGGTGACGGTGAGCGTCTGCGGCAGGCGCACGCGCATGCCTTCATATGCGGCGAACGCGTTCGGGTTGTCGACCGGCAGCGTGAGCGTGGCCGGCGTGACCGTCTGGCCGTTCGCGCACACCGCGATCGCGCCCGACAGCGTGAGCTGCGTCTGCCCGTATTTTTCCTCGACCTTGCCGGTCACGTGCACGAGATCGCCGGCTTTCGCGCGCACTTTCGGCGCATAGACGAACAGGCCTTCGGAGACGCCCGGCTGGTTGCGGCGCTGCGCGTCGGCCTGCTGGACGAAGAAGCCGCCGAAGCCGTCCGTGCCGCCGAAATCGGCGGTGACGACCGCTTCGATCGACACGTTCTGGCCGGCGAGCGGCGACGGCGCGCCCGGCCCCTGGATGTCGGCGATCGGCGTCGTGCTGCCGCCGCAGTTCGGACTGACGGGCGCGGCGGTGGCGGCGAAGACGGGCGCGGCAAGCGTGGGCAGCAGCAATAGCGGGGCAAACAGGCGGATTGTCGAGCGCATGACGGGGAATCCCGGTTGTGAGGGTGGCGAAAGCTTAGCGGCGCTCGGTGACAGTTTTTAGTAACCAAAAGACAGATGGATGTAATCATCCAGCTTTGCTACCCCGGTCGAAAAGCGGGAAATCGTCTGATCAAAACCCCCGCTGTTCCGACGATTTCCCGTTACCGGCGTCGCCTGTCGACCGTGGCGCTAAACCGTCCCCGGCAACGCGCTCGACACGAGCACCGCGGCCACCATCAGCACGCCGGCCAGCACGACCGCCTCGATCCGCAACACCGCGCCGAACCGTCGCAACAGGCCGGCCGGCGTCGCGGCCGCCGGATCCTTCAGCGCGGCCAGGAGCTTCGGCATCTCGAAGAACCGGTTGTGTCCGCCGAGCGCCGCCGCGATCAGCACGAGCGCGAGCTTGAACAGCAGGATCTGTCCGTACGTCGACCCGAGCAGGTTCGCGGGCGTATCGACACCGCGCCAGCCGTTGTAAGCGCCGGTCGCGAACAGCACGATCAACGCATACGTCGACGCATCGGACAGCGATTGCACGAACGATGCGCCGGTCGTGCGTTCGCTCGCGGGCATGCCGGCAAGACGCGGCATCACGCCGAACGCCGTCACGAACACGAGCCCGACCCACGCGCTGATCGCCAGCAGATGCAGCCAGTCGACCCACACCGGCACGCTGAACAGGCCCGCGTCGACCGGATGCCCGCCGTTGCTGCGCGCGAGTGCGACGCCCGCGAGCGCGGCCCACATCGCGAACGGAAAGCGCGTATCGTTCGCATGCCGGAACAACGACAGCAGCACGACGACCGCCGTGAACACCGCGCCGGCCAGCCACGCGTGACCGAAGCCGGTGCCGGCGAGCATCGCGCGGACGGACGGCCACGCGTCCAGCATCGACACGTCGCTCATCAGCGCGCAATGCGCCCAGAACGCGGTGACGCTCGCGAGCAGCGACACGCTGGACGCGATGCGCAGCGTCGCGACGAGACGCCGCGCGATGCCGCGCTGCCACACCGACTCGCCGCGCGCGAGCCAGTGGCTGCCGAGCAGCGCACCGACGATGACGGCGAATCCGGTGTTCTGGATCGCCACCGACACGAGCCTCAAAAGGCCGACGAAGCCCTCGTTCACCCCTTCACCCTGAACGAATAGGCGCCCTTGGTGCGATGCGCGTCGGCCGTCATCGCCACCCACTGCACCGTGTACGCGCCGGGCGCAAGCTTGGGTATCGCGACGGTCATCACGCGCGGGTTCGACGCATCGACTTTCGCCTTTTCGTGCGCGACGGCATTGCCGTTCGCGTCCGACACCTTCACCGAGCTGAACGCCGGTTCGAGGTCTTCGTTGAACGTCAGCCGCAACGTGTCGGGCGCGGTGTCGACCGCGCTGCCCGTCGCCGGTGCGGCGCTTTCCAGCTTGCCGTGCGCGAATGCCGCGGCCGGCACGGCGGCGGCGATCGCGCCGGCCGCGGCGAGGGCGGCCAACCGCCCGAGGGGGGTGATCTTCATGGTCATGCCCGGCGTCACGGCTTCTTCAGCTCGACGACGGTCAACGCGCCGCCCACGTCCTCGACGACGAAGTCGACCTTGTCGCCCACCTTCACCTGCGACAGCATCGCCGGGTCCTTCACCTTGAACGCCATCGTCATCGCGTCCATCCCGAGGTTGTCCAGCGGGCCATGCTTGATCGTCAGCTTGCCGGCGCCCGTGTCGATCTTGCGGATCTCGCCGTGCGACATCTCGTGCTTCGCGGCGGCGCCCTGCATCGCGCCGCCGCTCATGTCCATGCCTGCCATGTCGCCGGCCGCGTATGACGCGGCGGAAAACGCCAGCATGCAACCCGTTGCGATCGAAACCAGTTCCTTCTTCATCGTGCGTGCTCCTGAGTGAATGAAACGAAAACCGGCGGCCGCGTCATCACGGCCGCCGCATGCTGCCCGCGGCTCAACCGTCCGGCAATTCGCCGGTGTATTCGTAAGCGACGGTGCCCTTCGGATGCCGGAACCAGCCCGGATCGCGATAATCGTTGCGGCCGAGGCCCTGCCGGACCTTCAGCACCGTGAACATGCCGCCCATCTCCAGCGGCCCGAACGGGCCGGTGCCCGTCATCATCGGCAGCGTGTTGTCGGGCAGCGGCATTTCCATGCCGCCCATCGCGCCGCCCGTGCTGCCCATCGCCATGTAGTCGGGCACGAGCTTGCCGATCTTCTTCGCGAGATCCTTCTGCGGCACGCCGATCAGGTTCGGCACCTGATGACCCATCGCATTCATCGTGTGATGCGACTTGTGGCAATGGAACGCCCAGTCGCCCGGACGATCGGCGGTGAACTCGATCGCGCGCATCTGGCCGACCGCGACATCGGCCGTCACCTCCGGCCAGCGCGCCGCCGGCGGAATCCAGCCGCCGTCGGTGCCGGCCACCTCGAAGCTGTAGCCGTGCAGGTGGATCGGATGGTTCGTCATCGTCAGGTTGCCGAAACGAATCCGAACGCGGTCGCCCGCCCGCACCGGCAGCGGGTCGATGCCCGGGAACACGCGCGAGTTGAACGTCCACATGTTGAAGTCGGTCATCTCGTTCACGCGCGGCGTGTAGCTGCCCGGATCGATGTCGTACGCGGCGAGCAGAAAGACGAAGTCGCGATCGACCGGCATCGTCGCGCGATCCTTCGGATGCACGATGAACATGCCCATCATCCCCATCGCCATCTGCACCATCTCGTCGGCGTGCGGGTGATACATGAACGTGCCGTGCGCCTCCAGCTGGAACTCGTAGACGAAGGTCTTGCCGGGCGGAATGTGCGGCTGCGTGAGGCCGCCGACGCCGTCCATCCCGTTGGGCAGCCGCAGCCCGTGCCAATGGATCGTCGTGTGCTCGGGCAACCGGTTCGTCACGAAGATCCGGACCTTGTCGCCTTCGACGGCCTCGATCGTCGGGCCCGGCGACTGGCCGTTGTAGCCCCACAGGTTCGCGTTCATCCCGGGCGCCATCTCGCGAACGACGGGCTCGGCCGTCAGGTGGAATTCCTTCCAGCCGTTCTTCATTCGCCACGGCAGCGTCCAGCCGTTCAGCGTCGCGACGGGCGTGTACGGGCGGCCGTTGGGCGGCACGAGCGGGGGCTGCGTGCCGGCCTTCGCCATCGTGGGCGCGTCGGGCAGCGACGCCGCGCCGGCCTTGCTGACCATCGCCGCACCGAGCAGCGCGGCGCCCGAGCCGCTGAGAAATTGTCGACGGGACACCATGTCAATAACCTTCCGGATGCGTTGCGGGCGCCGGTTGCGCCACGGGTGAAGAAGCCGGCTGCGGCGCAGCGTCGGTCGTGGGTGCAGCGGGCGCGTCCGCGCGCTGCGTCGGCTGCGCGGTCGGCAGCCGGCCGCCGACGGCCGCCTGCAGATCGGTTTCGGCGAGCCAGTAATCCTTCAGCGCGTCGATGTAGCCGTTGACCGCGCCGACCTGTTCGCGCGCATCGCTCAACAGCTCGAACACGCTCGCGAGCATCCCGTTGTAGCGCAGCAGCAGTTCGTCCGAGATCGTCTTGCGCAGCGGCACGACTTCGTCGCGATAGTGCTTCGCGACGTCGTAGCTCGTCGTGTACGCCGCGTACGATTCGCGCACGTCCGAGCGCGCGTCGATGGCCGTCTGCGCGAGCCGGTTCGCCGACTGCATGTAGACGGCCTCGGCCCGCGCGACCTTCGCGCCGCCCCAGTCGAACAGCGGAATCTCGACGCTGATCTCGTAGCCGTGCTCGTGCCCCTTGCCGGTCTCGTAGTTGTTCACGTAGCCGAGATCGACCGCGTTGACGAAGCGCGTCGCCTTGCTGAGCCCGAGCGACGACGCGACGCCCTGCGTCTGCAGCTTCGCGGCCTGGATGTCGAGGCGATTGCTCATCGCGTAGCGTTCGAGATCGGGCAGATCGGGGCGTGCCTTCGGCAGGTCGGGCAAGCGCTCAGGCAGCGCGTACCGCGTGCGCTCGCCCCACAGCCCCATCGCGCGCGTGAGCTTCTCGCGCGCGGCCACGGCCTGCTGCTGCGCCTTCGCCTGCTGCGCGACGGCATCCGCATGGAATGCCTGCTCGCGTGCATAGTCGAGCCGGCTGAAGTTGCCGGCCTGGCGCATGCGCTGCGCGAGCTCGGCGCCGGCGCTCGCGGCGTCGCGGACCTGTCGCGCATAATTCGCGGCCTGTTCGGCGGCGACGGCTTCGACATACGCGCGGCGCGCGTCGGCCGCGACCTTCAGCATCGCGTCGGCGGTTTCGAGCCGGGTCTGCTCGAAGCGGCGGCGTTCGATGTTCGTCGCGAGCGGCAGCGTCAGCAGCGCGAACACGTTGGCCGAGAACGTGCGGCCGAGGCTCAGTTCGCCGTCGCCGGCCCGCGTGCGGCTGAACGAAAAGCGCGGGTTCGGCAGCCGGCCGGCCTGCACGAGATCGGCCTCCGACAGCCCGAGTTCCGCGTACGACGCCTGCAGGCCACGGTTGTTCAGCAGCGCGAGCTGCACCGCGTCGTCCATCGACAGCGGTTTCTCGAGCAGTTCCTTCGTCCGCTTGTCGACGGCCGCGCGGTCGGCGTCGGTCCTGACGATGACGGCGTCCTTCCCGATGCGCTCCGATGCGACGGACGACACGGCGTCGAAGCCGCCGTCCTTCGAGAACGTCGTGCAGCCGGCGAGGAATGCCAGCACGAGCACCGTCGCGCCGATTCGCGGTGAAATCGCAAGTCTCGTCATTGCGCGGCCCCTCCGTGCATCGAATGGGCCGAGCCGCCCGCCGCATGTCCGGGTTTCGCGTGTCCGGTGGTGTTTCCCTTCGCGGGCCGCGCCATCACGTCCCGGTTCAGTTGCTTCCAGCCCGGGCCTGCGTCGTCCCGATACGGCACGTAGCCGTCGAACGCGGACGTCACCGTGACGTCCGGCACCGACGCGGCCGCGTCGGCCGGATCGGGAAAGGCGGTTTGCGCGGGCGCGAGCGACGGCACGAGCGCCGCCGCGCCAAGCAGCGCCGCAGTAATCAATCGCATGGATGTTTCTCGTCGTGAGTCGTGCGGCGGACGTCGCGCGTTCGCCAGCACGGTTTGCGGATCGCGGCCGGTCGGCCGCGGGCACGGATTAGACGGGAATCCGGCGTGGCGGCCGGTCGATGCCGCCGGTCAAAAACGACACGACGACCGTCGACGGTGCGGACGAGACGATCGCGAGGCCGACGTCCGACGTAGCGGACACGGCAGGCACCTCCGCCATACCCGAGCCGAAACAGCAGGACCCGCAGGCGGAACAAGGCGTCGCATGGCGTGCGTGGTCGTCGTGCTGATGCCGCTCGCCGTGCGCGCCCGGCATCGCATGCGACGCGGCCTGGGCATCGACGCCGGGCCCCGCATGCGGCACGGCAGCACCCGCGCATGGCGTCGACGCGGTCGCGAACGACTGGATCGGCACGCACAGCGCCAGCAGCACGACGAGGATGAATTTGCGCCAGTACGACATGGATGCGGAATCAGGCAGACCGTGAGCGGATGAACGGGAGCGGCGCCGCGACGACGCGCTCCGGATACAAGACGGCCGCAGCTTATCGCCGCCGGCGTGACGACGACATGGCCGAAACATGACCGAATTTTCATGAAGTACGGCGACGCATCGCGCGCACGCTTCATGACAATTCCGTCATCCGGCGGTCATCTTTCGCGCACGCGCTGCGCCGTAAGCTCACGCGTTACACTGACCGGCTGGAATCACGAACGGCCTGCTCCACCATGCGGATACTGATAGTCGAAGACGAACCCAAGATGGCGTCGTACCTCCGCAAGGGGCTGACGGAGGCGAGCTACACGGTCGACGTGGCCGAGAACGGCCAGGACGGGCTGTTCCTCGCGCTGCACGAGGATTTCGATCTCGTCGTGCTCGACGTGATGCTGCCGGAACTGGACGGCTTCGAGGTGCTGCGGCGGTTGCGCGCGCAGAAGCAGACGCCGGTGCTGCTGCTGACTGCCCGGGAGGCGGTCGAGGACAAGGTCACGGGGCTCGAACTGGGCGCCGACGATTACCTGCTGAAACCGTTCGCGTACGCGGAGTTCCTCGCCCGCATCCGTTCGCTGCTGCGGCGCGTGCCGCGCAATTCCCGCGAAATCCTGCAAATCGCCGATCTCGAAGTCGACCTGATCAAACGCCGCGTGCGGCGCGCCGACGCCCGCATCGACCTGACCGCGCAGGAGTTCGCGCTGCTGCAGCTGCTCGCGGAACGCGAGGGCGAGGTGCTGACGCGCACCTTCATCACGTCGCAGATCTGGGACATGAATTTCGACAGCGACACGAACGTCGTCGATGCGGCGATCAAGCGCCTGCGCGCGAAGATCGACAACGCATACGAGAAGAAACTGATCCACACGATCCGTGGGATGGGCTACGTGCTCGAGGATCGCGCGTGACAAGCGGCCCCGCGCCCTATTCGCTGCTCCAGCGCCTGACGCTCGCGTTCGCGGTCGTGGCCGCGCTCGTGTTCGCGCTGACCGGCGCATATCTGTATCGCTCACTGTCCGCCGAGTTGACCCGGCGCGACGACATCGAGATCGCCGGCAAGCTCAACCAGTTCCTGCAGCTCGCGCGGGCAAGCGGCTCGATCGCCGCGTTGCGCGCCGATCCGGCCGTCTTCCATGAAGTGCTGCTGTCGCATCCGGGCGTCTATCTCGGCATCTACGACGGCGCGAACCATCCGCTCGTCGAACACACCGACGAAGCCGGCCACACGCTCGCGTCGGTGATCGCGCTGCCACAGCCGGCCGGTGCCGCGGGCGCGGCGGCCAGCCCGTTCACGTGCTCGCCGCCCGGCATCGGCACGTCGCGCTGCGTCCGTGCGCGCGCCACGCTGCCGTCGGGCGAAACCGTTCAGGTCGCGTTGGCGCGCACGGCGGCGGATCGCCAGTCGCTGCTGGAAAGCTATCGCGTCGACATCTGGCTCGCGGCCGCGCTCGGCGCGCTGCTGGTCGGCGCGCTCGGCTACGCGGTCGCGTCCCGCGGCCTGCGTCCGGTCGAGAGCCTCGGCCGGCAGACGTCGCGCATAGAGGCGCACAACCTGACCGCGCGCCTCGATGCGCGCGGCGGCCCGATCGAGCTGCGCGAGCTCGCCACGTCGGTCAATCGGATGCTCGACCGGCTCGAGCGCGCGTTCGTGCGGCTGTCGCAGTTTTCGTCCGATCTCGCGCACGACATGCGCACGCCGCTCGCGAACGTGATCAGCTCGTCGCAGGTCACGCTGTCGCGTGCCCGCACCACCGAGGAATACGAAGCGCTGATCGATTCGAATATCGAGGAATGCGAACGGCTTCAGCGGATGATCGAGAACATGCTGTTTCTCGCGCGCACGGACAATGCGCAACAGCATCTGAAGACGGTCGAACTCGACGCGGGCAACGAGCTGCGCCGGCTCGCGTCGTATTTCCAGGCGCTGGCCGACGAGACCGGCGTGCGTCTCGACGTGCACGGCGCCGCGCCGGTGGTCGCGGACGCGACGCTGTTCCGGCGCGCCGTCAGCAACCTCGTCTCGAACGCGCTCGAACACGCGGAAGCCGGATCGACGATCGAGCTGGCCGTATCGACCCGGCCCGGCTACGCGGTCGTCGAAGTCACGAATCGCGGCATCGCGATTCCGCCCGAACAGATCGAGCGGATCTTCGAGCGCTTTTACCGGATCGATTCGTCGCGGCACGGCGCGGCGCGCAACACCGGGCTCGGGCTCGCGATCGTCAAGTCGATCGTCGAGCTGCATCGCGGCAAGGTCGAGGTCGCGAGCCGCGACGGACGGACGACCTTCGCGCTGCACTTCCCGGCCCGCGTTTCATGACATGCGGACGATGCCGCCGCGCGCGCATGCCGATTGCTTCCCGATACTGCGTGGGCATCCGTCACGACGCGGCTTGACCGCGCGCTTGCCGAAAGCGGCCGGCTCGGCTAGACTGGCCCTCGTCTTTGGGGAGTAGCCTGCTTTCCATCCCCGGAAAGCGAACGCGTCAACACACTCGGCCTGCGGCCGTGGCGCATTCGGCCGAATCGGTCTGGCGAGACCATCGACGCATCGCGTCGTTCCTGGTCGGACGTCGGCAGATGCGTCATGGTTCGTCCACGTCCGACCACGGAGTCCCCATGTTCCTTCCAGCCTTCCCCCTGCGTTTCGTTCGCTGCGTCCGTTCCGCCCCTGCCCGCGTGCCTGCCTGCGGAGGTGCCGCATGACGTTGATGCTCGTCGAACTGGCGCTCATGCTGATCGTCATCCTGGTCGCCGCCGAACTCTTCACGAATGCGCTCGAACATCTCGGCGAGCGGCTGAAGATTTCGGAAGGCGTGACCGGTTCGCTGTTCGCCGCCGTCGGCACCGCGCTGCCCGAAACGATGGTGCCGCTGCTCGCGCTCGCGGGCGGCACGTCGAACGCGGCCGTGAACGAGGAAATCGGCGTCGGCGCGATTCTCGGCGCGCCGCTGATGCTCGCGACGCTGACGACCTTCCTGATGACGCTCGCCGTGATCCGCTCACGCGGACTGACCGGCACGATTGCGCCCGAGCGCACCGGCTTCGTACGCGACCTGAACTACTTCATCGCCGCCTTCACGCTCGCCACCATCGCGATGTTCGTCCCGCATCACGTGTGGGCGGTCCGCGCGCTGCTCGCCGCGATGCTGGTCGGCATCTACGTGATGTACGTCTTGATGACGTTCCGCGCGTCGACGCAACTCGTCGATGCCGGGCACGGCACCGAGGCGCCGCATACGATGTTCCTGTCGCGCGTCGGGCTCCCGACCAACCTGGCGACCATCGCGCTGCAACTCGCGCTCGGCGTCGCGTTGCTGGTCGGCGGCGCGAAGGGCTTCATTCACGGCGTCGAGGGCGTCTCGCACCTGCTCGGAATTTCCGCGCTGCTGCTGTCGCTGATCATCGTGCCGATCGCGACGGAATTGCCGGAAAAGGTCAACAGCGTGCTGTGGATTCGCCGCAAGAAGGACACCCTCGCGTTCGGCAACATCACCGGCGCGATGGTGTTCCAGGGCACGCTGCTGCCGGCGATCGGCATTATGCTGACGCCGTGGGAACCGCGCCCCGAAGTGCTGACCGGCGTGGTCATCACGCTCGCGGCGGCGGTGTGGCTGCGCGTCAATGCGCGTGCGCGCGGGCTCGCGATCTGGGCGTTGCTGGCGAACGGCGCCGGGTACGTCGGCTATCTGTTCGTGACGCTGACGCGTTGAAGGCGCGGATCGCTTCAATCAGGACACGTTGGGCCGACCGTCGGCCTGCATCATCTGCTGCACGGCCGGCCGCGCCCGCACCCGCTCGTGCGGCGCACCGTGTACCCGGAAGTGTCGGTGCGCATCGAGTACGATCTGACCACGGACGGCGACCGGCTGCGGCCCGTCGTCGAGGTCATGCGCGAATTCGGGCTGCGGCTGAAGGCGCGCGACGCGCATTGCGAGGTCGAAGCGGAAACCGCGCTGCCCCGATAACACCACATCGAGAGAAACATCATGGAACTACATGCCACCGTCGGCGCGGCGACGTCCGACATCGACGACGACGAAAGCTGCGCGAACATCTATTGCCACGACGCGGAGCAGAACTATTGCTTCTCGCTGCTGCGCTTTCCGGAGGAAACGTCGATCGAGGTGATGGTGCTCGACCAGCTCACCGCGCACGTGAAGGATCTGACGGTGCGCCTCACGGGCGACACGATCGAAGTCGAACTCGACGAGCGCACCGCCGCGCGGCTCGACGGCAACACGCATTACGTGATTCATCTCGCGCCCGGCGAGCACGATCCGGTCGTGCTGCGCGCCGCGCTGAAGGAAATCTTCGACGGCAAGAGCGGGTATCGCGACGACAGCGCAAACGCGTAAGCCGGCCGGCCCGACACGCGTTCATACGCCACGCGTTCGCCCTTCGCTCATGACACGCGCTTCGCGATTCCAGCTGCTTCGTCGCCGCTGCTCGCGTTCAACGTCGACGACACCGTCACGGCGCGCGTCGAACGCATCGACGCCTGAGCAGGCCCCGCGCTACGCAGCCAGCTCGATCGCCTTGATGTTGAACGCGCGCAGCAAATCCTCGCAGAACGCGTCGACGATCGGCTTGTCGCTCGCGCTGCGCTTCATCGCGAGATGCAGCGGCACGTCGAAACTGAAGGTCGTGCGGCCGATGGCCTTCACGAGCCCGCGCTGCTCGAACGGCTCCGCGTAATGCGCGGGCAGATAGCCGAGATGGCCGCCCGACAGGATCAAGATCGTCGCGGCCTCGATGCTGTCCGCGCTCGCGGTCACGCGTCGCTCCGGCAGCGGGTACTGCTCCTCCGGCACCGGATAGGTGCGCCATACCCAGTCGTGCGCCTGCAGGTCGTCGGCCGACACCGGCCGTGACGCATGAAACAGCGGATGGCCGCGCCCGCAGTAGATCACCTGCTCCTCGGTAAACAACGGCGTGTAGTCGAGTCCCGGCACGCGATGCCAGAAATACCCGATCGCGAGATCGAGCTGGTTGTTGACGAGGCTTTCCTCGAGTTCCTGCGGCGACGCGACCTTCATCGAGAACGTGACGGCCTGGTCGCGCTTGCGGAACGCGCCGATGGCATCGGCCAGGCGCGCGTTCTCGACGAGCGGCGCCTGCCCGATCAGGCCGATCGACAGCGTACCGACCAGCTTGCGATCGATGTCGCGCACGCGCGCGACGAACTCGGACGTCGCCGCGACGAGCGTGCGCGCCGTGGCCGCGAAGCGTTCCCCCTTCGACGTCAGCCGAAACCCGCCGCGGCCGCGATCGCACAGCTTGAAACCGACGCGCGCTTCCAGCGCGGACAACTGCGTGCTGATCGTCGACTGCCGCACGCCGAGCGAGGCCTCTGCGGCCGTGATGCCGCGTGCGTCGACGACGGCGAGAAAGACCCGGATGAGCCGGAGATCGAGATCGGTGGTATTCGAAAACATGCTTCGAGCCGCTGCGCCTGAGCGCGTTGTCGGGCCGGCGCGACACCGGCCGTCTTCGCCGATGAACCTTGCCGGACGCGCGCCGCCATCGGCAACGGCACGCGCCATACGCGTCGCTCGCGGACACCGCGCGCCGCTTACATCGGAAAGCCCATCGCCTTGATCCCGTTGATCCACGCGCGCTTCCAGCCGCCTTCGGCATCCGCGCCGTCGAACGCATGGAACGTGATCTTCGCGGCGACCCATCGCATCGGCTCGGGCGGGATGTAGCTCGGGCTCTGGTTCGCGATGTCGAGCTTGCGTTCCGGGCTGTCTCGATCGAACAGGATGTTCAGCCCCATGAACGCGCCGAACCGGCTCGCCGCGACGCCGAAACCCGTGTAGCCGGCGACGAACACCGCCTTGTCGCCGAGATAGCGCTTCGCGAACACCGAACCGCGCGAGCAGTAGTCGATCGGGCCGCCCCATGCGTGCGAGAAGCGCACGTCGGCGAGTTGCGGGAACGTGCGATGGAACGCCTCCGCGAGCCGGTAGTAAGTTTGCCGCTCGCCGTCCTGGTGCGGCTCGGGATCGCCGTCGAAGTGATAGCTGACCAGCCCGCCGAAGATGATGTTGTTGTTCTTCGTCAGTCGGAAATAGTTCAGCTGCGTGCGCGTGTCGTACACGCCCTGGCGATTCTTCCAGCCGATCCGCGCGAGCTGTTCGTCGGTGAGCGGCTCGGTCGCGAGCACGTGATCGCGCACCTGCATCACGCGGCGGTTGATGTCGGGAATGCCGACCTTCGCCGTGCCGCTGCCGAACACGACGCGCGGCGCGCGCACGCTTCCCCTCGGCGTCTTCACGTATACCGTGTCGCCTTCGTCGGTCACCGTCGTGAGCGGCGTGTGTTCGTACAGTTTCACGCCGAGCGACAGCGCCGCGCGCTTGAGCCCCCACGCGAGCTTCGCCGGATGCACGATGCCGCTGCGATTGCGCGACCACAACGCGCCGGCGAACAGCGGCGAATTCAGTTGCCCGAGCGTTTCGTCGCGATCGAGCAGCACGACGTCGTGGCCGTATTCGCGATGCAGGTCGTAGTCGCCCTTCAGGTGCGCGACGTGCTCGGGGTCGACCGCCACCGTCATCTCGCCGTTCCACTCGATGTCGGCGTCGATGCCGTAGCGCTTCAGCGTTTCCTCGAAGCCGTCGAGGTTGTGATGGCCGAATGCCTCGAGTTGCGCGATGTCGTTCGGGAACACGCGCACCGCGTTCGGCAGCCCGTGCATCACCGACGTCGAGATGATCCCGCCCGCGCGGCCCGATGCACCGTGCGCGACCTTGCCGGCCTCGATCAGCACCACGTTCAGGTGCGGCATCTGCTCCTTCGCCTGCACGGCCGCCCACAGCCCCGTGAAGCCGCCGCCGACGATCAGCAGATCGGCCGTCGCGTCGCCGACGAGTTCCGGCTCGGCGGCCGGTGCGGCCGGGTTGTCGAGCCAGTACGGGAACAGCTTCGTATTCGCGAGCGCCTCGGCGGCGCTCAGTGCAACCGGCGCGCGACGTGCGTCGTGCGCGTGCGCCGGTGCGGCCTGCGTTGCTTCGTTGACTTCCATTTCCATGATTCCAGCCATCCCACTTGATCGCGGCCCGCGCGTGCCGAGCATGCGCGGCGTGCCGAATTCGCCGATGTCATCGGTTGTTCCGCCGATGGCGATTTGCGGCGCATGCACCGCAAGTCGCGATGCGTGCCGTCGCCAAGCGCGCGACGGGCTTCGCTTGCGGTCGATCGAAAACGCAACCGCCGCCAGGTGCGCGTCGATCCGACGACGACACCACGGCGGCGGTCGCTCGCATCACGACTTCTCGAGCAGCACGTAGAACTTCTTCGCGTCCTCGATCGTCTCCCAGCGGCCCGCGAAACCGGCCGGCAGCAGATAACCCTGGCCCGGCGTGAATTCCTTGCGGTTGCCTTCCACGTCGGTCAGCGCGATGCGGCCCTCGACGAGCCACACCGCCTCGTCCGCCGCCGTTTCCGGGAACTCCACGGAGCCGACCTTGCCTTCCCACCAGCCGATGAGGTAGCCGCCGCTCTTGCCTTCGGTCGCGCGCCAGTCGCTTTCGTCCATCCCGAAGTCGAGCTTCGTGAATTCGCCAATGCCTGCGCCCAGCGGCAGGATGTCCTTGATCAGTTTGGTCATCTGAATCTTTCGTCTCTTGATTGAAAAAGCAGAGACAAAGTTACTCATTTACACTGCCCCGGTATGCCCCCCTTCGGGGGGGACAAGCCGCGTTTTCCGCGACGCGCGGGGTCGCAGGACTCCGTACCGTATTTCCCCCTAATGACGTTTTCGGCTTCCAACGCTAAAATCGCCGCCGCTTTTCACCGGGGAACCGCATGCTGCTCAACGTGAACCCCTTCCACCGCGACACCGACCGCTTCAACGTGTCGTTCAAGGCGCTGGGCGAGCTGATCGAAACGGTCGGCACGCCGCACTTCGTGCCGCGTCTCACGCAATTGCTGAACGACGTGGTGCCGCTCGACGTCGCGCACGTCGAACGCTCGCGCGTCGACGGCACGATGCCCACCGGCTACCGCTGCGAATGGATCGGCAGCAGCGGCATCGGCACCGCGACCGCCGAGATCTCCGACGTGATGACGCTCTACTACGAGCGCTTTCTCGACAGCGACCCGCTGTTCGCGGGGCTGCGCGGCAAGACGGGCACGATGCTGGTCGTGCGCGATATCGCGGCGATTCCGCCCGGCGAATTCCGTCAGCGGCTGTTTGACGACGTGCATATCGGCCACGAATGCGTGCTCGCGCGCGGCACCCGCTACGCGCAGCATTCGATCGCGCTGGAACGCGGCCGCGATCGCCCGCCGTTCACGCTCGCCGAGATGAACCGCTTTCGCAGCATCAGCGACATGCTGTTCCCGCTGCTCGAGCTGCATGCATCGACCACCGCCGCGCGACGCGTCGCGCATCCGATGCCCGAAGTGCATCCGCTCGCGCAGTTCGATGCGCGGATCGCGGCCGACGGCGTGAAGCTGTCGAAGCGCGAATACGAAACCTGCAAGCATCTGATCTCCGGCAAGACCGTGCCGGAAACCGCCGACATCCTCGGCGTGCGGGTCGCGTCGGCCGAGTCGTACGTGAAGCGTGCGTTCGCGAAGCTCGGTGTGCGCACGAAGCGCGAGCTTGCCGCATGGGGTTCGGCCGCGCCGCACGACGGCGACGGCGCGCCGCCGCCCGCGATCGCGCGCTGATCCGGTCCGACGTCAACTGCCCGCCGACGGTCACGCCGCGTCGATGCGGCAATGCCACTCGCATCGAGCCGCATCGATGTAAACGTTGCGACTTCAAAATCTTCGCGTGCGCGTTCTCCTCTACCATCGGCCGATCGTTTTTCACCAGAAAGAGGAGACGGCCCCATGCACCGCGAACTGAACCAACCGATGGGCGGCAACGAGATGCCGCGCTTTGGCGGCATTGCCACGATGATGCGCCTGCCGCAGGCCACCACGACCGACGGCCTCGACGTGTGCTTCGTCGGCGTGCCGCTCGATCTCGGCACGTCGAACCGCTCGGGTTCGCGCTTCGGCCCGCGCCAGATCCGCACCGAATCCGTGCTGCTGCGCCCGTACAACATGGCCACGCGCGCGGCCCCGTTCGATTCGCTGCAGGTCGCCGACATCGGCGACGTCGCGACCAACCCGTACGACCTGAAGGATTCGGTGCGCCGCATCGAGCAAGCGTATGACGAGATCGTCGCGAACGGCTGCCGGCCGATCACGCTCGGCGGCGATCACACGATCGCATGGCCGATCCTGCGCGCGCTGCACAGGAAGTACGGCAAGGTTGCCGTGGTGCACGTCGACGCGCACGCGGACGTGAACGACACGATGTTCGGCGAGAAGATCGCGCACGGCACGCCGTTCCGCCGCGCGGTGGAGGACGGCCTGCTGCAATGCGACAAGGTCACGCAGATCGGCCTGCGCGGCACCGGCTACCACGCGGACGATTTCGACTGGTGCCGCCAGCAGGGCTTCACGGTCGTGCAGGCGGAGGAATGCTGGAACAAGTCGCTCGCGCCGCTGATGGCGCAGGTGCGCGAACGCATCGGCGACACGCCGGTCTATCTGAGCTTCGACATCGATGGTCTCGATCCGTCGTTCGCACCCGGCACCGGCACGCCGGAAATCGGCGGGCTGACGGTGCAGCAGGGTCTCGAGATCATTCGCGGGATGAAGGGGCTGAACATCGTCGGCGCGGATCTCGTCGAAGTGTCGCCGCCGTACGATCCGACCGGCACCACCGCGCTCGTCGGCGCGAACCTCGCATACGAGATGCTCTGCGTGATGCCGGGCGTCGCCTACCGCTAACCCGATCGACAGGAAAACGTTGATGTCAACCGCTCAGCTTTCCCCTTCCGCCACGGCCATCGTGCTGCCCGCCGCGCGCATCGCCGGCCAGCCCGTGCGCACGCATTCCGATGAAGCCGGCGCGCCGATCTTCAATGCGTCGACCGGCGAGACGATCGGCTGGCAGGAATTCGCGACGGCCGCGCACGTCGACGCCGCGGTCCGCGCCGCGCGCGACGCGTTCGGCGGCTGGCGCGACACGCCGCCCGCCGAGCGCGGCCGCCTGCTCGCGACGATCGCCGCGCGCGTCGAAGCCAACCGCGAACGCCTTGCGGCGCTGCAGATGCAGGTGAGCGGCAAGCCGCCGTTCGAGGCCGACGCCGACGTCGGCGACGTCGCCGCGACGTTCGCGTACTACGCGCAGCTGTGCGAGAACCCTGCGCTGTTCGCGGCCGAGCCGGTCGCGCTGCCAAGCGACGCCGTCGCCGCCGAGCGCTTTCACGATGCGGTCGGCGTGGCCGCGCTGATCGTGCCGTGGAACTTCCCGATGGTCACGACCGCGTGGAAGCTCGCGCCCGCGCTGGCGGCCGGCTGCACGGTCGTGATGAAGCCGTCCGAACTGACGTCGCCGACCGAGCACGCGCTGCTCGACCTGATCGCCGAAGCCGGCGTGCCGGACGGCGTCGTCAACGTCGTGAACGGCGGCGCGGAAGTCGGCGCGGCGCTGTCCGCGCATCCGTTGGTCGACAAGATCTCGTTCACCGGCAGCACGGCCGCCGGCCGCAAGGTCATGCAGGCCGCGGCCGAGGACATGAAGCGCGTGACGCTCGAACTCGGCGGCAAGTCGTCGCTGATCGTGCGCGACGACGCCGATCTCGACGTCGCGGTGTCGCTGGCGGTGGCCGGTGCGTTCACGAACGCGGGCCAGATGTGCTCGGCCACCGCGCGCATCCTCGTGCACGACAGCGTGTACCGCAGCTTCATGGCCGCGTTCGAGACGGCCGTGCGCGCGCTCGTCGTCGCGCCGCCTTGTGCCGAACACGTCGCGATGGGGCCGCTGATCTCGGCCGCGCAGCGCACGCGCGTCGAGGCAATGCTCGAGCAAGGCATCGCGGCCGGCGCGCGCGTCGCGTTCAGCGGGCGCGTCGCCGAGGGTGGCGGCAATGGCTTCTTCATGGCGCCGGTCGTGGTCGCCGAACCGGCCGTCGACAACCTGCTGTGGACCGATGAAGTGTTCGGCCCGGTCGCGTGCGTCAAGTCGTTCCGCACCGACGACGAGGCGATCGCGCTCGCGAATGACACGCGCTACGGGCTCGTCGCGACCGTCGTGACGCGCGACGCGGAAATCGCGAAGCAGTTCCAGGCGCGCGTGCGCGCCGGGCTCGTGTGGATCAACGCGCCGCAACTCATCTACCCGCACGTGTGCTGGGGCGGCTTCGGGCTCAGCGGGATCGGCCGCGAACTCGGCGTGACGGGCCTGCGCAGCTACCAGGAACTGCGCCACGTGATGCGCGCGATTGATTGACCGGGGCGGCCGGCCGAAGCATGCGATGCACGCTGCCGATGGCGACAATCGTGACGATGTTCGCGCACGATCGCGGCGTCGTCACGGTCGATGTGCCGCCGCTTCGGCCTCGGTGTCGTGATACTCGACGAACGTCGCGATCTTCCCGTTTTCGATCGTGAGCAGATGCACCCAGTCGTCTTCGTACGTGCGACCAGTGGCATGAACATGCCAGCGTTGCGTGCCGAGCACGACGACCCGGTTGCCGCTGGCGATGAACTCGAGCGGCTCGAACCGTTCCGCGGTCTGCGTCGACGCAAGCGCCGCGAAGAACGCCGCGACCGCCTGCGGCCCATGTCGCCTGCCGACGAACGGAACGACGTCGGCAGGCCCCGGGATGAACCAGTCGATACTGTCGGAAAGCGTCTGCAGAATGCCGTCGATATCGGCCCTGCCGAACGCCGCGTATGCCTGCTGCACGAGTTGCACGTTGTCTTGTTCGCTCATCGCACCCTCCCGCCTTCACCGGTTCGTTGCGTCGCGGCGCGGAATTCGGGCCGCGGACAATTCAGCATAGTCGAACCGCGAGGCGGCACTTATGCGTGTTCTCCAGCAGTCGAGCGGTGTGAATTCCGTATGAGCAATCGACGGTGGCGCTAACCCGACGCCACGATGACGTGCGCCTGAATCTTGCCGACCACCGGCCCGACGCCATGACGGTCGGCAATGGCCGCGGTTGCTCGATCCGTGGCGAGCTGAAGCAAGCCGGCGTCGCGCGCGACGATTTCGTCGTGCAGCGGCGTTCCCAGGCAATACGCGGTGGCGACATCGCGTGCAGACGCCGCGCGACTTGCCTTCTCGTGCGTCGCGATATCGACGTTGGCGAAACCCGCGCGGCGCAGATCGTCCCGGATCAGCGCGACATCGTGATAGCCGTGCGGCGTGCGGGCGAGGAATCGCGGCGGGTCATGCGGAAACAGCGCCGCGACGGCCTGGGTGATTTCGTCGGCAAAGGCATTTGCCTCGATGCGATCCCAGACACTGAAGACGAAACGCCCGCCCGGCCCCAGCACGCGCCGCGCCTCAACGTAGCCGGCGACCCGGTCGGGAAAGAACATCGCACCGAACTGACAGCAGACGACGTCGAACGACGCATCCTCGAACGGCAGCGCGAGCGCGTCCGCCTGCCGCCATTCGATACGGGTGTCGGCCCCCTGTCTGGTGACGGCGTAGTCGAGCATCGGCTGGTTGAGGTCCGTCACGACGTAGCGCACGCCGGGGCCGAGCCGTGACGCAAGCGCCCGCGTGACCGCGCCGCTGCCGGCGGCGGTTTCGAGCACCGAGCAAGGCGCGAAGGCGGCGACGCGCTCCGCCAGGTCGGCAGCGTATTCGGCGAAGATCAGCGGCACCATCAGCGTGTCGTAGAACGCGGGAATCGAGCCTGAAAACACCTTGTCGAGATCGGTCATCACGCCCCCTGGCAAACGTCGAGTGACGCGGTTGCGCGTCCGTTTCGGCACACACCAAGCCATGTCGAACGCGGGACAGGCTTGATACATGATAGGCGTTGAAAGCGGCGCGCGGCGCCGGCGGCGAATGCATGCCGAAGACCACGGTTTCCGGGGCGGAAACACGCCGACGCAAAGAGCCGATCGGCGACGTCGATCGAGATCCGCGAAGCGTGTTCGTTGCGTAACCGATATATCCCATAGAATATATCGACATCTGCACCAACGGAGATTCACCATGCCCCGCACGCCGACGGATCGCGCCTCGCGACGCACCGCACGCGCCCAGACGTCGGCACCGACACCGATACGCAAGATCAGCGCGCTCCGGCCGTTGTCGAGCGACGAACGCGCGCAGCAGGTCACAGACGTCGTCGATGCGTTCCGGCGCCTGCGCGGCAGCGTCATGCGCTTCATCCGCGTTTTTTCCGCCGTGACGGACGACACGCTGTCCGCGCTGAGCCTGCGCGACCTGCTGTCGACGCTCGAGCGCGACGCGCACGCCGCCCGCTTCACGCGCGTGTCCGACCTCGAACGCGCGATCGGGCTGGCACGCGGCCTCGAGCGCACGCGCGACGACGTGTTCTCCGACGCATTCAGCAACGACCCGGCCGCGATGCGCGACGCGGTGGCCGCGCTGGAGCGCGTCGACGTGCTGCTGGTCGGGCTGTGCGTCGAGCACGTGATCGAACGTCACGCATCCGCACCGCGCCCGGAATCGGCTGCCCTCTGCTGAGTCGTGAATCGCGCATTTCGCCGGCATTTCGACCGTTATATTCCGTGGTATATTGCGCTCCATCTTTCGCGCATCCGTCTCCGGCCCGTCGGGCCCGGATCGAGGTCCACATGCACGCTCCGCCCTTTCGCCTGGCCCGCACGGCGGGCCTGCCGCCGTCCGGTGGCCCTGCGTCCGCCGGCTCCGGGCGGACCGACGCCTGCTGCACGCCGTCCCGTGTGCAGCAAGTCGAGCTGAAGCGCCGCGCGCGTCTGTCCGAGCTCGATTCGAACCTGCATTGCTCGATCGTCGGCACGTGCCTGACCACGCACGAACTGCGCAAGCTCGTACCGAAATTCACCGATCTCGACCGCCAGCGCGCGACCGATCTGGACATCCACCACGCGGCCGTCCAGCTCGCGATCGAGGGCGCGGCCGGCGGCAAGGCACTGCACAAAGTGCTCGACGAACGCTATGCGGGCGCGATACACGCGTTCGACAAGGCAAAGGATGCCGATGCGCTTCTCGCGCTGTGGCAGGACGCGCTGAAAAGCGGCGACATCCCGCCCGCGTACTGGGCGCTGATGACGCATCCGCGCACGACGATGGCCGTGCGCCAGACCGCGTTCGGCGATTTGCACATGCTGTCGCACCTCGTCGGCGCAGCCAATCGTGCCGACATTCGCCGGCTGGTCGCGCTCGAGGAAGAAAATGCCGCGCTGCACGCGAAGATCAAGCGGCAACAGGCACGCCTGCACGAGATGAGCATGGCGCGCGATGCCGCATTGAAGGAACTGGATGAACGCGATGCACGCCGAAACGCACCGACGACGCGCGCCGAAAGCGCGTTGCGTGACGAAGTGCGAGAACTGCGCGAGGCGCTGGCCGCGCGCGACGAACGCGTGGCGCTGCACACGAGCCGCCGCGAGGCGGCGGAACAGCGGATCGCCGCGGAACAGGCGAGCGCGCGGGCGATGCGCGCGCGGCTCGACGACCTGACGGCGATGGTGAAGACCCTGCGCGCCGAGGCGAGCGCGATCGAACAGACTGTGCAGGCATCGACCGACGATCCGGCCGCGCCCGCGGCGGAGTCGCTGTCGATGCTGCGGCGCAAGCGCGTCGTCTATGTCGGCGGCCGGCCCGGGTCGAACCGCGCGATCCAGCGGATCGTCGAGACGGCGGGCGGCGAACTGACTTTGCACGACGGCGGCATCGAGGATCGCAAGGGCTTGCTGGCCGCCGCGCTGCCGGGCGCGAATCTGGTGGTATTCCCGGTCGACTGCGTCGACCACGATTCGGTGAACCTGCTCAAGCGGATGTGC
The DNA here is from genome assembly GCF_902833125.1 of Burkholderia sp. BCC1640. Taxonomy (NCBI): domain Bacteria; kingdom Pseudomonadati; phylum Pseudomonadota; class Betaproteobacteria; order Burkholderiales; family Burkholderiaceae; genus Burkholderia; species Burkholderia sp. BCC1640. The sequence goes on along the minus strand of NZ_CADFEF010000017.1, from coordinate 134,747 downwards.
GAACGCCACCAGATCGCGTACTACCCGCTGCGGACCGCGAGCGTCGCCAGTTTCGTCGAACTCATCGGGCGGCTCGATGCGCATGCGCGCGAGGTCGTGCCGCCGGATGTGCCGGCGGGCGAAGCGTCGCGCTTCTGCCTGCGGCACGGGTAGGCCACCTGCATCGCACGACCGTGCAACCGCGCAAGCTTCAGCGGCGCACCATCTTGGTCAGTGCGGCGATTTCGCCCGCACAGGCCGCGTACGCCCGTTCCTCAATCTCGCGATAAAGCCGGATGATCTCTTCGCCGACCGGCGTGAGCACACTGCCGCCACCACTCTGGCCACCGTGTTCGGACACCGTCGCGGGCGACTTCAGCGACCGGTTCAGCTCGTCCATCAGCAGCCATGCGCGCCGGTACGACATCTCGAGGCTGCGCGCCGCCGCCGAAATCGAGCCGTGCTCGCGCACGGCCTCGAGCAGCGCGACCTTGCCCGGCCCGAGCGCGATCGTGCCGGCCTGCTGGATGCGCATTCTGAACCGCACCTCTGGCTTGGAGTGTGCCGAAGTCTTCATGTTGTCTGCCGGTGGAACGATGCGGGCAAGCATACACGATGGATGACGCGGCGCCCGCTCGGCGCTCGAGCATGTGGGCGACGATCTCCATCACGACAGCACGATGTTCCGGATGGCCTTCTTGATGCTCGGGTAGCTGTCGACCGATTCCGCCTTCTGGTCCGTCACGAGCGTGCCGATCCGCGCGGGTTCGCAAAAGCCGATCCGGCTGTTCGTGCCGAGCTTGCTGAAGTCGGCCAGGATCGCGACGTCCGCCGCGTTGGCGACCATCGCTCGCGCGACTTCCGTTTCCATCCGGTCGTAGTTCGTCGCGCCGCGCACGTGGTCGACGCCGACCGGCGACAGCAACGCGAGATCGGCGCGATAGCGGAAGATCTCGGCGATCGTCCCGTCGCCGACCGTCGCGGCCGCGCGGCTGCCGATCATCCCGCCGAGCAGGATCGTTTCGTTCTTCGCCTGGCCGGGGTCGCTCGAGCGCATCTTCAGCGCGACGTCGATCGAGTTCGTGACGATCGTGAGGCCGGACAGTTTCGCCAGTTCCTCGGCCAGCAACGTGGTGGTCGTGCCGGCATCGATGAACAGCGTCTGCGAACCCGTGACGAGCCGTGCCGCGGCGCGCGCGATCGCCTGCTTCGCCTTCACGTGCGTCTGCGCGCGTTCGGCGATCGGCGCTTCGTCTCCCACCTGCACCGCGCCGCCGTGCACGCGTTTCAGTTCCCCCATCGCCTCGAGATCGACGAGATCGCGGCGCACGGTTTCCCGCGACACGTTCAGGTCAGCCATGATCCGGTCGGTGGAGACGCGCTGCATCTTCGATAACAGAAGCCGGATCCTCTGATATCGCTCTTCTTGCCACATGAAATGTCCTTGGAAATGAACGTCAATGGTATTCGAACCGAGGCTACGCGGCGCTCTCCTCCATCTTTTTGACCCCGCCGAGGGTCTGCAGTGATTGACGGACCACCTGGAATTCGCGGCTCGTCATCTTCGAGAACACCACGTGGATCCGGTCGTCGTCCGGTGTTGCGTCGTCCTGTTCGATGACGAACTGGACGATGCGCGCCTGGTCGATGCCGGGCATCGCCTGCAGCGACGTCAGCTTCACCGCGCCGCGGCTCGCGAGGATGCGCACGCCCCAGCGCTGCCGCGCGGCGAAGAAGCGCTTCTCGATCGGCTTCAGGCCGGCGAGGATCGTCAGCACGATCGCCGTCGCGGCGATCGCGGCGACGTACATGCCGCCGCCCACCGCCAGCCCGACCGCCGCGACGACCCACAGGCTCGCCGCCGTCGTCAGCCCGCGGATGATCTCGCCGCGCAGCATGATCGACCCGGCGCCGAGAAAGCCGATGCCCGACACGACCTGCGCGGCGACTCGCGACGGGTCGAGCGAGACGTTCTTCGCATTCTGGATGTCCGCGAAGCCGAACGCCGACACGACCATCACGAGCGCCGCGCCGACCGCCACCAGCATGTGCGTGCGCAAGCCGGCCGCCCACGACAGCCGTTCGCGCTCGATGCCGATGATGCTGCCCAGCAGCGCGGCCAGCAACAGGCGGGAGATGATTTCCATCTGACTGATCATGCGATGCCTCCTTTTCTTGAACCGACTTGATGAAACGCGGCCCGCCCGGACCGCCGCCCGACGTGTCCTGCTTTCGTCCGGCTGACGGTTCGCGCGCGCCGCGGGTTGTATTTTTGTGCGAACTTGCGATTTTGTGCGTTCTAATATACGTTACGAAAAACCGCGCGGCTAGACCCAAGTTCGCTTGTTTCATCCGATCAATACGATCGATCGTCGGACCACTCACGCAACCCGATCCGGAACACTTGCTTAGGATACCAACATGATGAAGAAGGCATGGATGCTGGCCGCAATGCTGCTCGCGTCGATCGCGACGGCGCCCGTTCACGCATCCGAAAGCGACGTCTGCAGGAAGGTGACGCTCGGCGACGTCGGCTGGAGCGACATCGCGGCCACGACCGGCGTCGCGATGATGCTGCTCGACGGGCTCGGCTACGAAGCCAGCAAGACGATCGCGTCGCCGCCGATCGTGCTGGCCGGCGTGAAGAAGGCGCAGATCGATGCGTTCCTCGGCTACTGGGATCCGAGCATGACGCCGACGGTGAAGCCGTTCGTCGACGCCGGCGCCGTGCACCTGCTACCGCAGCCGAATCTGGTCGGCGCGCGTTACACGCTGGCCGTGCCGCAATACGCATCGGACAAGGGCCTGAAGAGCTTCGCCGACATCGCGAAGTTTCGCGACCAGCTCGACGGCAAGATCTACGGAATCGGCGCCGGCAACAACGGCAACGCGCTGATCCAGCGGATGATCGACCGGAACGAATTCGGGCTCGGCGGCTTCAAGCTCGTCGAGTCGAGCGAGGCCGGGATGCTGGTGCAGGTGACGCGCGCGGTGCAGGAACACCGGATGATCGTGTTCCTCGCGTGGGAGCCGCATCCGATGAACATCAACTACAAGATCGCGTACCTGGAAGGCGGCGACGGCGTGTTCGGCCCGAACTACGGCTCCGCGAAGGTCTACACGCTCGTCACGCCCGGCTACCTCGAACGCTGCCCGAACGTCGGCCGCCTGCTGACCAACCTGAAATTCACGACCGACGAAGAGAACCAGCTGATGGTGCCGATCATGAATCACGCGGACCCTGTCGCGGTCGCGAAGGAATGGGCGAGGAAGAACCCGGGCGTGCTGTCGAAGTGGCTCGACGGCGTCACGACCATCGACGGGAAGAACGCGAAGGACGCGATCGAGAAACTCATCGGCGCATGAGCACGCCAGCAGGCAGGCAATACAAGGACTTTCACATGCACAGGAATCTCGCGCTGTTCGATCTCGACCATACGCTGCTTCCGCTCGACAGCGACCAGGCCTGGGGCCGCTTCATCGCCCGGGTCGGCTCGCTGGAGGACGACACGCACGCGGCGCTGATCGACGAGCACTACGGCCACTACGCAGCCGGCACGCTCGACATGGACGCGTATCTCGCGGTGACGCTCGCGCCGCTCACCCGCTATCCGCGGGCCGAGCTCGAACGCTGGCACGCGCAATTCATGGACGAGGTGATCCGGCCGGCCATCACGCCGCAGGCGCGCGCGCTCGTCGATCGCCATCGCGAGAACGGCGATCTCTGCTGCATCGTCACCGCGACCAACGTGTTCGTGACGCGGCCGATCGCCGCCGAGTTTGGAATCGAGCATCTACTCGGCATCGAGCTCGATACCGACGACGGCACGCCGGGCGGACGGTTCACCGGACGCAGCACCGGCGTGCCGAGTTTTCGCGAAGGGAAGGTCGTGCGCACGAACGCATGGCTCGAATCGCTCGGCTACGCACCGTCGGATTTCGAACGAACCTACTTCTACAGCGATTCGATCAACGACGTGCCGTTGCTCGATTACGTCACGCATCCGGTCGCGACCAATCCCGATGCAAGGCTGTCGCACGTCGCCGGCACGCGCGGATGGCCTGTCATGAAGTTGTTCTGATTCGGACGATATTCTCCGCTGTTCATTTCATTTCTGGAGGGGCAATGAAAGCAGGAACAGGAACGACGCACGTCAATCACTCAGGAATCCGACTCGAATCGAGTTGCGACCACTCCGCTCCGCCCGCCGGCAAGGAAAGCCGCTTTCCGCACTGGCGCGGCGCTTTCATGATCGCGCTCCTTTGCACGCTGGCCGGTTGCGGCGATGGCGATTCCGGCGCGGCCGGCAACCTCGCCGCGAACCGCGCATCGGCATCGGGCCCGGCCGCCGCGCCGGTCCTGCACTGCGCCACGGCTTGCCACTGACGGGCACCTGCCCTTGTCCGGCGTGACTGCGATCGCAACGCGCGGCGTTTGAAGCGCGAGGGCGTCCGGCCAGTCCGTCCGGCCATTCATGACAGAGAGCGAACATGCAAAACAAATCCACGACACGACGTCAGTTCCTGGCCGATGCGCTGAAGCTCGCGGGTGCCACGGCAGTCACCGGCATGCTGCCCGAAAGCATCCTGCGCGCGCAGTCGATTCCGGCGGCGACCGTCACCGGCACGATCCAGGACGTGAAGCACGTCGTGATCCTGATGCAGGAAAACCGGTCGTTCGACCACTACCTCGGCACGCTGCGCAGCGCGCGCGGCTTCGGCGATCCGCGCCCGGTCGTGATCTCGAGCGGGTATCCGGTCTGGCGCCAGCCATGGCTGCTGTCGTACGTGTTCCCGTTCAACCCGTCGCCGCCGGCCGGCAGCGCGAACGGCGACACCTATTACGGCGACCTCGACCACAGCTGGAACGGCACGCACAGCGCATGGAACAACGGCCGTTACGACAACTGGGCCGGCGCGAAGACCAGCGGCACGATGTACTACTTCACGCAGAACGACATCCCGTTCTATTACGCGCTGGCTAGCGCCTTCACCGTGTGCGACGGCTACCACTGCTCGATGCTCGGGCCGACCGACCCAAACCGCCTGTATCTGTGGACCGGTTGCTGCGGCAACGTGCCCGGCTACACGCCGTACACGACCAACACGATGACCGGCACCGGCTGGACCACGATGCCGGAACGGCTGAATGCGGCCGGCGTCACGTGGAAGTTCTACCAGGACAAGGGCAACGGGCTCGATGCCGCGCACGGTTACGGCGAGTACAACGGCTCCAGCAAGGATCTCTGGTGGAACGGCAACTACGGCGACAACGTCATCCTCAACTTCAGGCAGTACCAGAACCTCGGCGCGACCGATCCGCTCGCGCCGGCGCTCAACGGCACGCAAATCGACCCGACGGGTGGCGGCACCGAATACGACACGCGCCTGTTCAGCCAGTTGCAGGCCGACGTCGCGAACGACACGCTGCCGCAGGTATCGTGGATCGCCGCGCCCTACGCGTACTGCGAACATCCGTCGTGGGCCGCGAGCGGCGGCGAATGGTATGTGAGCAACGTCCTCAACGTGCTGACGTCGAATCCGAAAGTCTGGGCCAGTACGGTGCTGCTCGTGATGTACGACGAGAACGACGGCCTGTTCGACCACGTGCCGCCCGCCGTGCCATCCAGCGCATCCGCGGGCACAGGCCGGTCGACGGTCTCGACCGCGGCCGAATTCGTCGGCAGTAGCGGCGCGGCGTCCGACGGATCGGCCAGCGGCGACGTGCCGATCGGCCTCGGCCCGCGTGTGCCGATGTTCGTGATCTCGCCGTGGTCGAAAGGCGGCAAGGTCAACTCGCAAGTGTTCGATCACACGTCGGTGATCCGCTTTCTGGAAACGCGCTTCGGGCTGCAGGAAACCAACATCACGCCGTGGCGGCGCACCGTGTGTGGCGATCTCACGTCGGCATTCGACTTCACCAATCCCGACCAGACGGTGCCCGCGATCCCGAGCCCGGCCAGCAACATGGACCCGAACGGCTGGACGGTCATCATCCCGCCGGCGACCACCACCGCTGTGCCGGCACAAACGACCGGCCGCAATGCGGCATGCCGGCTGCCTTACGAGTTCTTCGTGCAGGGCAAGGTCAACCGCTCCGGCAAGACGCTCGCGCTGACGATGACCAATACCGGCACGGCGGGCGTGCATCTGCAGGCGTGGGTCGACGGCACCAGCGCGATCCCGCGGCAATACACGATCGGCGCCGGCGCGAACGCGTGCACGACCCTGTCCGATTCGCTCGCGCTGAACTCGGCCGGCGGCTACGACTATTCGGTCTACGGGCCGAACGGATTCCTGCAGACGTTCCGCGGCAATGTCGGCGCGTCGGGAAATACCGGTTCGTCGGCCGAAGTCAGCCTCTGTTACGACGTGCAGAACGGCAACGTACAGATCACGCTCGACAACACCGCCGGATCGAGCGCGACGACGTTCCAGCTCGTCGACAACGCGTACGGAATGAACACGCCGCAGTCGGTCAGCGTGCCGGCCGGCGCGACGCAGGCCGTGACGTGGTACGGCGACGCAGGCTGGTACGACGCGAGCATCCGCGACGCGAACGACCCGAACTTCCTGCGCCGTGTGGCCGGCTGCGTGCAGGCGCAAGCAGGCGCGCTGCTGACCGATTCGGCGATCGGCAATACGAACGGAAAGTTCGTGCCCGCGCTGTCGTCGCAGGGCTCGTCGTACGGCACGCTGCGGTTCGACTACGTCGTGCCGCCATGGCGCCACAGCCCGAAGAACTGGGTTGGCATCTATCCGCGCGGCGCGCAACCGACCAAGGGCGGCTACAAGTCGTGGGCGTATCTGCCGAAGAGCACGGGCTCGCTGCTGTTCTCGACGACGGCGAACAGCGCGCTGGCGTCGGGCCAGTACGATGCGTGGTTCCTCTTCGACGACGGCTACACGCCGCTGGCAGGCCCGGTCGCGATCAGCATCTGACGAGCGGCGGGCGACGCGCGTTCACGGCGCGCGTCGCCCGGCTCGGCTCTCATCAGCAAGTCCTCGTGGAACGCGCCGAACGGCCGCGTCGGATGCGCGCTCCGGATTTCGAGGATCCACAGCCCGGCGGCCGGTGCGCCGTCGGAATCGCCCAGATTGCCGACCTTGTAGACCGCGTGCATTCTTGCGCGCCGCATCTCGCCGAGCGAAAACGCTTCGCCGACGGCTTCCCGCTGCGTCGAATTCAACATCGTGCTCCTGTGCCGGCGAATATGGGTCGGTTAGGTCGATCGCCATTTCGGTATGCACCGCTGAACATATCGCGTTTCGCGCCGATGCGTGGCGTGGCTGCATACCCGTTCCAGGTCGATGCAGCGTCGCCGCCGATATCCCGCATAATCGGGCGTTGAATCGCGCTGCGGGGGAAGCATTGTGCGAGCGCAGCAATTCGAAACAGGAACGGGCGCGATCCGGCTCGCCGCAAGGCGGCGCTCGCCCCGGGGGAAATACTTGGCAATCCCGCTGAAGACAGGACACCGACACACATGGACCGAGCCGAGCACATCAGCATCGAACAGGCGGTCGATCTGCCCGCCGACGAACTGAACGGATGCGACTTTTCGTTCGAGATCGCGTGGGAGCTGAATGCGCCGTACCAGGATCTGCTCGATTTGCGCGCGCTGCCCGTGCGGCGCAAGGACTACGGCTTCGACCCGGCCGGCTGGGCGCGCGAGGCGTCCAGCGGTACCGCGCTGTTCCGCGCGAGCGCGGGCGGGCGCCTCGCGGGATTCGTCGCGATCACCGAAAGCTGGAACGGAATGGCCGAAATAGCGGAACTCGCGGTCGACCGCGGTTGCCGGCGCCAAGGGATCGGCCAGTTCCTGCTGGCGGCCGCGGAAGCGTGGGCGCGCAACCGCGGGTTCGGCTTCATGCGGCTGGAAACGCAGGCGAACAACGTCGCGGCCTGCTGCACGTACGCGCGTGCGGGCTTCGTCATCGGCGGCCACGACCGCTTCCTTTACGCCGACGGCGCGAACGACGGGGAAGTCGCCCTCTTCTGGTACAAGGACCTGCGTGACGGGCAGTCCGCGAAGAGCCGGACGGTCGATCCGGAATCGATGCGGCCGGCGTCCTGACCGACGACCAGCCGCCGCCCCGGTCCTGCTTTCGCGTTACTTCCGCGTCGCGACGATGAACAGGCGCGGAAACGGCAGCAACACGGTGCCGTCGTCGAGCAGCGGATAGCCGTCCGGACCGGCGAGCGCGTCGCGATAGCGCGCGACGAATGCGTCGCGTTCGCTTTCGTCCAGCGCCGCGAGGAACGGCCGCAGCGCGCTGCCCTTGAACCATTCGACGACCGCATCGATCCCGCCGCGCAACGGATGGTAGTAAGTCGTGCGCCAGACATCCACCCGCGAACACGACGGCGACAGCAACGTGTAGTAATACCGCGCGTCGAACCGCTCGGTGCGCGCCGCGTCCTTCAGCTTGTGCGCCCACGGTCCGGCCGCGGCGACCTCGCGCATCAGCCGGTGCGCGGGCTCGTCGAGGTTGTCCGGCATCTGCACGGCGAGATGGCCACCCGGCGCGAGCCGGCCGACGAGCGACGGAAACAGCGTGTCGTGCGCGGGCACCCATTGCAGCACCGCATTCGACAGAATCAGATCGTAGCCGCCCGGATCGTCCCAGGTGGAGACATCCGCGAGATCGAAACGCAGCGCGGGCAGGCGCTTGCGCGCGGCCGCGATCATGTCCAGCGACGCATCGATCCCGCGAACCGTCGCGTCGGGCGCGCGCGCGATCAGCGCTTCGGTCGAATTGCCGGGCCCGCAGCCGATGTCGATCGCGGTATGGATCGGCGTATCCGGCACGGCGGCCAGCAGATCGCGCACGGGCCGCGTGCGTTCGTCTTCGAATCGCACGTACTGGTTGGCGTATTGATCGAGTGATGTCGTCACGGTATGCCTCCTGGTCGGCGTGGACGGCGTCGGGATATCGACAGCCGTCGATGCAGCGCATTCTGCGATCTCGCTGTTCTTCAGTAAAATGAATTTAATATCGTTATTGATTCATGTTTCTGATGAAAATCGATACGCTCGGTGTCCAGGCTTTCGTCGCGATCGCCGACGGCGGCAGCTTCAGGCAGGCGGCCGACACGCTGCACGTCACGCAAACGGCGATCACGCAACGGTTGCGCAAGCTCGAGTCGTTTCTCGGCGTCGCGCTGATCGAGCGCACGACACGCCGCACCACCCTCACCGAAATCGGCCGGCGTTTCCTGCCGCAGGCGCGCCGGCTGCTGAACGAGCTGTCGGACGCGCTGACCGAAATCCGCGAAACGGGCCTGAGCCAGCGCGGCGACGTGACGATCGCGTGCGTGCCGACGGTCGGCGTTCAGTATCTCCCCCGTATTCTGCGGGCGTTTTCCGGGCACCGGCCGCACGATCGCGTGAAGATCCTCGATCACGCGTCGGCGTCGGTATTGCAGGCCGTGCTGCGCCGCGAAGCGGAATTCGGGATCAGCATCGCGGGCGACCAGCACCCCGAACTCGTCAGCGTGCCGCTCACGCATGATCCGTACGTGCTCGTCTGCCGCGACGATCACCCGCTCGCGAAGCGTCGGCGGATCCGTTGGGCCGCGCTGCAGCCGCATCCGCTGATCTTCGCGGGCGAAGTGAGCGGCAATCGCGGGCTGCTCGAAGGTGCGCTGAAGACGAGCGGCGTGACGCTGCATTCGTTCTACGAAGTGCAGCGCAGTTCGACCGCGCTCGGTCTCGTCGCCGAAGGCCTCGGCGCGGCCGTGGTGCCGAAGCTCGCGATCCAGAAAAACGCGTATCCGATGATTCGCACGATCGAACTCGTCGAGCCGTCGGTGTCGCGCACGCTGGTGCTGGTCAAGCGCCGGGCCGCGCAGTTGTCGCCCGCGGCACAGGCGCTGTACGACATGATCGTCGAGCGCGCCACGCCGGGGCGGTGAAGTCAGGCAACGTCGTTCAAAGCGCCTTGACCATGAACACGCGCGCCGTCCCTTCCGGCTCGCACGGCACTTCGCCGAATGCCTCGTACCCGTGCTTCCGGTAGAAATCCGGCGCCTGGAACGTAATCGTGTACAGCACCGCGCGGGCGCATCCGCGCCGCTTCGCTTCCGCTTCGGCCTCGCGCAGCAGTCTGCTGCCGAAGCCGCCGCCGCGCAGCGATTCCGGCAGGTAAAAGAGGTCGATGAAGAAGAGGCCGAGCGACGTTCGGCCGGTGAGCCCGCCCAGGACCTCGCCGGTCGCGGGATCGGTCACGTAGACGTCGAGCGCTGCCGTGTCGCTGCGGCCCGTCATCGCGTGGTTGAATTCGCCGAGCTTGCGGCTGATGAAATCGCGGGCAGCCGGTTGTTCGGTGTCGGTGAGCTGAAGGGAAACGGCGGGATGCGCGGTCATGGAATGGAGACGTGCGTGAATGAGCCGCAGAACGTGCAGTGTTCGTGACGGGCGTCGGGCGACTCTAGCGCGTAGCGCGTTCGGCGGCAGCGGGAGTCTGTGCCGATCATGACGAACGTACAAACGACGGGCACATCCCGCACCCGCCGTTTCGTCGCGCCTGGAGCCTGCTCAAGCCGCGGCAAATGCTTGAATCGACTCGATGCAAATCCGCGTCAGTTGTACCCGAGAATCGCCACCGCCGCGACATCCGGCCGATCGATCGCATTCCCGACGAGCGACGTCATCGGCTCCTGCAGCACGGCCTGATACGACGTCACACGCGCCTCCTCCGGCGCGCCGGCTTCGTCCCATACCGGCTCGTCGAATGCGTCGAGGCCACTGAAGAACCCGGGTTGCGTTTGCGTAAAAGTCATCTCCACTCCTTTTGATATGTCGTCGATGTTCTAATTTGCCTGTTTCAACGCCGCTGCCTGCACGGGTGCGCCGTCATGCGCGCCCTCCGACCGTGCAAGTTGCGCGCGCGTGCGCCGCGTGATGTGAATCACCGCGAACACGACCGGCGCGATCAGCAGGCCTTCCGCCAGTTCGGGATCGACCGGCAGGTTCATCACGTGCAGCGCCTTGAACGCCGCTGTCGCGAGCGACAGCACGTAGTACGAAATGGCTGCCACCGACAATCCTTCAACCGCGTGCTGCAGATGCAGCTGATTGCGCGCGGTGCGCTCCATGCCGGCCAGCAAGCGCGTCACGTCCTTTTCCTGCGCGAGATTCACGCGCGTGCGCAACAGGTCGACCGCGCGCGCGATCCGCGCGGCGATCTGCTCGTGACGCGCCCACACGCTGCGGCAGGTTTCCATTGCCGGCGCGAAGCGTCGCTCCATGAACTCGGCGATCGTCGGCATCCCTTCGATGCGCTCCTCGCGCAATTCGTGGATGCGCGCCAGCACGAGCTTTTCGTAGGCACGCGACGCGCTGAAGCGGCCGCCGGACCCCGACAGCGCCTCGACCCGCACCGCGAGATGCGTGAGCTTCACGAGCAAGGCCGCGTCGTCGCCGTCGGCGCCGCTCGCGTCCATCCGCTGCATCAGCGCATGCAGCGCCGCATGGATCTCGTCGAGCTCGCGGCTCATCCGCCGCGCGACCGGCAACGCGAGCAGCGCCATCATCCGGTACGTCTCGATTTCATACAGGCGCTGCAGCAGTCGGCCGCCCTGCTCCTCGCGAAAATCCTCGTCGACGACGAGAAAGCGCATGAAGCCGTCGTCACGCACGTGCCAGTCGCAAAACACCTTGCCGCCGCCCAGCACGTTGCTGCCGACGAGCGCGGGCCCGTCGATCCAGCGGCGCATGTCACCGCACACGAGCCGCGCGGCATCGCCCGACAGCAACTCCATGCGCACCGCGACGAAGCGGATGCCCGCCAGCCGCGCGAACCACGCGGCAGGAATCCCTTCGATCGCGAGATCGTCGAAATAGCCGGTGTCGCGACGCGGCGCGACGAACGTGAACGTCGAGAATTCGGTGTGTCGCTCCCACTTCAGATGCCAGCCGCACGGCGACTGCACCGCATGATGGGTCGCGCCGTCCTGCGGCACGGCAATGCCGGTGTCGCGACACAGCGCGTGCAGCAGCGTTTCGTGGATGTCGGGCTGGCCGTCCGCGTAGATCGCGTAGTGCGTGAGCGACACGGCCTCGGCGAGCCGCAGGAACGGCCGCGCATGCAATTCCGCGGCCAGTGCGGCGCGCAACGGATGATCGATCATCGGTACACCACTCTTCCCTGTTCAACGCTGCGTGCCGGGCACGCCGGCGTGATAGCCGCACCGCATCGAACGACACGGCAGGCTCGATGCCACTATGGCAGACACACAGCGACAATAAAAACGCATAATGCTGATCGTTACATTCAGTTTTCCTGATACCGATGAAGATGCTCGATCACGACGTGCTGGCCACCGTCGTCGCCGTCGCGGAAACCGGCAACATGACCCGCGCCGCCGAAGCGGTGAACCGCTCGCAATCGGCCGTGAGCATGCAGATCAAGAGCCTCGAGGACGCGATCGGCCGGCCGCTGTTCGTGCGCAAGCCGCGCAGCATTGTGCTGACGCGCGAAGGCGAGGTGCTGCTGGGATTCGCCAGACGAATGCTGGCGCTGCGCGACGAGGCGTGGGCGGCCGTGGTGCGGCCGGAAGTGACCGGCAAGGTCGTGATCGGCGTGCCGGACGACTATGCGTCGTCGCTGCTGCCGTCGGTGCTGAAGAAGTTCTCCGCGACTTATCCGAAGGTCGAGATCCAGGTGATCGGGCTGCCGAGCAGCGCGCTCGCGCCGCTCCTGAAGGACGGCACCGTCGATCTCGTGTGCGGCACGCGCATCAAGGGGCTGTCCGGCGACTTCATCCGCCACGAGCCGATGGCGTGGGCCGCGATGACGAACGGGCCGCGCGTATGGGAAGAACGGCCGCTGCCGATCGCGGTGTTCATGCCGGGCAGCGTCGCGCGCGAGAACGCGATCCGCAGCCTCGAACGCGCGAAGCTGCCGTTTCGCACGTCCTATGAAAGCCCGAGCCTGCTCGGGCTGCTCAGCATGGTCGAGGCCGGGCTTGCGGTCGCGCCGCTCGCGCGCTGCGCGATTCCCGCGCAATTGTCGATGCTCGGCCGCTCGCACGGGCTGCCCGATCTGCCGCCGCTCGAGCTGATCCTCGCGCGCAGCACGAAATCGAAGCGCCCGCCGTGCGACTTTCTCGCGGAACAACTGATGGAAGACCTGCAGCGGCAAACCGGCCAGACCGGCGACGCCTGAGCCGCGGCCGGACGCGCGCCGCCTGCGCCGTCACGAACCGCCGGGCCGTGGATGGCCGGCCGCGAGCAGCGCCGCGTTGACGATGCCCGCTATCGTGTCGACGAGCGCCTCCAGCGTGTCGCCATGCACATGCCTCCCGGCCGGCGGAATGCATTCGGTACGCCGGCCGCCCCACTGCGACCCGGCCGTTACCGACAGCGTCGCACCGAACCGGTTGCCGTGCCGCCGGCCGAAGATGCCGACGCGCTGCTCGCCCAGATACGCCTGCTCCGGAAGAAACAGCCGAATGTCGACCGCAACCTGGTCCGGATCGCCAGCGCGCGCAATCGCATCGGCCGACGGCGCGAACGTCTTCGCGATGCGCAGCGTCACGTGCGAATCCCAGGCGGCCAGCGGCCCGCCGGCCGCGTCGACACGTTCGAGGTCGACCGACCACTGATGGCGGTCCGGCAGCCGGATCGCCTGACGCAGCAGCACGTCCGCCGCGCGCACGGTCACCCGCAACTGCAGGGCCAGCTGCGTGCCCGACGGCAACGTCGCCACGCGCACGCGGCCGCTTGCCGGACGCGTGGTCTGCACTTCTTCCATGAGGTGCATGGATTCCTCCCTGTCAAGGGCCGGCGCCGCGTGCGACGCGGCGCACAAACGCTCGCCGCGACCGACCGCCCACGGCACGATGGCCGGCGAATCGGCGGCGAACCCTACGGTACGAGCAATCGGCGTTCCCCGGCCGGACGATCCTGCGTCGCCACGCGCAGACGGCGGACAACGGGACCGATCACGGCATCGACCTGCTGCGCGATCAGCATATGCAGCGTGAAGTCGAGATCCTCCGACGCGATGTCGAATTCCACATGGATCACGTCGCGCACGGTACGCGCGCTGACCACATACACGCCGAGCGGGGAATGCAGCAACGCCGCGAGCCGGGCGTGCGCGAGCGCGCCGGTGTCGGCCGTCAGCGTGACGGGCAACCGCAGGCGCGGGCGCGGCGGCGGAAATGGGATGACGGTCGTGCGCGCGCCGGCGCCCAGCTGGCGGCCGGCGATGTCGTATTCGGGTACGGGATGGATGAAGGTCATGGCGCGGACGGAGAGCGTCCTGGCTGTTGGACACATCCCGAGCTTAGAAGGCGCCGCATAAATACCGTGCAAAAAAACGGCTTTGCAATGCAAAAAATGGCATGCCCGAACAGCGGCGCATACCGGCCGGGTTGCGCTGCGTGCGCCCCGTCAACGCTGACAGGACAATCGCCGACGATCCGCCGATACACTGGTGCCCCCGTGACGTCCAGCGTCCTCGATGCCGGACGGCGCTTTCATGGCACGCACGCTCGGCCGCTTCCGGTTGGCCCGCCTGCATCGCACGCATTTCGCCCCGTTCCCGATCCGATGGAGTCCCGCTTGAACACCTGGCGCCCCACGCTGCACGACGCCCAACCCGAGGCCGTCCCGCATTCACGCGACACGTTCCCGGCTGCGCGGCCGTCTCGCGCGCGACCGGGCCAGCCGCAATGAGCGCCGGGCCGCGCAATGCCCGGATCGACGTGCTGCGCGGCGTGTCGATCCTGCTCGTCCTGCTGCATCACTTCAACATCCCGTATTCGCTGCGCGACACGTCCGTCGCGCGCATGGTCGGCTGGGACGCGGTGCATGCAGTGGTCCGCAACGGCAACTACGGCGTGACGATGTTCTTCGTGATTTCCGGCTACCTGATCACGTCGAATGCGCGCCGCCGCTGGGGCAGCCTCGGCGCGATGGACGTGCGCGCGTTCTACGTGTCGCGCATCGCGCGCATCGTCCCGTGCCTGCTCCTGCTGCTCGCCCTCGTCAACGGGCTGGCGGCGGCCGGCGTGCCGATCTTCGCGAACCACGCGCCGCAGGGTGTCGCCGTGTCGTTCTGGCTCGTCAATCTCGCATCGCTGACATTCTGGATGAACGTGCTGATCGGCACGTACGGATGGGTCAATTACGCGCTCGGCGTGCTCTGGTCGCTGTCGGTCGAAGAGGTGTTCTACCTGTCGTTTCCGCTGCTGTGCATCGCCCTGCGCCGCGACGCGCGGCTGTTCGCGTTCTGGCTGGCGGTCGTCGCGATCGGCCCCGTGTACCGCGTCACGCATGTGGGCGACGAAGGCGGGTTTCTGTATGCGTATTTCGCGTGCTTCGACGGAATCGCGATCGGCTGCTGCACCGCGTTGCTGGCCGGACGCGCCGGCTGGCGGCGGCTCGCGGACGCGCCCGTGCAATGGCTGACCGCGATCGCGATGACCGTGCTCTATCTCGCGTGGCCGATCGCGCAGAGCCATGTGACCGGCGTGTCCGCGATGGCGCTCGGCACCGCCGTGCTGCTGATCGGCGCGCATGCCCGCGGCGAGCGAGCACCACCGGGCCGCGCGCTCGCGCCGCTGCGCTGGAGCGGCCGGCTCAGCTACGAGTTGTACCTGTTCCATCTGATCGCGCTCGGCGCGCTGCGCACGGTGTGGCCGCCCGCCACCATGCACGGCGACGGCAAGCTCCTGCTGCTCGTCGCGTATCTGGTGTTGTCGGCCGGATTGAGCGCGGCCGTCGCGCACGGCTACGCGACGCCGCTCGAGCGCGTCATCCGGCGGGCCGCGTCGCGGCCCGCGGCGCGCATGCCGGACGCCGCGACTTGAACCGCGACCGACGGCATCCGCAGGGTCGATGAAAGGAAGCGCGCCACGATGCGGGTATCACGCCACCTGTCCGATGGCGGCCCTGCGCATCGTGACGATGCGCGCAGGCGGAATATTTGCCCACACGATCCGGCTGGCGTCGGCAACAAATGCCGGATCGCGCAGCGGGTGACGCTCGGGCACGCGCAAATCGTAGGTGAACTGGATCATCACGCCGTCGACCGACAGCACGCGCTCGCACTGCCCGACGATCGCCGTCACGTCCTCGCGCGGCAACGTGCGCAGCGGCAGGCAGGACACGATCGCATCGACCGCCGCGTCGGGCGGCAGCAGCCGCTCGAG
This sequence comes from Burkholderia sp. BCC1640, assembly GCF_902833125.1. Classification (NCBI taxonomy): domain Bacteria; kingdom Pseudomonadati; phylum Pseudomonadota; class Betaproteobacteria; order Burkholderiales; family Burkholderiaceae; genus Burkholderia; species Burkholderia sp. BCC1640. The sequence goes on along the minus strand of NZ_CADFEF010000017.1, from coordinate 118,600 downwards.
CTGCCGCGCGTCGCCCGACACGATGGAGATGCCGGGAAAGCGGCGTCGCAGGTGCTGCACGAACGCCGGCGACCGCTCGACCACGACGAGACGCCGTGGCGCGACGCCGCGTTCGAGCAACGCGGCGGTGATTGCGCCGGTGCCGCCGCCGAGTTCGACGACGAGTCCGTCGCCGTCCGGCACCGCATCGGCCATCTCGCGCGCCAGATGCCGCGAACTCGGGCACAACGCGCCCACCGCGGCCGGGCGGCCGACCCACTCGCGCACGAACAGTGCCGAGACACGCAACGCGTTCGGCCAGGTCATCGGCCGACCTTGCGCGGTTGCGCGTTCGGCTTCGACGTGCCAATGACTGCCTGCAACAGGGCTACGACGACACGGGGTTCTTTCACGTGCATCCTCCTGAAGAATCGGTTCGCCGCGCTCGCGCGGCGATCAATCGATTCTAGGAAATGCAAACTTAAGGCGACGTGAAGATTGTCCCTGATTGCGTCACCGATGCGGGCCGTGCAATCGATGGCGGCCCGATCAGCGGTCGACGCGCTGCTGAAACTGCGCGGGATACCGCTCGCCGACGATCGTGATCTGCCGCAGCGCCGTCTCGATCGCCGACAATTCGTCGGTCGTCAGCACCACCGCGGCCGCGCCGATGTTTTCGTCAAGCCGATGCAGCTTCGTCGTGCCCGGAATCGGCACGATCCACGGCTTGCGGGCCAGCAGCCAAGCGAGCGCGATCTGCGCGCGCGTCACGCCCTTGTCGGCCGCGATCCGGCCGAGCAGGTCGACGAGGCCCGCGTTGGCCCTGCGGTTTTCTTCCGAGAAGCGCGGCACGAGATTGCGGAAGTCGGTCGCATCGAACGTCGTGTTCGCGTCGATCGCCCCCGTCAGGAAACCCTTGCCGAGCGGGCTGAACGCCACGAAGCCGATGCCGAGCTCCTCGAGCGTCGGCAGGATGCGCTCCTCCGGCTCGCGCCACCACAGCGAATATTCGCTTTGCAGCGCCGCGACGGGCTGCACAGCGTGCGCGCGGCGAATCGTCTGCTCACCGGCTTCCGACAGCCCGAAGTGCGCGACCTTGCCTTCGCCGATCAGGTCCTTGACGGTGCCCGCGACATCCTCGATCGGCACGTTCGGATCGACGCGATGCTGATAAAGCAGATCGATGCGGTCGACCTTCAGCCGCTTGAGCGCTGCGTCGGTCACCGCGCGAATGGTCGACGGCCGGCTGTCGACGCCCTTCATCGGCTCGCCGTTCTCGAAACCGAACTTGGTGGCGATCACGACCTGGTCGCGAAACGGTGCCACCGCCTCGCCCACCAGTTCCTCGTTGACGAACGGGCCGTACGCTTCGGCCGTATCGAAGAAGGTCACGCCGCGTTCGAACGCCGTGCGAATCAGCGCGATACCGCTCGCCTTGTCGATGGCTGGACCGTAGGCGTAGCTCAATCCCATGCAGCCGAGCCCGATTGCCGAGACTTCGAGGCCGCTCTTACCAAGCATGCGCTTTTGCATGAATTTCTCCTGCTGAAAGGTAAAGACGATCGACGGGATGCCGAGGAAGCGAGTGTAGGTTGATGGATACGCCTCAACAATCGGCGTACCATTTCATGCGTTATTGAGGAAATTTCATCAATGCTGCGCACCGGCCTCGGCGAACTCACGACCTTCATCACGATCGCGGAACAGCGCAGCTTCAGCGGCGCGGCCCGCATCCTCGGCGTGTCGCCGTCGGCGCTGAGCCACGCGATCCGCCATCTCGAGGCGCGGCTCGGCGTGCGCCTGTTCAACCGCACGACCCGCTCGGTCGCGCTGACCGAGGCCGGCGAACAGTTGCTGCTGCGCGTGCGGCCCGCGGTCGCCGATCTCGAGGACGCGATGAACGACGCCGCGACCGCCCGCAACCGGCCGTCCGGCCAGATCCGGATCAGCGCGTCGGAATCCGCGTCCCGCCCGCTGATCCGGCACGTGCTGCCCGGCTTCGTCGCGCGCTATCCGGACATTCATGTGGAGTTCGTCGTCGATTCGCGGATGATCGACATCGTCGAACACGGCTTCGACGCGGGCATCCGCGTGCGCGAGGACGTGCCGCGCGACATGATCGCCGTGCGGTTCGGCGATGCGGTCCGCTTGGTCGCGGTGGCGTCGCCCGACTACCTGGCGCGACACCCGGCGCCGGATACGCCGCAGGACCTCACGCGCCACCGGTGCATCCGGTTCCGCTTCGAAAGCGGCGCGCTCTATCGATGGGACCTGACGCGCGACGGCAAGCGCGTGAGCGTCGACGTCGACGGGCCGATGACGCTCGGCAACCTGAGCCTGATGGTCGACGCAGCGCTCGCCGGCATCGGCATCGCGTGGGTCACGCACGCGCGCGTCGCCGAGCATCTGGCCGACGGCCGGCTCGTGCGCGTGTTGCCCGAATGGGAGCAGACGTTCGACAGCCTGTGTCTCTACTATCCCGCGAACCGGCATCCGCCGGCGGCATTGCGGTTGTTCGTAGAGGCGGTGCGTGAATGGACGGATGCAGCGGGCAACGCGTCGGACAACTGATGGTTCGCCCCGCCCAGCCGCCTCACCGCAGGTTGGTCCGCGCGAGCTCGACGATCTCGTCGCCGCGCCCGCTCAGGATCGCGCGCAGCATGAACAGGCTGAAGCCCTTCGCATGCGCGATCTCGATCTTCGGCGGCATCGCCAGTTCGTACTTCGACGTGACGACGTCGACCACCGCCGGCCCGTCGTGCGCGAACGCCGTGCGCAGCGCATGCTCGACGTTCTCCGAATGCTCGACACGCACGCTGAAGATCCCCGCGCCCTTCGCGATCGCCGCGAAGTCGGTCGGGCTCAGGTCGACGTTCGTGTCGAGATAGCCGGCCGCCTTCAGCTCCATCGACACGAAGCCGAGCAGGCTGTTGTTGTAGACGACGATCTTGATCGGCAGGTTGAGCTGGCGCGCGGTCAAGAGATCGCCGAGCAGCATCGACAGCCCGCCGTCGCCCGACAGCGACACGACCTGCCGGCCCGGATGCGCGCCCTGCGCACCGAGCGCCTGCGGCATCGCGTTCGCCATCGAGCCGTGGTTGAACGAGCCGTGCAGTTGGCGCTTGCCGTTCATCGTCAGGTAGCGCGCGGCCCACAGCGTCGGCGTGCCGACGTCGGCCGTGAAGATCGCGTCGTCGGCCGCGACGTCGTCGACGACTTTCGTCAGGTATTGCGGATGAATCGCGCGGCCCGGCGGCTCGGCCACGGCGAGATCGTCGAGCCCCTTGCGCGCGGCCGCATAATGCTTCAGCGCATTCTCGAGGAAGCGCCGCTGCGTCTTGCGCGTGAGGCGCGGCAGCAGCGCCGCGATCGTTTCCTTCACGGTGCCGACGAGCCCGAGCGCGAGCGGCGCGCGATGGCCCAACTGCGAGCCCTTCCAGTCGATCTGCACGATCTTCGCATGCGTCGGATAGAACGGCCGGTACGGGAAGTCCGTGCCGAGCATCAGCAGCGTGTCGCACGACTCCATCGCGTGATAGCCCGAGCTGAAGCCGATCAACCCCGTCATGCCGACGTCGAACGGGTTGCCCCATTCGACGAACTGCTTGCCGCGCAGCGCATGCACGACCGGCGCGCCGAGCGTGTCAGCCAGCGCGACCACCTCGTCGTGCGCGCCCTGCGTGCCGCTGCCGCACAGCAGCGTGACCGCGTCCGACGCATCGAGCAGCGCCGCGAGCCGGTCGAGATCGGCGTCGGCCGGCAGGATCGACGGCGGTGCCGAGTCGCTCCACGCCGGCAACTCGTCCGGGCCGTCGCCGAGCGCGATGTCGCCCGGCAGTACGATCACCGCGACGCCGCGTTCCTCGATCGCGGTGCGCATCGCGCGCGCGAGCACGCGGGGGAACTGCGATGCGTTGGTCACGAGTTCCGCGAAATGACTGCACTCGCGGAACAGTTCCTGCGGATGGGTTTCCTGGAAATAGCCGAGGCCGATCTCGGTCGATGGAATGTGTGCGGCGATCGCGAGCACCGGCTGGTGATTGCGGTGGCAATCGTAGAGGCCGTTGATCAGGTGCAGGTTGCCGGGGCCGCAGCTGCCCGCGCAGACCGCGAGCCGTCCGGTCGACGCGGCATCCGCGCCGGCCGCGAACGCCGCACTTTCCTCGTGCCGCGTATGCATCCAGCGGATCGAACCGATCTGGCTCAGGCTGAACGACAGCCCGTTCAGGCTGTCGCCCGTCACGCCCCAGATGCGCTCGATGCCCGCTGCCGCCAGCGTCTTCGCCAGGTATTCCGCCATCGTCTGTCTAGCCATCATGCCCTCGCTCGTTGATCGGTCGTCACACGATATTCGGCCACGGCAGCCGCCGTCGCCGCTGACGGGACGAGCATACGCGATCGTGCCGCGCGGCGTCGTGACGACGCGGGCGTCATGCGCGGCGACGCGGCCAGGTGCGCTCCTCTTCGGTTGACGCATGCCGTTCAACGCAGCGTGCGCGGCCGACCACATCGCGATGCGCTACACCGGCAGCGCATGCGTCGACAGAATTTCCTTCAGTACCATGAACGAGCGCACCTGCCGCACACCGGGCAGGTACAGCAGCTGTTCCGCGTGCAAGCGGTTGAAGCTCTCGTTGTCGCGCGTGCGCACCAGCATGAAGTAGTCGAATTCGCCGGTCACCACGTGACATTCGACACACCCCGACACCTTCTGCGCGGCCTTCTCGAACTCGGCGAACGCCTCCGGCGTCGAACGATCGAGCACGAAGCCGATCACCACCAGCATCCCGGCACCCAGTGGCTTCGGGTCGAGCAGCGCCACGATGCCGCGAATCAACCCCATCTCCTTCAACCGCTCGACGCGCCGCAGGCACGCCGGCGCGCTCAGCTTCACCTTCGCGGCGAGGCTCACGTTCGAGATCGACGCGTCCTGCTGCAACTGCCGCAGGATCGCGCGGTCGATGCGGTCGAGCACCGGCGGCGTATCGGCCGGCAATGCGCTGCCGCGATCTAATTTCATTGCGTCTCCTGTCACTTTTGCGAACCAAAATTATCTATTTGATGCTCATCTCATCGATAACGTAGGTTTCCATTATTTATTTCGCAAGCTCATTTCGCGGGGTCCTGCCTATCATTTTTCCATCGGGACACGGCGTGCCGGCCGCACCCGACCGATTCGAATTCCCGCCCACCGCCTTTCGGAGCTTGCCGATGAACCTGCAACGTTTCCCCCGTTATCCGCTCACGTTCGGCCCGACACCGATCCAGCCGCTCAAGCGCCTGAGCGCGCACCTCGGCGGCAAGGTCGAGCTGTATGCGAAGCGCGAGGACTGCAACAGCGGCCTCGCTTTCGGCGGCAACAAGACGCGCAAGCTCGAATACCTCGTCCCCGACGCGCTCGCGCAAGGCGCCGACACGCTCGTGTCGATCGGCGGCTTGCAGTCGAACCAGACCCGCCAGGTCGCGGCTGTCGCCGCGCATCTCGGGATGAAGTGCGTGCTCGTGCAGGAGCACTGGGTCAACTACGAAGATCCGGTGTACGACCGCGTCGGGAACATCCAGCTGTCACGGATGATGGGCGCCGACGTGCGGCTCGTCGCCGACGGCTTCGACATCGGCATTCGCCGCAGCTGGGAAGAAGCGATGGAAAGCGTGCGGCAGGCGGGCGGCAAGCCATATCCGATTCCTGCCGGGTGTTCCGAGCATCCGCTCGGCGGGCTCGGGTTCGTCGGCTTCGCGGAAGAAGTACGCGAGCAGGAAGCGCAACTCGGCTTCAAGTTCGATTATGTCGTGGTCTGCTCGGTGACGGGCAGCACGCAGGCGGGGATGGTCGTCGGCTTCGCGGCCGACGGACGTGCGGACCGCGTGATCGGCATCGACGCGTCGGCAACGCCCGAGCGCACACACGAACAGATCACGCGCATCGCCCGGCACACGGCCGAGCTGGTCGGGCTGGGGCGCGATATCGACGAGCAGGACGTGGTGCTCGACACGCGCTATGCCGGGCCCGAATACGGACTGCCGAACGACGGCACGCTGGAGGCGATTCGTCTGTGTGCGCGACTGGAAGGCGTGCTGACCGATCCCGTCTATGAAGGCAAATCGATGCACGGGATGATCGACAAGGTGCGGCGCGGGGAATTCGAGCCGGGGTCGAAGGTGCTGTACGCGCACCTCGGCGGGGTGCCGGCGTTGAGCGCGTATAGCGGGATTTTTCGGGAAGGTTGATCTCGTGTTGCGGCAGACCGGCGACGCATGCGCGACGTCGGCGCCGCCGAAACAACGCAAGGCGGAGGTCGCGGGCGACCTTCGACGGCCGCTTCAACGAAACGATGCGCGGATCCCTCGCGGTCGTCGGAATCGCCTTTTTTGATAGGAAACCTGATCGTCAGGGCGATCGGAACACCCGGTGTCATTGCAGATCCGCACCATGTTGCCGGTGACGGACGCATCACGCGCATGCGGCCAACAGCAACAGCCCCGGCGCCAGCAAACGACGAACCGTCGTTTCTTCTCCCACGTTCCATTTGCACCGCACTGCTTCGCGCCATCTTGTCGCGAGCACGTACCCGGCTTGCGCGCGGCGGGGCGAATACAATTCACCCACGCCGACACGCAGTCCAAGGCTCTCTCAGGCTCTCTTCGAATCGTTCAGTCACGCACTGGTTGCCGCTTTTCGCTGGGCCGACCGTTGTCGACACCGGCTTCCAAACATGACGCAACAAACAATAGTGACGTGGTGAGCAATAATAATGGAGAAAAATGGCATGTCAAGGTGATTCGCGATTTCAAAGTTTGCGCATCGCGTCACTTTTGAATATGCTCTTCGTCGCTCAAACTAGGAGACCCCTTCGAGATGCCCAATAGCGAGCAGGCCAACGCCGACCTCATCACCGCCACCAAGGTGCGCGATCTGCTGACGCGCAACGGCGTCCCGCCGCGCAGTCACAACACGACGATCGCGAACGTGCTGGGCCTCAGTTTCTCGGTCGTCACCCGCAAGATGAAAGGCCTGATCCCGTGGAACCTGTCGCAGTTGCAGGACATCGCGACGCACTTCGGCGTGCCGCCCGCGATCCTGCTCGACGACAAGGGCACGCAGCCGGCCGCCGCGGAGATGATCGACGCGACGCTCGTGATCGAGTCGCGCCGTTTCCGCTGCCGCGCGGCGATCTCGGCGAAGGCCAGCAGCCAGACCGAAACGGACTTCGTCGCGTTGCAGTGGCAGGGCGAATGGATCGTCACCGAGCGCCAGCACGCGCGCGAAGGCCGCCTCTATCCGGTCGACGTCATCGAACTGCGCTCGAGCCAGCCGACCGTGTACGCGGCGCGGATCGCGGTCGTCGACGATTCGCGGGACGTCGCCGAAACCGTCTGCGAATACTTCATCGAAAAAGGCGTGAACGCGATTCCGTACCATGACGGCGCGTCGTTCCGCAAGGCGCTGGAAGTCGAGGATTTCGACGGCTACATCCTCGACTGGATGCTCGGCGACCAGACGGCCGCCGAGCTCGTGCGCGGTATCCGTTCGAGCGAGAACGGCGGCGCGCCGATCTTCCTGCTGACCGGCAAGATCTCCACCGGCGAAGCGAGCGAGGACGAAATCGCGCACATCGTGTCGCACTACAACGCGCGCTGCGAGGAAAAGCCGGTGCGCCTGCCGATCCTGTTCGCCGAAGTCGCGCGCGAACTGAAGATCGCGCTGCCGGCCGCCACGGCCGCCGCCGCGAGCTGAGACCACGACAAGAACTCCACCACACGAACACGATCAAGGGGAAACACATGCGAATTTCGACCATCTGGATCAAGAGCCTGGTCACGGCCTGCCTGCTCGGCATGGCCGCCGCGAGCTGGGCCGCGTCGTTCACGTTCACCGTCGACGGCAAGATCGGCCGCAGCAACCAGCCCGGCAAGACGACGTTCGTCTTTACCGAGCAGGCGCTGATGGCGCTGCCGCAGCACACGATCGTCACGTCGACGAGCTGGACGCCGAAAGCGACCTTCACCGGCCCGCGACTGTCCGACGTGCTGAAAACCGTCGACGCGCACGGCACGCAGATCGAGTTCCGCTGCATCGACGAATATACGTTCACGATCCCCGTGTCGGATGCCGACAAGTACGGCGTGATCCTCGCGCGCACGATGAACGGCAAGGTGCTCGGCAACGACAACTACGGCCCGCTGTGGATCATGTATCCGCGCGACCAGTATCCCGACGAGCTGAAGACGCCGCTCGGCGAAGCCAAGTTCGCATGGCAGATCATCGGCCTGACCGTGAAGTAAGCGCGGGACATGATGCGCGGGCGGTGGAAGAACAGAAAGATCATCCTCATCCTGGGATCGTTGTGGATCCTGGGATTCGCCGCGTGGGCATTCCTGCTGTGGGACCTGCTCGCGACCTCGGTCAACGAGGGCGTGCTCGAAGGGCCGCGCGAAGGCGTGTTCTGGACAGCCGCGCAATACCGGAACGCCTACACGCGCTTCGACCGCCAGCTGATCCTCTACTCGACGCACGTGGACGACGACTTCGACCACGTGCAGATGCAGCTCGACAGCCTGTCGGTATCGTTCGGATTCCTGCAGCGGCCGTCCGAAGTGTCCGAATACTGGCTGCGCATCCCGCGCGCGCGCGCCGAAATCGCGGTGCTCGGCGCATTCATGGCGCGCCTGAAGCACGACGTGCCGCTGCTGCGCAACGCGCCAAAGAATGCGCCGCGCGTGATCGACGACGTCAACGCATACTGGCCGAAGGTCAACGGCCTCGCGAACTACTTCCGCGCGATCGAGATGGCGCAGCGCGACTTCACATTCCATCAGCTGAAGGAAAAGCAGCGGGCGATCCTGTCGCTCGGCATCATCCTCGGCGTGATCCTGTGCGCGCTGTTCCTGCTGCTGTTCTACACGATGCGCACGCGCGACGACCTGCTCGAACGACAGGACGCGGCGCTCGATGCGGAGCGCAAGGCATCCGATCGCGCGTTCGAGATGATCGAGGCGAAGAACGCGTTCCTCGGGATGGTCAGCCATGAACTGCGCACGCCGCTGCAGGCGATCTGCGGCTCGATCGAGATCCTGCTCGCGCGGCCGCAGTCCGACGCCAACCTGAAGACGATCCGGCGGCTGCAGAATTCCGCGTCGTCGCTCGAAGCGCTGGTCAAGGACCTGACCGATTACATCAAGCTGCGCTCGACCAAGCGCCTCGCCGAAACCGAAACGGTCGGCATGGCGTCGCTGCTCGCCGAGGTGCTCGATCCGCTGCGCGAGAAGATCGCGACAAAGCGGATCGCCGTCGCACAGCGCGTCGAGCCTCACGACCTCGCGATCCGCTCCGATCGCAAGCTGTTGCGTCAGGTGCTGTCGAACCTGATCGAGAATTCGGTGAAATACACCGTCGACGGATCGATCGACGTATCGATCATGCTCGTCGACGCGCCGGCCGGCCGGCAACTGAAACTCGCGGTGCGGGACACGGGCGCCGGTATCGCGAAGCAGCATCTGCCGAAGATCTTCGAGCCGTTCTACCGCGCGAACGACGCGGTCGGCCTGCATGTGGACGGAATCGGCATGGGGCTCGCGGTCGTGCGCGAGATCGTGACGACGCTGCGCGGCCACGTCGACGTGCGCAGCGTCGTCGGCGAAGGCAGCGAGTTCGTCGTGACGCTGCCGGCCGAGATGCCGGATGCCGGCGAAACGACCGGCGACGCGCCCGCGTGGCCGGCCGTCGCCGCGCATCGCAACCGCCGCGCGCTCGTCGTCGACGACAACGACAACGCGCGCGAAACGCTCGGCGCGATGCTGTCGGCGCTCGGCCTCGACGTCGACCTGTGCGGCACCGGGCAGGAAGGCGTCGCCCGTTTCGGCGACACGCATTACGACCTCGTCGTGGTCGATCTCGAACTGCCGGACCTGAGTGGCTTCGAAGTCGCGCACCGCATCCGGATGGTCGCGCAGCCGGACGACGACGGAAAGTTTCCGTCGATCCTCGGTGTCAGCGCGTACGAATCGGCCGCGCTGCGCGAGAACCAGCGGGTGTTCGACGAATTCCTGCCGAAACCCGTTCACCTGCGCGAACTCGGCGCGCTCGTCGAGAAGCTGCTCGGCTGAGCACGGTCGCGATGCGTGACGGGCGGGCGTTCCGGCCGCCCGCAGCGCGTTTCCCGCTTACTCGCCGATCAAATGCAGCACGATGTCGCGCCGATGCGCGGCGCGACGATGCTCGAACAGATAGATGCCCTGCCACGTGCCGAGCACCATGCGTCCGTGCTCGATCGGGATCGACAGCTGCACTTGCGTGAGCGCCGTGCGCAGATGCGCAGGCATGTCGTCGGGGCCTTCGGTGTCGTGCTCGTAGCGCGTGTCGTCCTCGGGCGCGAGCGTCGCGAAGTAGCGTTCGAGGTCGCGCTGCACGGACGGATCCGCGTTCTCCTGGATCAGCAGCGACGCGGACGTATGGCGGCAGAACACGGTCAGCAGCCCGGTGCGGATTGCCTGCTGGTCGACGAATGCGCGCACTTGCGGCGTGAACTCGACGAGGCCGCTGCCGCGCGCGTCGACGCCGATATGCGTGATGGCCTGTTGCATGACGACGGCCTCAGGCGAGCGCGGCAAAGCCGTCGGCCTCGATCTGCCCGGCGTCGGCGGGGCGCACGACGCGCGCGACTTCGACCCCGTCGCGCAGGAATACCAGCGTCGGCCACAGCTTCACGCCGAACGAACGGCCGAGCGGCCGACCCGGGCCATCCTCGATCTTCAGGTGCCTCACGGCCGGATGCGCGGAAAACGACGCGACGATCGCGGGCTGCGCACCCGCGCAGATTCCGCACCAGTTCGTGCCGAATTCGATGACGGTCGCACCGGCCAGTGCGTCGACTTCCGCGCGCGTCGGCGCGTTGGCGGTGTAGCGTTGCTCGATGTCCATCGGTCCCTCGTGTGCAATTGCGGAACGTGGCCGCCGCGCGCCGGCGTGGGCGGCACATGCGACCTTCGATTTCCCACTGTAGCGGAAAAGCACGCGCGATGCCGACGGCGGCCGCGCCACGCCCCGCCCCGCGAATGACACGACAAGAATCGGAGCGCCGCGCGGCGGCGACGCGATCAGCATGCGAACTGATCCCGTCAACGAAGGAAAGACCATGAATGCCCCGCATCGCGTCACCGAACCCAACATCCTCTATTTCGGCACGCCCGTCGTGCTGATCAGCACGCTGAATCCGGACGGCACGGCCAATCTTGCGCCGATGTCGTCCGCGTTCTGGCTCGGCTGGCGCGGCATGCTCGGGCTCGCCGCCAGCTCGCAGACCACGCACAACCTGATGCGCACCGGCGAATGCGTGCTGAACCTGCCGTCGGCGGCGCAGGCGCAGGCGGTCGACCGCATCGCGCGCACGACGGGCACGCATCCGGTACCCGAGTCGAAGCAGGCGCGCGGCTACGTGTACGAACCGGACAAGTTCGGCACCGCCGGGCTCACCGAGACGCCCTCGCAGACCATCGCCCCGCCGCGCGCGCTCGAATGCCCGGTGCATCTGGAAGCGGTGGTCGCCGCCACGCACGGCATCGGCGACGAAGCGCCCGACCTGCGCGGCCACATCCGCGTGTTCGAGGTGCGCATCCAGCGCGTTCACGTACATCCCGACCTGCTGATGGACGGTCATCCGGACCGCATCGATCCGGACAAATGGTCGCCGCTGATCATGAGTTTTCAGAAGTTCTATGGCCTCGCGCCGCATCAGGTGCATGCGTCAAGGCTCGCCGAGATTCCGGAGCGCGCCTATCGCAGCCCCGACATCGACCGCGCGCGCGAAGCGGGCATGTCGATCGGATAAGATACGGGCCGATCGACCCATGACCGAACCGACGGAGTGTTTCAGTGATTCAACCGACCCAAGTATTCAAGGACAACCTCGCGCAACTGCCGGCCATCGACGGTGTCGCGCGCATCGATCTCGTCGGCGCGAACGGCGACGTGGTCGCCAGCATCGAGAACCAGCCGGGCAAGCAGGGTTCGCTCGCGGTGTACAACTATCTGAAGCAGGCATTCGGCACGCTCGACGCGAAGGCCGCCGAGCACGGCCTCGCCGTGTTCGCGGAGCACACCGCGGACGCGCGTAACCGCCCGGGCGCACACCCGAACGTCGATCGTCTGCTGGCGATCGTCGACGGCGGCGACGCGCTGCGGATCGACGTGGTCGCGAAGGCCTGAATGCCCGGCGACGGGCACGCACGCAAACGGGCGATGCCCGTCCTTTCCCGGAGACCATCCACATGCGTCGCATGACTGTCCGGCCGTTCACCCGCCGCGTCGCATCGAGCGTCGCCCTCGCGTGCGTCGCGCTCGGCGGCACGGCGTCCGCCGAGACGCTGCACACGGCTTCCGATATCGCCGGCGCGTCCCTGGTTCCGCTCGGCGCGCTGCCGCGCTCGCCGGAGAACGGCACGCTCGACGCATTCTGTGCGCGATATCGTGCGAAGACCGCAACCGCGGCCGGCCGCGATGTCGCGAAGCTCGGCTGGATCGTGACGTCGGAAGCGCCGCTCGGCCGCTATACGGTCGTCACGTTTGCGAGCGGTTTCAAGCCGGGGACGAGCGCGATCTGTTACGCGCGCAACGCAAACATCGGCGTCTTCGACGGCACGACGCTCGTCGCGCTCGGCTATACGGCACGCGCGGCCGGCTGGCAGCTCGGCTCGGCCGAGTCGCTGGAAAGCGGCGCGCTGCTGGTCTGGGGCGGCGACGGCCCGTCGGCGCCCGTCGGCGAGCTGCGCGAAGAGCATGGCGGCTTGCGGCTGGCGGCGGTCGCCGCCGAGCGCACGTACTGCCACGGCCGTGCAGTCGTGCCCAACGTGTACGGCAAGCCGCTCGATACGGCGCGCAAGATCCTGATCTCGCGTGGCTGGCAGCCGCTGCGTCCGCGCGAGAAGCCGGACTCGGCGGACGGCGCGGCCACGCTCGCGAAGCACGGGATCATCGAAGCCGAAGCGTGCTCCGGCACCGGCATGGGGTATTGCGCGCTGCGGTATCGGAGCGCGGCCGGCGTGCTCGGTGTGACGACGGCCGGCGGCGAGCCGGACACGCCGTCGGCGAATACCGTGATCGATTATCAGGTGGCTTGCCGGAAACAGTGATCGGCGCGGTGCGGCGCGTCGACGAGTGCGCGTGATTCCTCGCGCTTGCTCGCATGGCATGCGTTTGTCGTCGCGCGGAAGATGGAACAAATACGTTGACGATCGGCCGTCCGGTCGATTGACCCGCTCCACGTGCGCTCCTAAACTGACCTCCCTTTCGGGCATCTCCAGCACAAGGGGACTTCCATGATCGACCTCTCCACGCTCGCGCTGTTCTCCGGCGCGTGTCTCGCGCTGACCGCCACACCCGGCCCCGACATGCTGCTGATTGCATCGCGCAGCGTGAGCCAGGGCCGCCGCGCGGGGTTCGCCACGCTCGCGGGCATTCAGGTCGGCACCTACTGTCATGCGCTCGCAGCCGCGCTCGGGCTGTCTCAGCTCTTCGTCGCGGTGCCGCTGGCGTACGACGCCGTGCGATTCGCCGGCGCCGCGTATCTGCTTTACCTCGCATGGAAGACATTCCGTTCGGATGCGACCGCGCTGTCGCCGGCCGCGTCGCCTCGCCGCCATTCGACCGCCGCGATCTTCCGCCAGGGCGTGATGACGAACCTGCTGAATCCGAAGATGGCGCTGTTCGTCCTCGCGCTGTTCCCGCAATTCGTGCGTCCCGAGCATGGCTCGATCGCCGTGCAGATCCTCGTTCTCGCGACGGTGCTCAATGCAATCGGACTCGTCGTCAACGGCGCGGTGATTCTGTCCGCGAGTCGGTTGGGTCAGCGCATCGGCGCGCGACGCCAGCCGTCGAAGCTGCCGCGGTATCTGCTCGGAACGGTGTTCGTGGGATTGGCCGCCCGGCTGGCGGTGGCGGGACGGAATTGATCGCGAACCGGCCGACTCCGAAGTCCGTACCGAATACGATCGACTGACGCGCGAGAAATTCGTGTCACTCGATGCGATGCCTGGAAGACGGCGCCGCCGTATCCCCGGCCGGCGCACCATAAGCGGCTGAAAACCCGTGTCGATCAACATGCGAACCTCACGCGAGTGGACATGGCCGCGTGCATGAGGGGACCAATCCGCGCCGCCCGGTAGCGAATTCCGGTACCGGCGCGCGGCGCGCGCAATCGTCAGCGATTCGCGCCGAGCGCCACGCGCAGCCGCTCCATCAGCCGCGTGTAGTGCCGCACCACATCGGCCTTGTCCGTCACGTTCGCGGTCGAGAACCGCTCGGACCACGCGGCCTTCCACTCATACGTGCCGTGCACGCTGCGGTCGCCGTCCGGCGACTGGATCAGCGCACGGATCCGCGCGTCGCGCCCCGGTCCCGTATGCATCTCGAACAACGCGTGGATGAACGTGTGATACGCGTCGTACACGTCGTCGTCGAACAGGTAACGGTAGATGTGAAACGTGCGGTCGAGTTCGCGCTTCGCGCGGATCACGTCGTCCGGCGAGATGTCCTTCCAGTAGCCGATCCACGTGTAGAAGCACAGCAGCGCATTGAGCTGCGGCGCGACCGTGTCATACAGCGTGAGGCGCTTCTCGATCAGCCGCTGGTTGGTCCATTGCACGAGCTCGAGCCGCTTCAATCGGCGCGCGACGAGCCAGCCGAGACACGCGACCGACAACGGTGTCAGCACACCGAGCACGAGCTTGACGATTTCCAGCGAATTCCACGGATTGTTGAATGGCTGCATGAATGGCTCGACAAGATGGACGCACCGCCCGGCGGATCGCATCGCGCGCAGCGCGCGCGTTCGCCGATCCCTTTGCGGCTGACCGTTAGTTGCTTGCGCATCGAAGTCGCACCGTGATGCGCCCGGTGCGTGGCGAAGCGGCTCGTCCTCCCAGTGTATCGGCCAAATGTCACCGGCCGGTGACGATTCGCCGAATCGTCGTCACGCGCCCGTGCCGCGTTACGTCGGCAGCGCCGACGTGAGCTTGACCTTCTGCATCGGAATGTCGGTCTTCACGCTCAGCACGCCCGGGATGCGCGTCAGGTATTCCATCTGGAAGCGCCGGTAGTCGTCGATGTCGGCGGCCACCACGCGCAGCAGGAAATCGCAGTCGCCGGCCATCAGGTGGCATTCGACCACTTCCGGCATCTGCTGGACGGCCTCGGCGAAGCGGTTCACGGATTCGGCGTCCTGCCCCTTCAGCCACACGCGCGTGAAGATCGTCAGCCCCTTGCCGACCTTCGCCGGGTTCAGCACGGCCACGTATTTCTCGATCACGCCCGCTTCCTCGAGCAGCCGCACGCGCCGCAGGCACGGCGACGGCGACAGCCCGACCTCGTGCGCGAGTTCCACGTTCTGCATGCGGCCGTCGCGTTGCAGCGCGCTCAGGATCCGCCGGTCGATAGCGTCAAGCTTCATTGGCATCAAATTCCAAAAAAATCGCGAATTACTCACTCGATGCCAAATTCTCGTGAATATCGATCCGCAACGCAACCCGATTCGAGTCAAAAAAGCAGACAATCCTCCTCCCCGAAGGAGGAGTAATGAGCAGTAGCGTTTCAACGTCGTCCGGGCTTCGCGACAGGCCCGCCTATGTCGCCGAGATGGGCCGCGGATTGCGCGCGGCGCTGCCCGTCATGCTGGGTTTCGTGCCGTTCGCGCTGGTGCTCGGCGCGCAGGCCGCGCAAAAAGGGCTGAGCCTGTTCGAGGTCCCGATGATGACGGGCCTGAATTTCGGCGGCGGCTCCGAATTCGCGGCGATCCATCTGTGGACGTCGCCGCCGCACATCGCGCTGATCGTCGCGATGTCATTCCTCGTGAATTCGCGTCACATCCTGATGGGCGCGGCGTTCGCGCCGTACATCCGGCGCCTGCCGCGCCGCCGCGCATTCGCCGCGCTGTTCTTCATGTGCGACGAAAGCTGGGCGATGTCGCTTGCCGACGCACGCTCGCGCTCGGCCACGCACATCAGCGTCCCGTATTACGCGGGCGTGTGCGCCGGGCTGTACCTGACGTGGATCTCGATGACGACGCTCGGCGCGGCGGTCGGCCCGACGATCGGCAACGTCGAGCAGTACGGCTTCGACATGGCGTTCACGGCCGTGTTTCTGGTGCTGCTGCGTGGGATGTGGAAAGGCATGCGCGCGAGCCGTCCGTGGTTCGTGAGCCTCGTCGTCGCGGCCGGCACGCATCTGGCCGTGCCCGGCGCGTGGTACGTCCCGGCCGGCGCGTGCGCGGGGCTGATCGCCGCGCTGCTGTGGGAGCCGCGCGATGCTGCCTGATTTCGCGACGGTCGCGACCATCATGCTGATGGCGTCGACGACCTACCTGTCGCGCGTGCTCGGCTACGTGCTGCTGCGCAACCGCACGCTGAGCCCGCGGATGGCGTCGGTGATGGAGAACGTGCCCGGTTGCGTGCTGATCTCGGTGATCGCGCCGGCCTTCGTGTCGACGCGCCCGGCCGATCTGCTCGCGCTCGCCGTCACGCTGATCGCGGCGACCCGCCTGTCGATCCTGCCGACCGTCATCGTCGGCGTCGTGTCGGCCGGCCTGCTGCGGTATTTGCTCGGGTAATCGGGTAACGCGGTTCCGAGCGCCGCGCGGGCGACACATCGAAGCGGAAGACGGGCGCGCCATGCGCCCGTTTTCGCATCCGCGCGCCGGGAGCGGCTTCGGCTCTGCGTGACGCGACACCCGGCACGCGTCACGACGGGGTGTTAGCCTTGCGGCTATACCCGCGATGCCTTCCCCTGATTGCCTGCCTGCGAGGATCGTCCCGATGCAAGAAACCCGCCCGCTGTTCGACCGCGTCCTGCTCACCAACGACGACGGATTCGACGCCCCCGGCCTTGAAGTGCTCGAACAGGTCGCCACGCAACTGGCGCGCGAAGTCTGGATCGTCGCCCCGGCGGAAGACCAGAGCGGCACGTCGCATTCGCTGAGCCTGCACGAACCGCTGCGCGTGCATCGCAAGGGCGAGCGCCGCTTCGCCGTGCGCGGCACGCCGGGCGATTGCGTCGCGATCGCGGTCAGCCACCTGATGAAGGACGCACGGCCCGATGTCGTGCTGTCCGGCGTGAATCGCGGCGCGAACCTCGGCACCGAAACGGTGTTCTCGGGCACCGTCGGCGCCGCGATGACGAGCATGCTGGTCGGCGTGCCGGCGATCGCGCTGAGCCAGGCGTTCAGCGACCGCAACGCGGTGCCGTGGACCACGGCGCTCACGCATGCGCCGGACGTGATTCGCCGGCTGGTCGCGGCCGGCTGGGACAGCGACGCGTGCCTCAACGTGAATTTCCCGGCGCGGCCGGCCGACGACGTGCGCGGCTTGAAGGTGACGAACCAGGGTGCCGGCACGTTGCAGGGCGTCGAAATCGTGTCGGGGCGCGATCCGCGCGACATCGAATACCACTGGCTGAAACTGGCGCGCGCACCGCGCGACGACGATGCGGATTCGGAGACGGTCGCGCTCGGCGAAGGCTACATCGCCGTCACGCCGCTGAAGTTCGAACGCACGCACGACCACGCGCTCGCGCGGCTGCGGTCGAACCTCGGCTGACCTCGGGGGTGATACCGGCCGGCGGCTTCGCCGTCGGCGCGCATCGCCCCAGCACAACGCCGCCCCGCCGCCCGCATCACCCGTCCGCGGTCACGTCAGGTTCAATCCCCCGTCGAGCATCACGATCTCGCCCGTCACGTAATCGGACGCGACGAGCATCGCGACCGTCTGCGCGACGTCGTCCGGCGTCGCCGCGCGGCGCATCGGCGCGCGCTCGCGCCAGAGCTGCTGCGCGTCGGTCCAGTCGGCGGTCAGCGGCGTATCGACGAGCCCCGGCGCCACCGCATTGACGCGAATCGCCGGCGCGAGCGTGCGCGCCAGCAAGCGCGTCGTGTGATTGAGCGCGGCCTTCGCCGCCGCATACGGAATCGACGCGCCCTTCGGCCGCACGCCCGCATGCGAGCTGACGTTGATCACGCAACCGGCGCGCCCGCTCGACGCCGCTTCGAGCAGCGCGGGCTGCGCTTCGGCGACGAGCCGGAACGGCGCGATCACGTTGATCTCGTGCATCTCGCGCCACACGTCGGGCGTCGCGGCGGCGAGATCGTCGTGCGGAATCACACGGCTGACGCCCGCGTTGTTGACCAGCACGTCGAGGCGGCCGTGCACCGCCACCGCGTCGCGGATCAGCCGCACGCGCTGCGCATCGTCGGCGAGATCGGCCTGCACGTAGGCCGCGCCGAGTTCGCGCGCCATCGCGCGACCCGTTTCGACGGAACTGCGCGAATGCAGGATCACCGCGTAACCGTCCGCCGCCAGCCGTCGCGCGATGGCCGCGCCGATTCCCGACGTCGATCCGGTGACGAGCGCGACGGGCCGCTGCACGCGCGACGCGCGCGGCTCGGTGACGGTTTCGGTTTCAGGTTCCGTTTCGGAGACCGGGGCATTCATCGGCGGATGCGGCGCGTCCATGGCGTGGAATCCTGTCAGTGGCGTTCCCGCATCATAAGCATGACGACGGCCGATGCGGATGCGTGCCGTCTACGGCCGTTTCGGCAGATCGACGAAATCCTCGAGCTCGCCGGCGATGTGAAGCCGCTTGCCGACTCTGGGGTATTCGCAGACGTCGTGTTCGAGGCGCTGGCCGAGGACGAACAGTTCCAGCGGCCCGTCGCCGGTGTTCTGCAACGTGTGTGCATCGCCGCCGCGCGGGAAGCCGAGAAAGTCGCCCGGCCCGATTTCGTACGTGCGTTCGCCGATCGTGACCGTGCCGGTGCCGGACAGCACGTACACGCATTCTTCCTCGTACAGGTGGCGGTGATACTCGGCCGATTCGTGGCCGGGCATCAGCGTGAGCAGGTGTGCGCCGATCTGCGTGAGGCCGGTCAGGTCGCTGAGCTGCCGTTTGAGGCGAACGGCGTTGGGATTGAGCGAATGCACCGCGCGGGTCGGTTCCATTTTCGCGATGTCGGCGGCTTTCAGCAGTTCCCGGGGAGGTGTCGTGGACATGGGGATCTCGTCGGCGTCAATGCAGCGGTTGAACGCGCCGCCCGGGCGGGCGCGGCGTGCATGCCGCGCTATTGTCCGACATTTTCATGCGGACGAGATCACCGGCACGATCCTCGTCCACCGCGCCGTGGAGACGTCGCTCAGCCCACGTGCACGCCGCGCAGCTTCGTCAGCAGGGCGACGAGGCGATCGATGTGTTCGTCCTCCGTGCGCCACGACGACACGCTGATCCGGAACGCCGGCCGCCCCTGCCACACGGTCTGCCCGAACCAGACGTCGCCCGAATCCTGCGCGGCCTGAAGGATCGCGATCGTCTCGTCGTCGGTGCCGGCGCGCACGAGCACCTGGTTCAGCACGACGCGGTTCAGCACGTCGTAGCCGGCCGCGCGCAGGCCGTCGGCGACACGCTGGGCCTGCGCGCAATGCCGCTCGACCAGCGTCGCCACGCCGGCGCGGCCGAGCGCGCGCAGCGCGGCCCACACCGGAATGCCGCGCGCCCGCCGCGAGAATTCGAGGTTGAGATTCTTCTGCGCGTCCTGCGCGCCGCTCAGGTAGACGGCATCGCTGTTCATCGCGGTCGCGAGCGCGGCCGCGTCGCGGCAGATCACCATCGCGCCGTCGTACGGCGTGTTGAGCCACTTGTGGCCGTCGTTGGTCCAGCTGTCCGCGCCGTCAATGCCGTCGGTCAGCGCGCGCTTCGACGACGCGCGCGCCCACAGCCCGAACGCGCCGTCCACGTGCACCCACGCGCCGGCGGCCTTCGCGCGCGGAACCAGCGCCGCGAACGGATCGAATTCGCCGGTGTTCACTTCGCCGGCCTGCACGCAGAGGATCGTCATGTCGTCGAGCGGCGGCAATTGCGCGGGATCGATGCGGCCGTGCGGATCGACCGGCGCGACGATCAGGCGCTTCATCCCGAAGCCGAGCACGCGCAGCGCCTTCTTCACCGTGATGTGCGCGAGCTCGGAGAGCACGACCTTCACCTCGGGTGCGCCGATCAGGCCCGCTTCGTCGACGTCCCAGCCCTTGCGCGCGAGCAGCGCACGCCGCGCGGCGACCAGCGCGACCAGCGTGCAGGCCGTCGCGCTCGTGCCGAAGCCGACCGCGCTGCCCTCCGGCAGCCCGAGCACGTCGACGACCCAGCGCGCGGCCTGCCGCTCGATCGTCGCGGCCACCGGCGAATTCGCAAACGACGACGCGCACTGGTCCCACGCAAGCATCAGCCGCTCGGCCGCCGCCGCGGCCGGCAGCGTCGCGCCGATCACGAAGCCGAAGTAGTTCGGGCCGTTCGATGCGACGGTCGCGGGCGTGCCGCGCTCGTCGAGCAGGCGCAGCACGTCGTCGGCCGGGCGGCCCGTATCGGGCAGCGGTTCGTCGAAGGCCGCAAGACCGGCGAGCGCGGCCGCATCGGGATACGCGCGCCGTTCGCCGGCTGCTGCGAGATACGCGTGCGCGCGCCGGTCGGCGTCGGCCAGCAGGGCGAGTTCATCCATGTCGTTTGCCTCTGTGAAGATCAGAGTTGCAGGAGATCGCGGCCCAACCGATGCAGCGCATCGTCGATCCGCTTGTAGTACGTGAACTTGCCGACGCGCGTCGCCTGCACGAGCCCGGCATCCGCGAGGATGCGCATGTGGCGCGTGGTCGTCGCCGGCGCGATGCCGAGCTTCTCGGTGATGTACGTGCAGCACACGCCGAGTTCGTCGAAGTCGCCATGCGGCTGCGGCGGGAAATGCTTGCGCGGCTGCTTGAGCCAGCGCATCACGGCCAGACGGCTTTCGTTGGCCAGTGCGCTGATGCGGGTGACGTCGTCCATGGTTCGGCCTCGTTTGACGTTTCGAATATTAGCTAAATGACGAAACGTGGGCAACCGGTTGCGCGCGGGATCGTTGCGTTTGCCGGCGTGCGGGAAGGTGCCGGAAGCGGTGTCTGCGCTGCTGCGCCGCATTCGACGTCATCACGTCGGAGGCCGATGCGGGAGCGCCAGCCGATGTGATCCGGTTGGTTGCGATCACTCGGCGGTCAGCGCCTGCGCCAACCTTTCGATCAGCGCCCGCACGCGCCGCGGCTGCACCGCACCGCCCGGATAGACGATCTGCAGGTCGACTTCGCCCGGCGAGAAGTCGCGGAGGATCTCGACGAGCGCGCCGGACGCCAGATCCTGCTCGACGTCGAGTCGCGATTTCAGCGCGATACCGCGCCCCGCGACGCACCACGCACGCACAAGGGCGCCGTCGTTGGCCACGCGCCGGCCGCGCACCATCACGCGTTTCAGTTCGTCGTCGATGCGGAACGGCCACCCTGCATACAGCTCCTGGCCGAAGCGCATCACGATGCAGTCGTGCGCGGCGAGTTCGTCCGGATGCCGCGGCGTGCCGTGCGCGGCGAGATACGCGGGCGCGGCGCACACCACGCGGCGCGAACGGCCGAGCGAACGGCTACGCAACGCGCTGTCCGCAAGCGTGCCGCGCCGGATCGCGAAATCGAGCCCCTGCCCGACGAGATCGACGTAGCCGTCGCCGAGATGCAGGTCGACCGTGACGCCGGGATGCTCGGTCAGGAACGCGTCGACCACCGGCACGACGCGCGCCTGCCCGAGATCGGCCGGCGCGCTCAGCCGCACGGGCCCCGACAGCGTCTGCGCGCCGAGCCGCACGCGGCTTTCGAGTTCGTCGGCCTCGGCGAGCAGGCGCCGCGCGCCCGCGACCAGCGTGCGGCCTTCGTCGGTCAGGCTGATCGCGCGGGTCGTGCGTGTGAGCAGCGCCGCGCCGTAGTAACTCTCGAGCGCCGCCAGCCGTTCGGAAACCGTGGCCGGCGACAGCCCGACCTCGCGGCCGGCCGCGGCCAGCCCGCCCTTCTCCACGATGCGCAGAAACAGCGCCAGATTGTCGAGCAGCATTCCTCGCTTCCTCCGAAGGATATTTTCGAAGCCTGCCCAATTATCCGGATCAACCGCAAGCGCTAGAGTGAGCGCTACCTTTCCGGCGCATTCACGCGTCGGCCTCGACGACAAGAGGGCACACGACATGGAATACCGCACGCTCGGCCGCTCCGGCCTCAAGATTCCCGTGCTGAGCTTCGGCGCAGGCACGTTCGGCGGCACCGGCCCGTTGTTCGGCGCATGGGGCAACACGGGCGTCGACGAAGCGCGCCGCCTGGTCGACATCTGCCTCGAAGCCGGCGTCAACCTGTTCGACACGGCCGACGTGTATTCGGACGGCGCATCCGAGCGCGTGCTCGGCGCCGCGATCCACGGACGGCGCGACCAGGTGCTCATCTCGACCAAGACGGGCCTGCCGACCGGCGACGGCCCGAACGACGCAGGCACGTCGCGCCCGCGGCTGATCCGCGCGGTCGACGACGCGCTGCGCCGCCTCGATACCGACTACATCGACCTGCTGCAGCTTCACGCGTTCGACGCGGCCACGCCGGTCGAGGAAGTGTTGTCGACGCTGGACGACCTGGTGCGCGCGGGCAAGCTGCGCTATATCGGCGTGTCGAATTTCGCGGGCTGGCAGATCATGAAGTCGCTCGCTGCGGCCGACCGGCACGGCTGGTCGCGCTACGTCGCGAACCAGGTCTACTACTCGCTCGTCGGCCGCGACTACGAGTGGGACCTGATGCCGCTGGGCGCCGACCAGGGCCTCGGCGCGCTGGTGTGGAGCCCGCTCGGCTGGGGCCGGCTCACGGGCAAGATCCGCCGCGATGCGCCGCTGCCCGAACGCAGCCGCCTGCACGATACGGCCGGCTTCGGCCCGCCGGTCGACGACGAACGACTGTACGACGTGGTCGATGCGCTCGACGCGATCGCCGAGGAAACCGGCAAGACCGTGACGCAGATCGCGCTGAACTGGCTGCTGCAGCGCCCGACCGTGTCGTCGGTGATCGTCGGCGCGCGCAACGAGGAACAGTTGCGCCAGAACCTCGGCGCGGTCGGCTGGTCGCTGACCGACGCGCAGATCGCGAAGCTCGATGCGGCGAGTGCGGTCGAAGCGCCGTATCCGTACTTCCCGTATCGCCGGCAGGACGCGTTCGCGCGACTCAACCCGCCGATGTGCGGCTGAGCGGACCAACGGGCAGGCACGCGCCGACGCAACGGCGGACCGGCGCGACGGACGTCAGTCTCACCGCCCGGCCAGCGCGCGGTCGATCATCTCGCCGATCCGCCGCGCGAGCGCGTCCATCCGTTCAGCCGGCACGCCGCCGTAGCCGAGCACGAGCCCGTTGTAGCCATGCGCGGTGCCCGGCAGGCAGAACGACGACAGCGGCCGCAGGATCAGCCCGTGCGCCTGCGCGACGCGGCTCAACTCAGTGTCGGCCACCGGCACGTCGAGCCGCGCGGACAGATGCATGCCGCCCGCGCCGCCCGACACCGTCAGCCGCGTGCTCAATCGCCGCACCAGCGCGTCGTGCAGCGCATCGCGCCGCTCGGCATACACGCGGCGCATGCGCCGCAGGTGGCGCGTGAAATGCCCGGCCTCGATGAAATCCGCGAGCGCGCGCTGCTCGACCGCGCGACCCTGCAACATCAGCGCGCCCGCCGCGTCGCGCAGCGGCTGCGCGAGCGCGGGCGGCACCACCATGAAGCCGAGCCGCAACGCCGGAAACATCACCTTGCTGAACGTGCCGAGATAGATCACTGGCGCATCGTCGGCGAGCCCCTGCACGGCCGCGTGCGGCGTGCCGTGGTGGCGAAACTCGCTGTCGTAGTCGTCCTCGACGATCCATGCGCCGGCCGCGCGCGCCTGCGCGACGAGCGCGAGCCGCCGTTCGAGGCTCATCACCGCGCCGAGCGGATACTGGTGCGACGGCGTGATGTAGACGAGCTTCGGCGGACGATCGCGCCAGTCGTCCGGATGCGGCGCCAGCCCCTGCGCATCGACGCCGATCGGCTCGACGCGCAGGTCGGCCGCGAGAAACGCGTTGCGCGCGCCGTGGTAGCCCGGGTTCTCGATCCAGGCGACATCGCCCGCGTCCGCCAGCGCGCGGGCGCACAGGTCGAGCGCGCCCTGCGTGCCGTCGGTGACGATCACCTGCGCCGCGTCGCAGCGCACGCCGCGCGACGCGCGCAGATAACCGGCGATCGCGTCGCGCAACACTGAATCGCCCTCCGCCGATTGATAGCCGAGCTGCGCCGGCCCCGCCGCGCGCCATGCGCGTTCGATGCAGCGCCGCCACTGCGCGAGCGGGAATTCGTCGACGGCCGGCACGCCCGGCATGAACGGCAGCGATTCGTCGAGGCCGCTCGTCGCGCGCTCCGCCTGCACGACGCGCCGCGACAACATCGCCGCATCGCCGGCGGGCGCCGCGGCGGCGATCCGCGACCCGCGCAAACCCATCCGGGCGACCACCGTGCCCTGCCGCGTGCCGGTCACGAACCCTTCCGACGCGAGCCGCTCGTACGCGTACAGCACCGAGTTGCGCGCGATGCCGAGTTCGTCGGCCAGCGTGCGCGAGGCGGCAAGCCGCGCGCCTTCGGCGATCCGGCCGCTCAGGATCGCGTCGCGCAGGCACGCGTACAGCCGCTGCTGCTGCGACATCCGCGTGACCGCGTGCGGCCCCGCCTCGCGCTCGAAGGTCGACAGCAGCACCGCGTAATCCATCGTGGCTCCAGAATGTGGGAATGTCATGGGTCTACACATGGTGCCACGAACTTTCTATCGTGGATGTCTGTTCTAGTTTCCGGCCGCGCCGGCAACGCTTCAATTCACCCATCCTCAAAAGGTTCGCGACCATGAACGCTACCGACACCGGCCTGACCGTACGCCCTGTGCGGGAAGACGATTTCGACAACTGGCTGCCGCTGTGGGACGGCTACAACCGCTTCTACGGCCGCTTCGGCGACACCGCGCTGCCGCACGAGATCACGCAGCTCACGTGGTCGCGCTTCTTCGATGGCTACGAGCCCGTGCATGCGCGCGTTGCGGAACGCGACGGCCGGCTCGTCGGGCTCGTGCATTTCCTGTATCACCGCAGCACGACGCTGATCGGGCCGACCTGCTATCTGCAGGATCTTTTCACGCTCGAGAGCGAACGCGGCAAGGGCGTGGGCCGCGCGTTGATCGAAGCCGTGTACGACGCCGCGCAGGCGCAACGCGCCGAACGCGTGTACTGGCAGACGCACGAGACGAATCACACGGCGATGCAGCTCTACGACACCGTCGCGGAAAAAACCGGATTCGTGATCTACCGGAAGGTTTTGCCGCGCTGAGCGCGCCGAGCGCGCCGCCGCGGCGGCGGCTTCACGCCAGCGGCCGCGCCTTGATCCACAGGAACAGCGGCACGCGCGACCACTGCTTCAGCGTGTCCGTGTCAGCGCGGTCAGGCGGTGGCTCGCGCAGCGACACGATCGCGAAGCCGGCCGCCTCCAGCGCATCCATGTAGGCCTGCAGCGGCAGCGACCAGCCCGCGAAATGCATCGACAACCCGTCGCGCGTTTCCACGCCTTCGAAATGCTCGCTGCCGAAATACGTGCCTTCGAGCACGAATGGCGCATCGGGCTGCGGCCCCGCGAAACGGCCGCGATCGCGGAACGGATGCACGAGCGACACGAACAGCAGCCCGCCCGGCTTCAGCACGCGGCGCGCCTCGCGCAATGCTGCGGCCATGTCGTCGAGATCCATCAGCACGTTGTACGCCATCACGACATCGAAGCTTGCCGGATCGAATGGCAGCGATGCCGCATCGGCGAGTGCGTAGCGGTGCGCGGAATCCGCGCGACGGGCGGCGTCGAGCATCGCGGGCACCGCGTCGCTTGCGGTCACGTCGTAGCCGAGCGCCTTCAGCTCGCGGCTCACGCGGCCCTCGCCGCAGCCGATTTCCAGTGCGTGGCCGCTGCCTCGGCCGAGGTAAGCCGCCAACCCCTCGCGATACTTCCAGAACGCATCGTGGCCCGGTCTGCCGGCCCAGTCGATCCATTGGTCGGCGACGTGCGTCCAGTGTTCGGTAATGGCTTTCGTGTCGGTCATGTGCGCTCCCGATCGTGTGCGTCGTGCTGGCCCAGGATGCGCATGGTAAGCCGAAGCGTCGGTGCGCGTGAGCGCGTTGCGCGAGTGGGAGCCGCCGCGGCCGGTTTCCGTTTCCGGCGGCGGCGTTCTACAGTTACGAGAGACGACATGCGGCGCCGCCCACTTTCACGTTCGGTTCGCGTCCGTCGATACGCACCCGATTCCGAGGAATGTCCATGCCGAGTATCGTCGCCGGTCCCGCCCATCTTCCGCCGAGCCCAGTCGCCGCCGAAACGCGCATGGTGCACGACGTCGCCACGCTGCGGCCGTCGGACTATCGTTCGGCCGACGGCGCAGCGTGGGTCATCGCCACCGTCACGCCGGCCCCGGACAGCGGCGAAAACGTGACCGGCACGACCTACTTCGATACCGCGAAACAGCAAACCGTCGCGGTGCCCGACGCGCGCCGGCGTTATGCGAACCGCGGCACCTGGCAGGTCGTCGCGAGTTCGAGCCCGTCGGTGCCCGCCACCGGCCGCTACGACTGGCTGACGCTCGCGTGGCTGCCGATCAACCAGCGGCCGCTGCCGCAAACGCCCGAGCATCTGTATTCGCCGTTCATTCACGGCGGCACGATCGTTTATCGCTGGAATCCGGCCGCACAAGGCGGCGAGCAGTTCGGCAACGTGCGGATGATCTTTCCGGAGTGGCGGCAGCAGGTGGCGGACGTGCTGCGCGCCGCGTCCGGCGACGACGCGCAAGCGGCGGCGGCCGCGTCCGCATCGGCGCTCGATCGCGTGAAGCAGGACGGCAATCCGATGGCCGCCGTGCTCGACTTCGGCGCCGCGCTGCACGAGGAACCGGCCGACCGGATCGCCGCACGCCTGCCGGCATTGCTGCGCGCGAACGACCTGCACGAAGTGTCGGCGATCGTGTTCCAGTGCATCGCCGCATCGCGCGAAGCGGACCGGTCGCGCTTCGTCGAAGCGATCAGCGGGTCGATCTTCTCGATCGACGACAGCGCGCGCCTGCTCGCGATCGCCTACGGCGCATTCGCGGCCGGCAGGGCGAAGCCGCGTCCGTTCAGCGATGCCGCGCAGGCCGCGCGTATCAACGACGTGTTCGCGGCATTGAAGCAGCGGACGTCGGCACTCGGCGTGCCGGTCGGTCAGGGTTCGCCGTGGTACGAGTTCTTCACCGCGTATCGGCTCGGCGGCGCGTCGCCCAGCTCCGGCGGAAACAGGCAGTAATTACCGGTGCTGCGCGATCGTCAGTCGACCTGACGCTTCGAGACGCTTCAACGAAAACGACGTCATCCTGAATGCTGGTACCCGGCATGCAATCCGCGCGCGCAGGGCGATGCATGTCGCGAGCTCGCAACGGGAACCCGCATGCGTCACGCAGGGTCGAAACGCCACATGACCGGCAACGGTGTCGCCTTCACCGGTCGATCCACGATCCCCGCACTTTTTTCTTCCCATGTTGAGCATCGGTCCCTTCTCGATCCGCGTCGTCGCGGTAGCCGCCGCCGCGCTGCTGGCGTGGCTCGTCGCCCGCTTCATCCAGCGCCGCCCGCCCGACGGCCAGCACAAGACCGCGTCGAGCCTGATCCTCGACGTGCTGCTGCTCGGGCTGGTCGCCGCGCGCATCGGCTATGTCGCGCAATGGTGGCGCGAATATGCAGCGGCGCCACGGTCCATCATCGCGCTCGGCGACGGTGGCTTCGACTGGCGCATTGGTATCGCCGTCGCGCTGGTGTTCGCCGTGTGGCGGCTGCGTCGCCTGCCCGCGCTGCGCCGCCCGGTGGCAGCCGGCATCGTCGCGGGTCTCGCCGCATGGGGTATCGCGCAAGGCACGCTCGCGACGCTGCAGCGCACCGCGCCGCCGTTCGCCGCAATGCAGCTCGAAGCGCTCGACTCGACGCCCGTGCTGCCGCAACGCTTTGCCGGCAAGCCGGTCGTCGTGAACCTGTGGGCAACGTGGTGCGCGCCTTGCCGGCGCGAGATGCCAATCCTCGAACAGGCGCAGCGCGAGCATCCCGGCATCGCGGTGCTGATGCTCAATCAGGGGGAGAACGCGCAGGCGGTGCGCGCGTTCCTCGAACAGCAGGGGCTGCGCTTCGACAACGTGCTGCTCGATCCGCCGTTGCGTGCGATGCATGCGTACGGGTCGCGCGGGCTGCCCACGACGCTGTTCTTCGATGCGAAGGGCGAACTCGTCGAATCGCACATGGGCGAGATCACCGCCGCGCGGTTGAAGGACGCCGTGGCGCAGCGCTTCGGTCAGTGATCCCGTTGGCCGCCTGCGCGCGGCCATGCTCGATCGTCGATGGCGCGCGCGTTCCCGCTGCCGCGGCTGACGCGCCCCACGACATGCCGACACGTCGACAACCGCCCGCCACGCTTACGGCCTCGACAGCACCATCACGCGCCCCGACACACGCTGAAGCTTCAACCACCCCGTGTCGGCCGTGAACCGAAGCTGCTGCAACGGAAAATCGAATCCCGCCCGCTGCGCGGCGCTGACCACCGCGTCGGCGATCCAGCGGATCAGTTCCTTTCCTTCGTCGGTCGTCTGGTGACCGTTCTGGACGCCGTAGAAATAGCGATTCCCTGCGTTGACTTCGTTTTGCAGCTGCATCCAGTGCCCCGGGAGGCCCGGCAGGGTTCTGAACAGATCGGCCACGCGCTGCGTCGTCAGGCCGCGCGCCCACAACGCGCCATTCACCGCTGGCCGCGCCAGGTTGTGACGGTCTGCCTCCTGAGCCTGCCCCTTGATCTCGCCTTTCAGAATATCGGGTTTCGTCATCGCACTGTCCTCGTGAGGGCCCGGCAACGGGCCAATTGAATAAAAGCCGCCGAATATGGAGCGCGCGCGCTCCGTGCACGATACCTCTAATCTCGAAATTAATCGCCTGTCAGGTGTATCAGGCGAGCGCATCGCAACATAGATGGAATAAATCAGCTCGTTCCGACGGGCGCCGAAGCCCTGATCCTCCCGCCATTCCCCTCCGCGCACCCATTCATTATTCAAAAAAGCGTGACGCGCAGCGAAATCATTTCGCGGATATTCAGACCCACATTCGATTAAACACTCATCATTAAATCGAACTGTTTCGATCTCCGATTTTCTGGACAATTTCCATTCCCGGTCGAATATTTTTTTATTTATTTTTCGCCATGCTGGCCGCGTCGCGTTTTAAACGGCAAACGTTTGCGCGACGCACAAAACGCCTTATCCACCGACCTTCAGGAGGCAAGCATGGCCGACTCTCAAACGTCCTCGAATCGCGCCGGCGAATTTTCGATTCCGCCGAACACCGACTTCCGCGCGATTTTCTTCGCGAATGCCGCCGAGCAGCAGCACATCAAGCTGTTCATCGGCGACAGCAAGGAGCCCGCCGCCTATCACAAGCTGACCACGCGCGACGGCCCGCGCGAAGCCACGCTGAATTCCGGCAACGGCAAACTCCGCTTCGAAGTGACGGTGAACGGCAAGACATCGGCCACCGATGCCCGCCTCGCGCCGATCAACGGCAAGAAATCGGACGGCTCGCCGTTCACGGTCAACTTCGGAATCGTCGTGTCGGAAGACGGTCACGACAGCGACTACAACGACGGCATCGTCGTGCTGCAATGGCCGATCGGCTGACGGCCGAACGCTGACGAAGATTCGCGGCGCGGCATGTCCCGCGCGCCGCGCCGCGCACGACACGGCGACATCCGCTCGCCGGCCGCATCACGCAAAGACAATCCATCAAGACGAGGACGACATGACCCAACCCTTTACCCACGACGACCTGTATGCGCTTCTGCAGCTCGCCGGCAACGACGCAACCGCCGTACAGGCGAACGGCGACCAGGCGGTGCTCGACCGGATGCGTCAGTTCATGACCGCGCAGCTCGTGGAAAAGCTGCCGCAATACGACGTGTTCGTCGACATCGCGACCATCCCGTACAGCTTCGACGTCGGCAGCTGGCAGAACAAGGTGAAGGCCGATGCGGCGGGCCAGGTGATCGCGTGCACGGTGACGTGGGCCGGCGCGCCCGGTGTCCTGCCCGGCGCGGCGGCGAAGTTCGGTGTCGGCGCGGTGGTCAATTACTTCTCGAAGGCGACGCCGCAGCCCGCGCAGCCGGAGCCGACGACGACCGGCGGCGGTGAGCGCGACGGCATCTTCAACCTGCCGCCGAACATCGCGTTCGGCGTGACGGCGCTGGTCAATTCGTCCGCACAGCAGACGATCGAAGTCTATGTCGACGACAACCCGAAACCGGCCGCGACGTTCCAGGGCGCCGGCACGCAGGACGCGAACCTGAACACGCAGATCGTGAACTCAGGCAAGGGGAAGGTGCGCGTGGTCGTGACGGCGAACGGCAAGCCGTCGAAGATCGGCTCGCGTCAGGTCGACATCTTCAAGAAGACCTACTTCGGGCTGGTCGGCTCGGAAGACGGCACGGACGGCGACTACAACGACGGCATCGCGATCCTGAACTGGCCGCTGGGCTAAGCAGCTCGATCCTGTCGATCTTCGCCACGCCGCCCGGCGTGGCGATCCGCATCGACGCCGCCCGCCGGCGCGGGGCGGCACGGCCGCATGCGCCGCGTGCGGCCGGCATCGCGAACCGGGTGTCCGCGAGCGGCGCGCGGGCGGGGTCGCAGCACGGGCATCCGACGTGCCCGTTTCCGCGGAAAACCACACCGCCGCAACGCGCTGGCCGCGAAACCGGAATTCGCGTGCCGTCACCCATGCGTCCGCGCGAAAACCCGCATGGCGTGTACAGTCGAGGGCTGCCGACGCGCGAGCGCATGCCTGTCCGACATTGACGGTCGCCGGCATCCGTCGCGCGCCTTCCGCCCTCAACCCGGAATCCCGTCATGTTTCTCGATCATCTTCATCCGGAACGCTGGACGTTCCTGTGGAACGCGCTGTCCACACTCTCGCTCAGGCTCTGCGCCGCCCTCGCGCTGCTCGTCGCGGGCTGGTGGCTGTCGAAACGCATCGGCAACTGGCTGAACCGGCTGCTCGCGAACAAGGAGCGCGTCGACGACACGCTGCGGCCGATCCTCTGCGACGTCGCCGTGTGGGGCATCCGCATCGTCGCGATCGTCGGCGCGCTGTCGCAGCTCGGCATCGAAACGGCGAGCGTCGTCGCGGTGCTCGGCGCGGCCGGCCTCGCGATCGGGCTCGCGCTGCAGGGCACGATGCAGAACATCGCGGCCGGCATCATGCTGTTGCTGCTGCGGCCATTCAAGGTGGGCGACTTCATCGACGGCGGCTCGAACGTCGCCGGGACGGTGGAAGAAGTCGGGCTCTTCATGACGCGGCTGACGAAGCCGGACGGCATCTGCGAATACGTGCCGAACAGCGCGCTGTGGGGCAGCGCGATCCGCAACTACACGCGCAACCCGACGCGGCGCCTCGATCTGGAAGTGGAAGTGTCCGTGCACGACGACATCGATCGTGCACTCGACGCACTGCGCGCGCTGGCGGAAGCCGATCCCGACGTCCTCCAGGATCCCGCACCGGACGTGATGGTGATGCGTTTCGACGACAGCACGGCGATCGCGAACATGCGCGTGTGGACGCACACCGACAAGTTCTGGGCGATGCGCTGGCGCCTCGCGCGGCAGGTGCGCAAGACGCTTGCCGATGCGGACTGCGCACTGCCGATCCGCACGCGCGAGCTGCACATCGTGCACGACGCCGAACAGCAACGCCGGGCCGAAACGCGCCGCGTGCAGGCGTCGTGACGCGCATCGCGCCGTGCTTCAAATCGCCTTGCGGCGTGAAGCGCGTTTCGCCGATCACGCCGCGATAGTCGGTCGCCGACTATATCCTGCAGGTCGTCGCAACCGATCTGGACGCGTATGCGGAATTCGTCGAACGCGTGCTGCGGAAGCAGGCAGGCGTGTCGTCGATCCAGTCGAGCCTCGCGCTGCGCGACGTCAAGTTCTCGTCGCGCGTGCCGGTGCCGGATGCGTGATCGAATCGTTCAAGCGCCCGTCCGCGGGCATCCGCCGTCGAACTTCATCCCATGGAGCGCTACCGTATGAAGCATTGCATTTCTTCCGCGTCGCTTGCCGCCATGATCGCCTGCGCGCTTGCATTGGGCGCGTGCGCGACTCAGCCGGCTTCCCCCCTCCCGCCCGATGTCGCCGGGCAGGACACGCAAACCGCCCAGGCCGCGCCGCCGATCGTCGGCGGCGATCGCGATGCGCATGGCTGCATCGGCTCGGCCGGCTACGCATGGTGCGAACGCACGCAGCAATGCGAGCGTCCGTGGGAACTCGCGAAGGCGCAAGGTTTCGCGAATTCGGCGCAGGCGTACGAACAGTTTTGCCGGAGCGCTTCGTCGAAGTGATGCCGTGACCGGAACCGGATCGCGGTGCAACGCCGCGGTCCGGATGAAGTATCGATACCGCGCGCGTCGCGACCGTTCCGACCCCGCCGTTCTTCCCGTTCCGCGCACCGTCGTTCCGGAAACCCGGACACGCAAAAAACCCCACGAAAACAAGGATATTCCGCGCGTGCGACACGGCAATCGAGTTCGGTTATATTACGCGCCCCTTGCCATCCCGCCCCCGCGAAACGCATTGCGCGCGGCCTCTTTCGACGCGGCCTGAAGCGCCGTCCGGCGAGGCCTGCGGCACGGGCCCGCGCGCGCCCGGCACGACCGCGAAGCATGCGATTGCGTGACTTCATGAAGTCGATCCGAAGGTGTCCTTCGCAACGGCTTCGCGTGCGCAAATGCAACGGCGAACGCGGCCGGTCCGGAATTCCGGATTCGCGGTCCGGATCTCCGGATGCGCGGGCCGAACGCGAATCCGCATCGGCCGGGCGGCATGGCAAACCGATGCATCCAAGTTGAAAAAGGGATCTGCTGTGATCAAAACGTTACGGGTAATACTGTCGGCGCTCGCGCTGTGCGTCGCGTCGTCCGCGCATGCCGCCGATACGAAGAAGGTCGACGTCCTGCTGGTGGGCGGCGGCATCATGAGCTCGACGCTCGGCGTGTGGCTGCACGAGCTTCAGCCCGACTGGTCGATGACGATGGTCGAACGCCTCGACGGCGTCGCGCTGGAAAGCTCGAACGGCTGGAACAACGCGGGCACCGGCCACTCGGCGCTCGCCGAACTGAACTACACGCCGGAGAAGGCGGACGGCAGGATCGACATCTCGAAGGCAATCGAGATCAACGAGTCGTTCCAGATCTCGCGCCAGTTCTGGGCCTGGCAAGTCAGGCAGGGCGTGCTGAAGAATCCGCACTCGTTCATCAACTCGACGCCGCACATGAGCTTCGTGTGGGGCGACGACAACGTCCGCTTCCTGAAGAAGCGCTACGACGCGCTGCAGGCGAGCCCGCTGTTCCGCGGGATGCAGTATTCGGAAGACCACGACCAGATCAAGCAGTGGGTGCCGCTGATGATGGAAGGCCGCGACCGCAACCAGAAGGTCGCGGCGACGTGGACGCCGATCGGCACCGACGTGAACTTCGGCGAGATCACGCGCCAGTTCGTCGGCTACCTGAAGACGCAGCCGAACTTCACGCTGTCGCTGTCGAGCGAAGTGCGCGAGATCTCGCGCAACGCGGACGGCACGTGGCACGTGTCGTGGGTGAAGCTGCATTCGGATGAACCGCCGCAGGCCGTCGACGCGAAATTCGTGTTCATCGGCGCGGGCGGCGGTGCGCTGCACCTGCTGCAGGCGTCGGGCATCCCCGAGGCGAAGGACTACGGCGCGTTCCCGGTCGGCGGCTCGTTCCTCGTGACCGACAACCCCGAGGTCGTGAAGCGCCACCTCGCGAAGGCGTACGGCAAGGCGTCGGTCGGCTCGCCGCCGATGTCGGTGCCGCACCTCGACACGCGCATCATCGACGGCAAGAAGATCATCCTGTTCGGGCCGTTCGCGACGTTCTCGACCAAGTTCCTGAAGAACGGCTCGTACTTCGACCTCGCGAAAAGCACCAATCTGCACAACGTCGCGCCGATGATGCGCGTGGGCGTCGACGAATTTCCGCTCGTCCAGTACCTCGCCGGCCAGCTGATGCTGTCCGACGACGACCGCTTCAACGCGCTGAAGGAATATTTCCCGGACGCGAAGAAGGAAGACTGGCGCCTGTGGCAAGCCGGCCAGCGCGTGCAGATCATCAAGCGCGACCCGAAGAAGGGCGGCGTGCTGAAGCTCGGCACCGAGATCGTCAGCTCGCAGGACGGCAGCATCGCGGGCCTGCTCGGCGCATCGCCGGGCGCGTCGACGGCCGCGCCGATCATGCTGAACCTGATGCAGAAGGTGTTCAAGGACAAGGTCTCGACGCCCGAATGGCAGCAGAAGATCCGCCAGATCGTGCCGAGCTACGGCACGAAGCTGAACGACAGCCCGGCGAAGGTCGTCGAGGAATGGACCTACACGAGCGACGTGCTGCAGCTCTCGCCGCCGCCGAAGATCGACCTGACGGCGCCGTCGCAGGCGACGGGCACCGCCCCGGCGCGCCCCGCGAAGGCATCGGCCGACATGGCGCTGTAACGCGTCCGGCCCCGTTTCGCCGCGTACGGCCGCCCTTCGGGGCGGCCGTTTTTCATGGCGGATGCGGGCGGCACCGCTCGCATCCGTCGGCGGCGCCCTCACCGGCCGCGCATCGACGCTCGTCCGCTGCCGGTCCGCGCACCGTATCGCCCACTGCCGGCCCCCCGCATCCGCTAGAATTGCGGGCACGCGCGACGCCGTCGCCACCCGATCCACCATCCGCATCGACGCGGTCCACGCGACCGCCGGTGCGGCCCGCGCCCGAGCCGCGCGAGCGCCGCACGCCGTTGCCGCGCCCGCCGGGCGCGCCATCAACCGAATTCAGCTGGAGAAAGACCGTGTTTACCTGCCGAAACCAGAGCTGCGGCACGCAGTGGGAGACGTCCGACGTCGTCATCAAGGACGAAGGCCAGGGGCTGCTGTTCCGCTGC
Organism: Burkholderia sp. BCC1640; assembly: GCF_902833125.1. Classification (NCBI taxonomy): domain Bacteria; kingdom Pseudomonadati; phylum Pseudomonadota; class Betaproteobacteria; order Burkholderiales; family Burkholderiaceae; genus Burkholderia; species Burkholderia sp. BCC1640. Next base: position 83,693 of record NZ_CADFEF010000017.1, on the reverse strand, counting down.
CCGCTGTGCGGCGCGCGCAACTATGTCGAACGCTTCGAGGACGAGGAAGGGAACGTCCTCTACGAACAGATGGAAGGCCGCCCTTACCTCGGAGATCTCTCCTGACATGACCCAATCGACCGCCACGCCGTTCAGCGCGCTGACGCTGACGCCCGCCATGCTCGCGAACCTCGCGCAGCTCGGCTATGTCGACATGACGCCGATCCAGGCCGCGAGCCTGCCGATCGCGCTGGCCGGCCAGGACCTGATCGCGCAGGCGAAGACGGGCAGCGGCAAGACCGCCGCGTTCTCGCTCGCGCTGCTGGCGCGCCTCGACGCGCGCCGCTTCGACGTGCAGGCAATGATCCTGTGCCCGACGCGCGAGCTCGCCGACCAGGTCGCGCAGGAAGTGCGCCGCCTCGCGCGCGCCGAGGAAAACGTGAAGGTGCTGACGCTGTGCGGCGGCACGCCGATGCGGCCGCAGGCGCAGAGCCTCGAGCACGGCGCGCATATCGTCGTGGGCACGCCGGGCCGCATCATGGATCACCTCGACCGCGGCAACCTGAAGCTCGACGCGCTGAACACGCTCGTGCTCGACGAAGCCGACCGGATGCTCGACATGGGCTTCTTCGACGACATCGCGAAGGTCGCGCGGATGTGCCCGACGACGCGCCAGACGCTGCTGTTCTCGGCGACCTATCCGGACGGCATCGCGAAGCTGAGCCAGCAGTTCCTGCGTAATCCGAAGGAAGTGAAGCTCGAAGAGCGCCACGACAATAGCAAGATCCGCCAGCGCTTCTACGAAGTGACGGAAACCGAGCGGCTGCACGCGGTCGGCCAGTTGCTGAACCACTACCGGCCGGTGAGCACGATCGCGTTCTGCAACACCAAGCAGCAATGCCGCGACCTGCTCGACGTGCTGCACGCGCAGGGCTTCCACGCGCTCGCGCTGCACGGCGAGCTCGAACAGCGCGAACGCGACCAGGTGCTGATCCAGTTCGCGAACCGCAGTTGCTCGGTGCTGGTCGCGACCGACGTCGCCGCGCGCGGGCTCGACATCGCGCAGCTGGAGGCGGTGATCAACGTCGACGTGACGCCCGATCCCGAAGTGCACGTGCACCGCATCGGCCGCACTGGCCGCGCGGACCAGGAAGGCTGGGCGCTGAGCCTTGCCAGCATGGACGAGATGGGCCGCGTCGGCGCGATCGAGCAGGCGCAGAAGCGCGACGTCGAATGGCATCCGCTCGCGGAACTGAAGCCGGCCGGCAACGACACGCTGCTGCCGCCGATGGAAACGCTGCAGATTCTCGGCGGCCGCAAGGACAAGATCCGCCCGGGCGACGTGCTCGGCGCGCTGACCGGCGACGCGGGGTTCGACGGCAAGCAGATCGGCAAGATCAACGTGACCGAGTTCTCGACCTATGTCGCGATCGAGCGCGGCGTCGCGCGCGACGCGCTGCGCAAGCTCAATGCGGGGAAGATCAAGGGCAAGCGGGTCAAGGTCCGGTTGATGGACGAGGAATGACGCGGTGATGCCGGCGCGGGCCGCGGCGCTTACGCGGCGCGCCCGCCCAGCATCGCCAGATACTGCCGTACCGCTCCCCATTCCCCGCCGATCCGGCTCAGCGCGACGAGTTCGGAGCCCGGCACGTCGCCCGCGAGTTTCCGGTACACGATGTTCGGCGCCGCGATCCGGCTGAGCGGCGCCGGCACCAGCGCCACGCCGAGGCCGGCCCCCGTCAACGCCAGCACGGACAGCGTGCTGCTCACCTTGTGCGCGATGCGCGGCGCCCGGCCGAGCACCCGCCGCAGGATCGCCAGCTGCCCTTCGTCGTCGCCGTCGGCCGCATAGAAAATGAACGGCTCGTCCGCCAGCGCCGCGACGCTCACCGCGCGCCGCTTCGCGAGCGCATGCCGGTCGCTCATCATCACGTCCCACGCCCAGCTGCCGACCGTCCGCACGGCCAGTTTCGGATCGAACGCCGCGCCGAAGGCCGGGCAATAGCCGATGTCGAGCCGGCCCGCCAGGATCGCGTCCTGCTGCGCGGCCGGCGCCATTTCGTGCAGGTCGAGCGTCACCTCCGGCCATGCCGCGTGAAACGCGATCAGATCGTCGGACAGCCGCCCCGTCGCGACCGCATTGCCGACGAAGCCGATCCGCACCACGCCCGTCTCGCCGCGTGCGGCACGCTGCACCACCGTCTTCGCGCGCTCGGCCTGCTCGAGCGTGTGCCGCGCTTCGGCGACGAGCAACCGACCCGCGTCGGTCAGCAGCACCTTGCGGGTGGTGCGCTCGAACAGCGTGGCGCCCAGCTCCTCCTCGAGCGCGCGGATCTGCGCACTCAACGCAGGCTGCACGATATGCAGCCGTTCCGCCGCCCGGCCGAAATGCCCTTCTTCGGCAACCGCGAGAAAGTAGCGCAAATGGCGAAGGTCCATGACGTCGATTGATCACTCGTAACGATTAATCTCGAAATTTAATCTATTGGAATGAAAAATCAACCGCGCGCATCCTGATCGACATCCGCTGCATCGCAGCGCACGCCCAGGGAGCCCGATCATGTCCGACCGCAACCGCATCGATGTTCACCAGCATGTCGTCCCGCCGTTCTGGGCCGACGCCCTGCCCGCCCACGGCGGCGACCCGTCCGGTTGGGGCAGCCCCACCTGGAGCCCCGAAGCCGCGCTCGCGTTCATGGATTCGCTGGAGATCCGCACAGGCGTGCTGTCGCTGACGGCGCCCGGCGTGCAGGGCTGGAACGGCCAGGCGAAACGCGACATGGCGCGTCAGGTCAACGAATACGTGGCCGGCCTCGTCGCGAAATGGCCGACCCGCTTCGGCAACTTCGCGACGCTGCCGCTGCCCGACGTCGACGGCGCGCTCGCCGAAATCGACCACGCATTCGACACGCTGAACGCCGACGGCGTCGTGCTGCTCAGCAACTACGGCGGCGTCTACCTCGGCGATGCGGCATTCGAAGCCGTCTGGGCCGCACTCGATCGCCGTCACGCGGTGGTGTTCATTCATCCGGCCAAGCCCGCGATCGACGTCCTGGCCGGCATGCCCGGCCCGCTGCTCGACTATCCGTTCGATACGACGCGCACCGCGCTGCAGCTCGTGCTCAACGGCGTGGTCGCGCGCTACCCGAACGTGCGCATCATCCTGTCGCACGCCGGCGGCTTCCTGCCGTACACGGCATACCGCTTTGCCGAACTCGCGCCGGGCGTGCGCGACGACGTGCCGGATCGCGACGGGCTACTCGACCTGCTGCGCACGTTCTACTTCGACACCGCGCTGTCGTCGCCGTCCGCGCTGCCGAGCCTCATGGCGTTCGCGAGGCCCGCTCACATCCTCTACGGCAGCGATTTCCCGTATGCGCCGCCGTCCGTCAGCACGTCGTTCGCCGCCGCGCAGGACGCGTATGCCCCGCTGGACGCCGACGGCCACGCCGCGATCAACCGTGCGAACGCGCTGCCGCTGTTCCCGCGCCTCGCCGCGCTCGCGCGGTAACGCACGACGACATGCAGCGTGACGCCCCGCAATGGCGGCGTCACGCGCTCGCTCGGCCCGCGGCCATCCGCGCCGCGCCGTCAGAACGGAATAACAGCCTTAGCCCACACGGCCTCGCCGGCCGGCCGGTTGCGCACGAAGAACTCCTTCACGACGCGCGCCTCCACGCTGATCTTGCCGAACTGGTAACGGAAGCCGGGCCCGATCGCGAACGTCTGCCCGCGAAAGCCGTCGCCCGCGACCGGCTGCCCGTTCTGCATGTCGTCGGTGGTCTGCTTGACGAAGTATCCCGACAGCCCGACACGGGCCTTCGGCGTGACCGCGTAGCTCGCCGAGTAATCGATGTGGAACAGGTTCCCCGAGTGGTAATGGGTATCGTTGTTCGGCGCGTTGAAGCTGTAGGTCATCTTCGCGGACACCTCGATCTTGTCGTTCGGCAACCACGACACGCCGAACACCGGCCGCGCGGTGTAATAGTTTTTCCCGGTGTTCAGCGCCGCGTGGGCATCGTACTGTCCTGTCGGAAACACGAACTCGATCGCCGCGACGGTGCGCAGCGCACCCGATCCCCATGCGATCAGCGCGGGGCTAACGATCAGGTCGCCGAGATTGGTGCGGTCGAACGACGCGCCGCCCGCGTCCAGCGCCAGGTGCTCCATCGGCAGCACCGCATATGCGCCGTAGCGCCCGCCGAGCACCGACAGGTTCGACATCCAGACGACGCGCGGAATCAGCACGTCGGCGTCGAGCTTGAAACCCGGCACCGAGCCGTTGCCGTGCGAATCGTTGAAGCGCGATGCATGGTAATGCGTGTAATACAACAGCCCGTACAACCCAGCCGGCGGCAGCGCGCCGGCGAAGAACGCCTCCGCGCCCTCTCCGATCGTGTCGCTGCCGCCTTCCGTCGCCGATGCGCCGGTGCTCAGCACCATGCCCGCACACGCGGCGAGCGAGACCAGTCCGAATGCAGTTTTTCGTTTCATCGATGTCTCCGATATTCGTTCTACTGAATTGATTTTTTATGGTCGTCCTGCACGCCGCCTTCGCCGGCTACTCGCCAAAGTGCTCGATCACGAGCCGGTTGAAGCGTGCCGCATGCTCGATCTGCGTCCAGTGTCCGCAGCGCCCGAACACGTGCAGTTGCGCGTTCGGCAGCAGTTCCAGCAGCCTCATCGAACTGTCGAGCGGAATCACGCGATCCTCGCGACCATGCACGATCAGCGTTTCGTGCGGCAGCGCGCGCAGTTTCGCCTCGTCGCTCGCGAGCGCATCGACCCAGCGCTGGCGCGGCGCCGGAAACATGTTCGCGAACGCCTCCTGGTAACCGGGCCGCACGCTCGCGTCGTAGCGCAGCTTCGCGAGTTCGTCGTTCACCAGCGTGCGATCGAACGCGAAGATGTCCAGCAGGCCGCGCATGTTCGCGATCGACGGCGTATAGCCCCACACGGCATCGAGCCCCTCCGTCAGCGTGAAGCGCGTGCCCGCCGCGCCCATCAGCACGAGGCGGCCGACCCGGTCGGGCGCACGGATCGCCAGCGCAAGCGCGAGCGCGCCGCCGAACGAATTGCCGATCACGTGCGCGCGCTCGACGCGAAGCGCATCGAGCAGGCCGAGTGCGTGGTCGACCCAGTGGTCCATCGAATACGCGTAATCGCGCGGCCGCTCGGTTTCGCCGAATCCGGCCATGTCCGGCGCGATCACGCGAAACTGCTCGGCGAGCGCGGGCATCGTGAGCCGCCAGTTCGCGTAGGCCGTGACGCCCGGCCCCGAGCCGTGGATCAGCAGCACGGGCGGCCCGTCGCCGAGGTCGTGATAGTTGGTGTCGAGGCCGCTCGCGACGATCCGGCGGCCCAGTTCGGGATTGGTTGACATGACGCTCCTCCAGTCGATTTCGATGGCGCGGCGCGTCAGCGGCCGCGCTTTTTCGCGCTCTGCCCGCCGATCCCGAAGTGCGCCTTCGGCATCTCGGTGATGATCACGCGCACCGATTCGAGCGGTGCGTCGAGCGAGCGATGGATGGCTTCGGTGACTTCGGCGATCAGGCGTTCCTTCTTGTCGTCGTCGCGGCCTTCCAGGATGTACAGATGCGCTATCGGCACGATGGCCTCCCTTTGCGTTCGAAACGTTCAGATGAATCGCAGGCCCACCGACCCGATGTCCTGCACGCGCAGCGTCACGTTGTCGCCGGCCGCGACGGCCACCGCCTCCGTGATACCGCCCGACAGGATCAGGCTGCCCGCCGGAATCGATTCGCCGCGCGCGCCGAGGTGGTTCGCGAGCATCGCGATCGCGGCGGCCGGGTGCCCGAGCACGGCCGCGCCGGCGCCGAACGCGACCGGCAAGCCGTTCTTCTCGAGCACGATGCCGAGCGTGCGCAGGTCGACGCCGTGCACGGCCAGCGGCCTGCCGCCCGCGACGAAGCGCGCGGCCGACGTGTTGTCGGCCACCACGCTCTTCAGGTCGAACTTGAAGTCGCGGTAGCGGCTGTCGATCACCTCGATCCCGGCGACGACGAAGTCCGTCGCGGCGAGCACCGCGCCGACATGGCAGCCCGGCCCCTTCAGCTCGGCCTTCGTCACGAATGCGATCTCGGGCTCCACCTTCGGATGAATCAGCGCGGACGTATCGCACTCGCCGCCGTCGGGCAGGTCGTAGACGTCGGTCAGGAATCCGAACACGGGCGTGTCCACGCCCATTTGCCGCATCTTCGCGTGCGACGTCAGGCCGGCCTTGTAGCCGACGATCCGCGCGCCACGCGCAAGCTGCCGGCGGCGAATCGCATCCTGCACCGCGTATGCGTCGTCCCAGTCCATCTCCGGATGACGGTCGGTGATCTTCGGCGTGTCGCGCGCCTCGCGCATGCAGTCGTCGAGATGCGCGGCCAGCGACTCGATCGTGTCGGTCGTGAGATTCATGCGGCCTCCCGCTTCGTTTGTGCCGCGCGCGCCTTCGCGAGCGTCAGCGCGGTGTCCTCGATCATGTCTTCCTGCCCGCCAACCATGCCGCGCCGGCCGAGCTCGACGAGGATGTCGCGCGCCGGAATCCCGTACTTCTCGCCCGCGCGCTTCGCGAACAGCAGGAACGAGCCGTACACGCCGGCATAGCCGAGCGTCAGCGCGTCGCGGTCGATGCGGATCGGGAAATCCATCATCGGCACGACGAGATCCTCGGCGACGTCCTGGATCTTCCACACGTCGACGCCGGTCTCAATACCCATCCGCTCGCAGACGGCGACGAACACTTCGAGCGGCGTGTTGCCCGCGCCGGCGCCGAGCCCGGCCGCCGCGCCGTCGATCCGGTTCACTCCGGCCTCGATCGCGGCGATCGAGTTCGCGACGCCCATCGCGAGGTTGTGGTGACCATGGAAGCCCAGTTCCGTCTCAGGCTTCAGCGCGTCGCGCACCGCGGCGAGGCGCGCCTTCACGTCGTCGGGCAGCATGTAGCCGGCCGAATCGGTGATGTAGATGCAGTTCGCGCCGTACGACTCCATCAGCTTCGCCTGCTTCACCAGCCCGTCGGGGCTGTTCATGTGGCTCATCATCAGGAAGCCGACGGTATCCATGTCGAGCTTGCGCGCCATCGCGATGTGCTGCTCGGACACGTCCGCCTCGGTGCAGTGCGTCGCGACGCGGATCGTATGCACGCCGAGCGCGTGCGCTTCCTTCAGGTGGTCGACGGTGCCGATGCCCGGCAGCAGCAGCGCCGACACCTTCGCGCGCTTCAGCAGCGGGATCACCGCGCCGAGGTATTCCGCGTCGGTATGCGCGGGAAAGCCGTAGTTGAACGACGAGCCGCCGAGGCCGTCGCCGTGCGTGACTTCGATCAGCGGCACGCCGGCCGCGTCGAGCCCGCTCGCGATCGAGCGCATCTGGTCGAGCGTCATCTGGTGACGCTTCGGGTGCATGCCGTCACGCAGCGTCATGTCGTGGACGGTGATTCGTTTGCCTTTGAGATTCATTTCCGTTCCTTGTCGTCCGGTCGTGGAAGTCGCGTTGGCGGGCGTCAGGCCGCCTCGGCGGCCGATGCCAGCGTGAGGCGCCCGGCCAGCAGTTCCTCGGCGAACATCTCGGCGGTGCGCGCGGCGGCGGCCGTCATGATGTCGAGGTTGCCCGCGTATTTCGGCAGGTAGTCGCCGAGGCCTTCGACCTCGAGATAGACCGACACGCGGTTGCCGTCGAACACCGGCCCGTTGACGAGCCGGTAGCCGGGCACGTAGCGCTGCACGTCGGCGATCATCGCGTGCACCGATTCGACGATGCGCGCTTCGTCGGGCGCGCTTTCCGTCAAGCAGTGCACGGTGTCGCGCATGATGAGCGGCGGGTCGGCCGGGTTGATCACGATGATCGCCTTGCCTTGTTTCGCGCCGCCGACCTGCGCGACGGCCGCGGCCGTCGTACGCGTGAACTCGTCGATGTTCTTGCGGGTGCCGGGGCCGACCGAACGCGACGACACGGTCGCGACGATCTCGCCGTACGCGACCGGCTGCACGCGGGAGATCGCGCGCACCATCGGAATCGTCGCCTGGCCGCCGCACGTGACCATGTTCACGTTCATCTCGCCGGAGCCGATGTGATCCTTCAGGTTGACGGGCGGCACGCAGTACGGGCCGATCGCGGCCGGCGTCAGGTCGATCATCAGCACGCCGAGCGCGTTCAGCTTGCGGCTGTTTTCCGCATGGACGTATGCGCTCGTCGCGTCGAACGCGATTTGCACGCCGTCCGCCCGCACATGCGGCAGCAGGCCGTCGACGCCGTCGGCAGTGGTCTTGAGGCCGAGTTCGCGCGCGCGTTTCAGGCCATCGGAATCGGGATCGATGCCGACCATCCACACGGGTTCGAGCACGGGGCTGCGCATCAGTTTGGCGAGCAGGTCGGTGCCGATGTTGCCGGGACCGATCAGTGCGCAACGGATCTTTCGGGTCATGGGAAATTCCTCGTTTGCGTGGAAAGGGGAACGGGCGGCGCTCACGCGAACCGCACCGAACACGCGCCGATCCCGCCGATCGACACGCGGAAGTTGTCGCCGCGCCCGACCGGCGCCATCGCGGCGAGCGCGCCGGACAGGATCACTTCGCCGGCCTTCAGCGGAATGCCGAGGCGGCCGAGCGTGTTGGCGAGCCACGCGACCGCGTTCACCGGCGAGCCGAGCGCGGCCGCGCCGGCGCCGGTGCCGATCACGTCGCCGTTCTTCTCGAGCACCATTCCGCAGGTCGACAGATCGACGCTGCGCGTGCTCACCGCCCGGTCGCCGAGCACGAACACGCCGCATGACGCGTTGTCGGCGACCGTGTCGCCGATGCAGATCTTCCAGTCGCGGATGCGCGAGTCGACGATCTCGAAGCACGGCATCACGCATTCGGTCGCGGCGAGCACCATCGCGTTCGTCACGCCCGGGCCGAGCAGGTCCCGCTTCAGCACGAATGCGATCTCGCCTTCGGCCTTCGGCTGGATCAGCGTGTCGAGCGCGATGCACTCGCCCTCGCCGACCACCATGCCCGACAGCAGGTAGCCGAAGTCGGGCTGGTAGACGCCGAGCATGTCCATCACCGCCTTCGACGTGACGCCGATCTTCTTGCCGACGACGGTCTCGCCGGCGTCCAGGCGGCGCTGCACGAAGCGCTGCTGGATCCGGTACGCGTCGTCGACCGACAGGTCCTCGTGCTGCGACGTCAGCGGCGCGATGGGCTCGCGCGACGTCATCGCGTCGTATAGCCGGTCGCCCAGCGTGGTAATCAACGTGGAGTCCATAAGAGTTTTCCGGTCATGAACGGTTGGGTCAGAGCTTGATGCAGACGTTGCGAAGCTCCGTGTAGAACTCGAGCGAATGCACGCCGCCTTCGCGGCCGATGCCCGATTGCTTCGCGCCGCCGAACGCCGTACGCAGGTCGCGCAGGAACCACGAATTGACCCACGCGATGCCGACGTCGATCGACGCCGCGACGCGGTGCGCGCGCGACAGGTTGGTCGTCCAGATCGCGGTCGACAGCCCGTACGCATTCGCATTCGCGCGGCCGATCACCTCGGCTTCGGAATCGAACGGCATCACCAGCGTGCACGGCCCGAAGATCTCTTCGCGCGCGATCGGCGAATCGTCGCCGAGGCCGGTCCAGATCGTCGGCTGCACCCACGCGCCGTCGCGCAGATCCGCCGGCATGTCGGGCACGCCGCCGCCCGTCACGACCGTCGCGCCGAGTTCGGCCGCCTTGCGGTAATACGACAGCACCTTGTCGCGATGCTCCTGGCTGATCAGCGGGCCGAGGCCGGTCGACTCTGCTTCCGGACGGCCGGGCCGCAGCCGTTCGGCACCGGCCTTCAGCGCGGCGACGAAACGCTCGAACAGCGGACGCTCGACATACACGCGCTCGGTGCCGAGGCAAACCTGCCCCGCGTTCGCGAAGCACGAGCGCAACGTGCCCTCGACGGCCGCGTCGAAATCGCAATCGGCGAACACGATCGCCGCGTTCTTGCCGCCCATTTCGAGGCTGACGGGCCGCGCACCGTCGGCCGCCGCCTTCATGATGGCCGCGCCGGTGCGCGTCTCGCCGGTGAACGTGATCGCGTTCACGCCCGGATGCGTCGTCAGGAATTCGCCGGCCGAACCCGGCCCGAAGCCGTGCACGACGTTGTAGACGCCGCGCGGCACGCCCGCCGCGTTCATCACTTCGCCGAGCAGCGCGGCCGTCTGCGGCGTCTCCTCCGACGGCTTCACGACCACCGTGTTGCCGCAGGCGAGCGCGGGGCCGACCTTCCACGTCATCAGCAGCAGCGGCAGGTTCCACGGGCAGATCACGCCGACCACGCCGACCGGCCGACGGATCGCGTAGTTGAGCGCGCCCGCGCCGTCCGGCGTCGCCATCTCGAAGGTTTCGCCGGGCACGTTCTTCACCACGTCGGCGAACACCTTGAAGTTCGCGGCGCCGCGCGGGATGTCGATATGGCTGGCGAGGCTCACCGGCTTGCCGGTGTCGGCCACTTCCGCTTCGAGAAAATCGTCGAAGCGGCGCGTGATGCCGTCGGCCACCGCATACAGCAGTTCGACGCGCTGCGCGACCGTCAGGGCGCCCCACGGGCCGGCCAGCGCCGCGCGGGCGGCCTGTACCGCCGCGTCGACATCCGCGCGGCTCGCTTCGGCGACGCGCGCGATTACCGCGTTGTCGAGCGGCGAGCGCTTGTCGAACCAGCGTTCGCCCGCGCGATACTCGCCGTCGATGAAGTTGCGGACGAGCCGCGGGTCCGGCTGCCCGCCGGCGGGGCCGCGTGTCGCGGCGATGGGTTCGGTGTCGTACATGATGTGTGTGCCGATGATCGTGAATCCGTGGGTTCGTGAAGCGCGTTCGCGCGCCGAGCGTCATGGCCCGCCGAAGCCGGCCGCGTCGAGCCCCGCGTGCGCGCATTGCGCGTCCTGCGCCTCGCTGCCGCCCGATACGCCGATGCCGCCGATCAACGCGCCGTCATCGACGATCGGCAGCCCGCCGCCGAACGCGACGAAACGCGGCCGCAGCACGAGGCCCTGCCGCACCGCGTCGGAGTGCGACGCCAATGCGGCGTGCCACGCGCCGGTGGGCAGACCGAAGCTCGCGGCCGTGTACGCCTTGTCGATCGCGATGTCGATCGAATGCAGCGGCGCGCCGGGCATGCGCACGAATGCCGCGAGCAGCCCCGCCGCATCGACGACCGCGACGTTCACGCGCACGCCGAGCCGCTCGGCGGCCTCGGCCGCCGCCTGCGCCGCGCGTGCCGCGGCGGGCCAGTCGATCGTGCGCGTGTCGACGCTCCGGTTCGTGTCGTTTCGATCCATGACGCTGGACTCCTTGCGGCTCAGGTGTAGACGGTCGTGAACGCTTCGTTCAGCTCGCCGGAGTGGAAGAAGATCCCGCGTCCGAGTTCCTCCTCGGTCCACGTCGTGACCGGGCGATCGGGTTGCGCGAGATAGCCGAGCCCCGCGAACGTCTCGTTGCGGTTGCCGCTCGGATCGAAGAAATAGATGGTGGTGCCGCGCGTGATGCCGTGCCGCGTCGGCGCGACGTCGATCTTCACCTTGTTCTTCGCCATCACGTCGGCCGACTTCAGCACGTCGGCCCAGTCGTCGAGGAAGAACGCGATGTGATGCAGGCCGTTGCTCGGGCCGCCGACGAACGCGATGTCGTGCGGCGTCGTGCTGCGGAACATCCACGTCGCGGCCTGGATCGTGTTGCCGGGGCCGACCATCACCTGTTCCGCCAGATGGAAGTCGAGACACTCGGCCATGAAGCGCGTGTTCTCCTCGACACGGTTCACGCCGGTTTCGGGATTCAGTTCGCACATCAGCAGGCAGTGGTCGAGCCAGTGCACGGCCGAGCCCGGAACGTCGTCGGGCCACGGATCGGGGTTCAGCGAGCCGACCGCGGTGCCCACCAGCTCCTTCTTCGCGAACAGCCGCAGTTCGTGCCCGCTCGGCAGCAGGAACCGCAGTTGACGGCCGACGGCCGGCAGCGCGCCTTCGGGCAGCATCTCGGTCGCGATCCCGTATGCCTCGATACGCTGCTGCAGCGCGTCCAGGTCAGCGTCGTGCTCGACCTTGTACGCAGCGTGCTTGAGCCCTGCCTGGTCGGACGGCGACAGGATCAGCGAATACTTGTCCCATTCGTCCCAGCATTTCAGATAGACGTTGCCCGCCGCGTCGCGCATCGTCTCCTGCATGCCGAGCACGCGCACGTAATGACGCAGCGCCGCTTCCATGTCCATCACCTTCAGACTGACATGACCAATACGCATCACACCCATGATGTGTCTCCTCCTGGTTTCCTGGTTTCCTGGTTACTTGTCGATCGTCGGCGCGCCGGCACCGGCCGCGCCGCAGAAGAACGGCTTCTTCAGCCGGCCGGCCACTTCGAGTTCGACGTCGCCGTCCGGCACCACACGGCACGCGAGCGCATAGCCGTCGTTCTCTTCTTCCGCGCTGACGTGCGCGCGGCTGACCGGCCCGAGCTTGCGCACCGCGCCGCGCAGCACGCGCACCTTGCACACGCCGCACCCGCCGTTCAGGCAGCCGACCGGAATGCCGCGCCGGCCGAGCTTCGCCATGCCGGCCAGCAACGACTCGCCGGACACGCACGCATAGCGCTCGTCGGTCTGCGCGATCCTGACCGTCCCGCATACGCGGCCCGCGTCCATGTCACACCCGCCGGAACAGCGGGCTGCGCGTCTGCTGCGCGTCGGCCGCCGAGATGAACTTCTCGTGATAGATGTCGCGCTCGAACAGGCGGCCCTGCATCAACGTCGTGATGCAGGCGTCGATCATCGCGGGCGGTCCGCACAGGTACGCCTGATGCCCCGAGAAGTCGCCGTCGAAATGCGCCTTCGCGACGTCGTGCACGAACCCTTGCGCGACCTCGCCGCCCGCATCCGGCGCGCCTTCGGACAGCGCCGGCACGTATGTGAAGTTCGGATAACGTTCGGCCAGCGCGCGGAATTCGTCGTGGTAGTACAGCTCCTTCGCGTTGCGCTGGCCGTAGACCAGCGTGATCGGCGCGGCGACGCCGCCGGCGAGCAGGTCCGCGATCATCGAGCGCGGGCTCGACAGCCCCGACCCGCCGGCCATGAAGATCATCGGCCGCGCGGCCGAGCGGCGCACGAAGAAGCGGCCGTACGGGCCCGACAGGCGCACGCGGTCGCCCGTCGCCAGTTGCTCGTGCAAATAGCCGGTGCCGAGGCCGCCCGGCACCTGCCGCACGTTCAACTCGATTTCGCCAGTGGCCGCGACGTCGGCCGGCGCGTTCGCGATCGAGAACGCGCGACTCTGCCCGAGGCCGGGAATCTCCAGCTGCACGTACTGGCCTGCCTGGAAGTGGATCGGCTGCGCCAGCTTCAGTCGGATCGACTTGATGGTCGGCGTGAGCTGCTCGATGCGCGTGACGTCGGCCGCGAAATCCTTGACCGGAATGATCTCCGCGTCCGGTTCCTCGTCGACGTCGGCCTCGATCACGGTGTCGGCCTGCAGCGTCGCGCAGCACGCGAGCGCCTTGCCTTCCTCGCGCTCGAAATCCATCAGCGCGAACGGGTTCGCATCGCCGAGATCGGTCTCGCCGTCGAGCACCGCGACCTTGCAGGTGCCGCACAGGCCGTGACAGCACGCATGCGGAATGTAGATGCCCTGGCGCAGCGCGGCATCGAGCATCGTCTGTCCTTCCTCGACCTCGATCGTGACGCCCAGCGGCTCGATGGTAAGTTGGTGGCTCATGATGGTTCGCTCGTTGGCGTGGCGATCAGAAGCTCGCGCCGCCGAGGCCATCGAGGCCCGGCGTTCGGAAACTGATCAAATCCTTGTGCCCGAGGCCGTTGTCGGCCAGGCTCTTCGCTGCGTCCGGCGTCCACGGCTCGCCGGAGCGAAACCACTCGACGCGGTCCCAGTCGATCTTCGCGAAGTCGGGGTGATAGCCGTAGACCGGCGGCAGCACCTTGTCGGCGAGCGCGCCGAACGGCAGGTCGGGCGGCAGCGGCAGGCAGAACGGCGCGGGAAACATCAGGTGGTTTTCCCAGCACACGTAAAGCAGCGGCGCCGGAAACTTCCCGACGGCATCCTTCACCGGGAAGTCGTAGGGTTTGAGCGCGATGACGGCCATGTTTGTCTCCTGTCGGCCCGCGTTCACGCGGCAGCGCGCGCGGGCCTTCTTCAAGGTTGCTTGTCGGTTGCGGGTCAGTTGCTCGTGGCCTGGCCGCGCCAGGCCGCGAAGTTCTTCTGGTCTTCCGAGCCGTCGAAATCGAGGTTGTCGCGGCCCATCTGCACCTCGTAGTAGTCGAGCACCGCGGCGAGCGGATCGAAGCCTTCCGCGCTCGGATCCGCGTCGGGCGGGAAGCAGTTGCCCTGATAGATCTGGTGCACGGGCAGCCACGCCTGCACGTATTTCTGCGGCTCGTGGTCGAAGATTTCCTTGCAGTGATCGCTGCAGAAATGGAACTTGTTGCCGAGGTAGTTCGACTCGCGCGCGCCGATCTTCGTCGGGTTGCCGGGCTCGGTGAACAGCATCGGGATCTGGCAGGTCTGGCACAGCATCGGCAGCGTCTTCATGTAGAAGCGGTTGCCGGCCTTCGCCTGCTCGCCCCAGTAGTCGAAGCGCGGGCGGTAATAACGGTCGAACGAGTCGGGATACTTCGCGGCGAGCCACGCCATCTCGTCTTCGGTCGGCACCCAGGTGTGGAACGCCGAGGCCGCGTTGAAACCGTAGAACGTCGACCATGCCTGGTGGCTGATGTGGTCCTTGCCTTCGCATGCGTCCTGCCAGCCCTTCGGCTCGCGAATGCCGTAGCGCGCGAGATCCTTGAACAGCGCGCCGCCGTTCTGCTCCGCGTACATCTCCCACGATTCGCGCCAGCTCATCACGCGCTTCGGCTGCATGTAGTCCATCATCATCGCGACCAGCGTGAGCAGCCGGTAGCCGCGCCAGAACCACTTGTCGATCCAGCGCTGCACGATCGGCACGTTGTCCGGGTCCTGCTCGAGCAGGAACTTGATGCACTCGATGCCGAGCGTCATGTGCCGCGATTCGTCCGACTGCGCGGAGAAGCCGAACGTGACCGTCGACATGTCGCCGTTGTACGCGGCGCCCGACATGAACGGCACGAACAGCAGGTTCGTCAGCACGTATTCGAACGAGAAGCTGACCGCCGTCAGGAACTCGAACGGCCCCGACGAATACGCGTCCTCGAAGAACGACTTCGGCACCGACAGGTACCAGACGCGGTCGAACCAGTGGTTCGAGTGATGGAAGCCGTTGAAGAACTTGTTGTACGTTGACATCGCATGCGTTTCGGTCTGGTAGTGCCGCAGCTCGTCGATCGACTGCATCTGGCACGCGATGCGCGCGCCCTCGCCGGTGAAGTGCCGGCCGACGTGCGCGAAACCGCGATGCGCGAGATATTCGAGCGGCGTCACGCCCTGGATGAACAGCTTCAGCGCATTGATGTAGCGCGCGTCGGTCACGCCGAGGAACGCATTGTTCTGCGTGAACGCGTCGATCACCGCGTACAGCTTCTTCTCTTTCTCGCCCTGGTATTTCCAGTACGCATCCATCGTCAGGCGGAACGGGTCGACCCACTTGTCCCAGTCGTGGATCTTGATGCCTTCGTAACGGTCGTACGGGAAGACCTTGTCCATCGGCTGGTAGGTCGTCTCCCAGCCGAGGCCGCGTGTCATTGCCGCGTAGCGGTCCTTCAGGCCGAGCTTTTTCTTGAGCGTTGGCGTGTCCATTCGTGTCTCCGGTGTTGTCGGTGCGTGTTGCGCGGCGTTCAGTGCGACCAGCTCAGCGTGAACTCGTCGTCGTCCTCGTCGATGTGACCGGACAGCGTGATCAGGTTCACCTGCAGCTGCTGCAGGTCGAAGCGCGTGCCGGTCAGTTCCTCGATCGTTTCGCGGCGGATCGTCAGCCGGTCCGGCGCGTCGATCTTGACCATCCCGGGCGACTCGACCACCACCGCGCGCGGGTTGTCGGCGACGATCGCGTCGACAATTGGTCTGGATTCCTCATTGGCCTGAAAGGCGATGAATACATTCGACATGCTGGCTTTCCTTGGAATGTGAAGTGAATGCCCGTCGTCAGAGCGCGAGGCCGAGCTTGGCGACGCGTGCCTGAAACTGCTCGCGCACTTCGTCGAGCGCTGCCCGGCCTGCATCCTGCAGCGCGCGCGCCGCGACCGGCGCGAGCGCCGCGTCGGCTCGTGCAGACCAATCGCGGGTCCAGCGGGCGAGCAGCACGCGGTTGTCGTCGGATTCGGCGGCCATGGTCTTCACCACCGCGTCGATCCAGCGGCTCGATTCGGCGTGCCATTCCGGCATGAACGCGGTGAGCATCGCGACCGCCGAGCCGCCCGCGAGCGCGATCCGTTCGTCGACGAAGCGGTCGTAGACGAGCGGATACAGCAGGCCGTCGAGCGCGAGGTTCTGCGCGACGAACAGCTCGACCGGATCGGCCACGACCAGCGTGTCCTCGACGTAGCGGCGCAGCGGCTGCCAGGCGGCGTCGTTCGTCCAGCTGGCCTTGGCTGCGTCAAGCACGTCGGGCTCGGCCATCGCGAGCGCGAGGCGCGTCAGGTACTGCGCGACGCCGAGGTTGTCCATCGCATGGAACATCGCGGGCGCGGTGAACGCGGTGCCGTAGCCCAGCGCGCAGATCTGCGCGTTGTTCATGTTCGCGCCCCACGCGGCATGACGCAGCGGTACCAGCACGTCGAGCGCCTGCGCGGCCACGTCGTCGCGCATCAGGCCGATCATCCGGCGCGATTCGACGAACTCGAAGTTCGACTCCATCGCGTCCTGCTGGCGCGCACGCGTCGTCGCCCACGACGCGTAGTAGAACTGGCGCGGATCCTTCAACGCGTACCAGTTCGCCATCCTGATCGCCGAGCGCGACGAATCGAAGATCTCGTGGTCCGGATCCCAGGTCGGCCGGTAATGGAAGTTCGCCTGGGGCTGCGCGCCCATCATGCCTTCCTGGTAGCGCGTCGCCGTCTTGTCGCCGCCGATGTTCTGCGCGACATGCGCGAAGGTGTGCCGGAGCGGCTTGATGTCGACTGTCTTCAGCTCGATGGTCACTTCTTGCTCCTCAAGGTCATGGGTTCGCTTCGACGTCGAGCCGCGTAACCTGCTGTTCGCGGCAGAACGCGTCGAAGGCGGCAGGAGACAACGTCAGCTCGACGAACAGATCCGGCGCGCCGCCGAGCGAAAACTCGAATTCGACGAAGCCGCGCGCGTTCGTGCCGGTCACGCGCGCGCACTTGCGGCAAGGGTCGAGCGGGGAAAGATCGGTCGGGTGCTGATTCATGATCGGTGTCGCCTCCATGCCGGACTTCAATGCACCATCCGTGCCACGTCCGGGCAGGCGCCCAAAAAATCTCGATAATTCAGGGAAAGCCCTGACGCGAAGTTCAAATTCGCGATCCACAATGGCGGTTAACCAGAACGGAAATCGGTCGGCGTCGACCACGACCGAAGCCATACACGGCGGCGTTTTTCATCATTTGAGCAACCCGGTCGAGCGCATTTGCCGAAATGATCAAATCGATCCGCCAGCTGTGACGCCGCTGGCGAAAACCTTGAAAATCACGAGAAATCTCGACGGAGGAGACATGACGCGGCCCAGCCTGCCCCCATTGCCGCCGGACACAGACCTGCGCAAGCTGATCCATTTTTCGGCGAGCGACGGTCGCATCTGGCTGGCCGGTCAGCGGATGGTGCTGCTGCATGCCGGCGCGCTGGCGACGCTGCGCCAGGAATTGATGGAAAGCGTCGGACCGGCACAGACGCGACGCTTCTTCACGCGTGTCGGATTCGCCGCCGGCGAACGGGATGCCGCGCTCGCCCGCGAGATTCGCAGCGGCGCGTCGCTGTTCGACATGTTCCATGTCGGCCCGCAACTGCACATGCTCGAAGGCGCGGTGCAGGTCACGCCGGTGCGGTTCGAGGCCGATCCCGCGACGGGCGCGTTCTATTGCGAATACCGCTGGGAACATTCATGGGAGGCCGACGTGCACCGTCGCACGTTCGGGCCGCAGCCCGAGCCCGTCTGCTGGATGCTGATCGGCTATGCGACCGGCTACACCAGTGCGTTCATCGGCCGGACGATCCTGTTCAAGGAAACGACTTGCGTCGGCATGCACGACCCGCACTGCACGATCGTCGGCAAGCCGGCCGAGGAATGGCCCGATGCCGAAGAGATCTCGTCGTGGTTCAAGGCCGACTCGCTGATCAATACGATCCGCGACCTGCAGACCGAAGTCGAATCGCTGCGCCTCGAGATGACGCCCGACGACGGCCGGACTCGCCTCGTCGGACGTTCCGACGCGTTTCGCGCGGCCTATGCGCTGCTGGAGACGGCCGCGCCGACCAAGGTCGCCGTGCTGCTTACCGGCGAAACGGGCGTCGGCAAGGAGCGTTTCGCGCGCGCGCTGCACAGCCTCAGCCCGCGCGCGCAGAAGCCGTTCGTCGCGATCAACTGCGCGGCCATTCCGCATGCGCTGATCGAGTCCGAACTGTTCGGTGCGGAAAAAGGCGCGTTCACGGGCTCGCAAGCCGCGCGCGCCGGCCGCTTCGAGCGCGCGGACGGCGGCACGCTGTTTCTCGACGAGATCGGCGAGCTGCCGCTCGACGTTCAGGCGAAGCTGCTGCGCGTGCTTCAGGAGGGCGAGGTCGAGCGGCTCGGCGCGACCGACGGCCGGAAGGTGGACGTCCGCGTCGTCGCGGCGACCAACCGCGATCTTGAGCAGGCCGTGCGCGACGGCACCTTTCGCGCCGATCTCTATTACCGGATCAACGTCTACCCGGTGCTGATTCCGCCGCTGCGCGACCGGCAGGACGACATCGCGCCGCTCGCCGACGCGATGCTCGAACGCTTCGCGGCCGTGCACGGCAAGCCGACGCCGACGCTGACCGATTACGCCTACGACGCGCTGCGCGGCTACCGCTGGCCCGGCAACGTGCGCGAGCTCGAGAACCTGATCGAGCGCGCGGTGATCCTGTCGCGCCCGAACCGCCCGGTCGACGCTAAGGACCTGTTCCCCGGCGTCGGCTCACCCGGCGGCGCGACGGTCGACCGGGCCGGGCAGATCCGGCCGGCGGCCGCCATGTCGATCGACTGCGGCTCCATCCTCGACCAGTTGCAGGGCGGCGGCGGGCTCGACGGCCTCGAACGCGCGCTGCTGCACGAGGCCGTCGATCGCGCGAACGGCAACCTGTCGGCCGCCGCGCGCCTGCTCGGCCTGACGCGCGCACAGCTCAGCTATCGGCTCAACCGCAAACAGGATCAGGAGAACGCGTGACATGAACACCATCCTGCCCGCCCATCCGTTCGACGACTCGTCGCCGGCGCTTGAGCCGGCCGCCGACGACGCCGCCGAGCCGCATGCCCGCACGCTCAGCGAGCACGCGTATCACCAGCTCCGTCAACACATCATCGAGGGACATTACCCGCCCGGCACGAAGCTGCGCGTCGAGCATCTGAAGGACGTGTACGGCGTCGGCGCGGGCACGCTGCGCGAGGCGCTCACGCGGCTCGTCAGCGATGCGCTGGTCGTCGCCGAAGGGCAGCGCGGGTTTCGCGTGACGCCGATGTCGGTCGACGATCTGGAAGCGATCACGCGGCTGCGCATTCATATCGAGGTCGATGCGCTGCGCGACTCCGTGCGGCGCGGCGACGACGCGTGGGCGCAGCGCGTGCGGCAGAGTTTCGACATGCTGTCGGCGTGGGAGCAACCGGTGTCCATCGAAAACCGCGCCGCATGGGAAGCGTGCAACCGTCGCTTTCACGAAGCGCTGATCTCGGCGGCCGCGACGCCCTGGACGTACCTGATCCTGCGCATGCTGTCGCAGCAAAGCGAACGCTATCGGCGCGTGTGCATCGGGCTCGGCGATTCGAAGCGCGACGTGCATGCGGAGCACACGTGCCTGTTCGAGGCCGCGATGCGCCGCGCCGATGCGCGCGCCGCCCTCGCGCTCGAAGACCACATCGGCACGACGCTCGCCGTGGTACGCAACGCGCCGCCCGGCACCTTGCCGTTCTAGCCACCGCCGCGCGGACGACGCGCTCACGCCAGCTCGGGATACCCGTGCGCGGCCGCGTCCCGCGCGAGATCGGCAATCGTGTCGTATGCGGCCGGCGGCCGGCGCTCGAATCCCTTCAGGCGCAGCGCGGTCGCCCGATCCGCATCGACCGCGACCGCGTGATCGAGCGCATCCTGTAACGCCTCCACGAGGCTCCCGTTCAGCGCCTTCGATGCAATCAATGGCAAGCCCGGCGCCGACGCCGTCATGCCGATGATCCGGATGTCGTTCAACAACTCGGGCAGTGCGTCACGCACATACGCGAACGTCACGCAGTCGATCGCCGCGCAATCGGCAGCGCCTGCCGCCAGCGAGCGCAGCACGTTCAGGTGCGAGCCGAACGACACGACCGAACCGAAGAAACGCCCGTCGTGCGCATGCGGCGCGACCGCGTGCCGGAACGCGTTCATCCCGCTGTGTGAATCCTCGCCGTTGAATGCGGCCCGTAATCCGCGACAGGCAGCCAGCGTCGTCGCGCCGCCCGCATGCACGCGCGCCGACGCCACCAGCACACTGCTGTAACGCGCGCCGTCGCAGCCGGGCGCATCGAATGCCGGTGTCGCGATCAGGTGCACGGCATCGCGCAATCCGAGCATCCGGTACGGATAACCGCATGTCTGCGACAACAGCAAGTCGCTGCGGTGCCACAGCGCGTGCAGATCTCCGAACGGTTCGTCGAGCAGCGCGACGCCGGCCGGCCCGCCGTGACGCGCGAACGCGTCGAGTGCGTCACGCAGCAACGCGCGCCACAGTGCGGCGTGGCGCGGCGTCACGTTGTACATCGGCAGTCCGGCGATCCATGGGCTCATGTGCGCATTCTACGCACCGGCGGTGCGTTGGAGAAAGCCCGTTTGCTCGGGTTTCGCACAGGTCCGGCACGCGCCTGGGGCGGTCAATGCTTATCGGTCGCGCAGCGATAAGCAAATGCGAATTGCTTGGTTGGCCTGACTACGCGAGCCGGTTAGCGTTCCAGTGTCGCGACGCCGTCGCAAGCCGCTCGCCGTAGCGGTCGACTGCGAGTCGCGACGCAAGTCGGCCACCTGCATCGCGGCTCGCAACGGCGCGATCGTCCGCTACCCGTTACCCGTGCAGCCCCCGTATCACCCGCTACATCCCGCCCCAGCACCATGGCCGAATACTTCGACGTCGACCACGCGCGCGCGATCGCCGCACTCGACGCCCGCTTCACTGCCCGCACCGAGTGGCCGACGTGGCTGCTGGTCGTCGCGATCTACGGCGGCTGGCTCGCCGTGCTGCTGCTCGTACGCGCCGAGCGCCTGTCGCTCACGGCCGCGACGCCGCCGCTGATCCTGCTCGGCGCGTGGCACATGTCGCTGCAGCATGAGCTGCTGCACGGCCACCCGACGCGCTCCGCGTTCGTGAACCGGCTGCTCGGCTATCCGCCGTTGACGATCTGGTATCCGTACACGCTTTATCGCGACACGCACCTCGACCATCACCGCGACGAGGACCTGACCGTGCCGGGCGTCGACCCGGAAACGAACTACGTGTCGCGCGCGCAGTGGGCGCGGTTGCCGCGCTGGCGTCGCGCGCTGACCGTTGCGCGCACCACCTTCGTCGGACGTCTCGTGTTCGGGCCGCCGACGAGCGTCGCCGCGATGTTCGCCGGCGCATTCACCGCGTTCCGGCGCGGCAACTTCCGCTATCTGCGGATGTGGGTGACGCACGCCGTCTGCGTGGGTGCGCTACTCGCATGGCTGCAGCGGGCGATCGGCGTGCCGTGGTGGTACTACCTGCTTGCCGTCACGTGGCCCGCGCTGTCGCTCGCGATGATCCGTTCGCTGTTCGAGCACCGCGCCGCGCGGCATCCGAAGGCGCGCATCGTCATCAACGAGGCGGGCTTCGCGATGCGGCTGCTGTACTTGAACAACAACTATCACCTCGTGCATCACGACCTGCCGAGGCTGCCGTGGTACGACCTGCCGCGCGCGTACCGGATGCGGCGCGACGCGTATCTGGAGAAATGCGGCGGCTTCGTGATCCGCGGCGGGTATCGCGAACTGCTGGCGCGTCACGCATGGACGCCGACCGACGCGCCCGTGCATCCGTTCGACCACGGCACGGCGTCGCTGTCGACGGGCAGCGGTGCGAAGGTCGCCGCGGTCGACGGGTATCTTCAGATCAGTACGTAACGCTTGAGCGGGTCGCGCTGCGCCGGGAAGGCGCCCGATGCGGCGACGGCCGCGCAAGGCCGCGCGGCTGCCGCGACGCGCTTTGCTTACGAAAAGCCGACAACACCGATCCTCATCGGCAAATTGCCAATTTCGGCGGCAATGCCCAGAATGACGGATCGTCCGGGGCCTCCAACAATCATTCGCCCCGGCTCAGCCTCCCGGCCGCGCGCCGCACTCCCCTACGACGATGCAACCGAACACCTCGCCCGGCGCGATCCGCTCGATCGGCAACGACTGGTCCGTCTCCGCGGTCACCGCCGGCTTTCTCGCGGTGCTGATTTCCTACGCGGGCCCGCTCGCGATCTTCTTCCAGGCGTCGCAGGCCGCGCACGTATCCAACGAGATGGTGGCATCGTGGGTCTGGGCGATCTCGATCGGCGCGGGCGTGTCGGGCCTCTTCGCGAGCTGGAAACTGAAGGTGCCGATCGTGACCGCATGGTCGGCGCCCGGCACCGCGCTGCTCGTCGGCCTCTTTCCGCAGCTGACGCTGAACCAGGCCGTCGGCGCGTACATCACGGCCGCGTTGATCATCCTCGTGATCGGCATCACCGGCTATTTCGACCGGCTCGTGCGCCACATTCCGCGCGGCATCGCGTGCGGGATGATGGCCGGCATCCTGCTGCCGTTCGGCATGCATGCGTTCTCCGCCGCGACTGCGCAGCCGGTGCTCGGGTTCGGGATGATCGCGGCGTACGTGATCTTCAAGCGCTTGTTGCCGCGCTACAGCATCGTGCTCGTGCTGCTGACCGGCACCGCGCTCGCGACGCTGCTCGGGATGGCGCATCTCGGCAACGTGTCGCCGAGCATCGCGCGACCGATCTTCATCGCCCCCGAATGGACGCTCGGCACCACGCTCAGCCTCGCGCTGCCGCTCGTCGTCGTGAGTCTCACCGGCCAGTTCCTGCCCGGCATGACGATCCTGCGCGTCTCGGGCTATCACACGCCGGCGCGGCCGATCATCACCGCAACCAGCGTGATGTCGCTTGTCGTCGCGTGCTTCGGCGGGATCACGATCGTCGTCGCGGCGATCACCGCTGCGCTGTGCACCGGCAAGGATTCGCACGAGGATCCGGACCGGCGTTATATCGCGGGCATCGCGAACGGCGTGATTTACCTGATCGGCGGGCTCTTCGCGGGGACGATCGTCACGCTGTTCTTTGCACTGCCGAAGGCCTTCGTCGCGATTCTCGCCGGGCTCGCGCTGATCGGTGCGATCGGCGCGAACGTGCACGGGATCTTCGAGGATGAGGATCATCGCGAAGCGTCGGTGATCACGTTCCTCGCGACTGCGTCGGGGATGACTTGGCTCGGGCTCGGGTCCGCGTTCTGGGGGATCATGATCGGGTCGCTTTCTTATGCGGTGTTGAGCAGGGTGCGGCGGCGCCAGGGCACTTAAGCAGGCTCCGATTGCCTTCGGCGAAAGGCACGTCTCCCGTATCGGCGCTTCGCAATACACATCGACTCGCCGTTCAGTTCGATACGGTCACTTCGACACGGCGATTCCTCGATCTTCCCTGTGCCGTGCCGTTGTCGGCCAGCGGATCGGCGTCGCTCTGTCCAGCCGCGGAGATGTTTTGCACCGGCACACCCGCCGCCGCGAGGATCTGCGCGACCTGCCGGGCGCGGGCTTCGGAAAGCGCCTGATTGTTGTTCCGGGATGTCGCGCCAGCCGGCACGTTGTCGGTGTAACCAACGACCCGCACGTGCGCGGCGGGTACCGACGCGACAATGGTCCGACCGACTGTAGCCATGATGGATGCCCACCATGGCGCGACCGCCACGTCACCCGACGCGTACATGCCGTTGAACCGGAGCGTCAGTGCATTCGTCGCCGTATCCCGGTTCAGTTCGACGTTGCCGGCAGCCACCTCATCACGCAGACTCGTGCCAAGCTGCGCCGACAGGACTTCCAGCGAGGACGTCGTCGCAGCCGGCTTGCCGTGAATCCAGTGGCTCACCGCCGCATAACCCGCCGCGCCGAGCATCAACGCAACGAAAAGGCCCGCGCCAATCCACCAACGTGTACGACGCGCCCGTACGGGGCGCACCCACGGATCGACGATCGATTGCCGTGGCCGCCGGATCGGCTCACTGTCGCGCATGCTGCCGAATCCGCTAGTCACCACAACCTGGTGCACGGCTTCGCGAACACCCTGAAGACGGGCCGAGCCATCGTTCCCAACGCGATATCGCCCCTTGAAACCCAGATCGAGGATGTTCTGATACAGCTCGAGCAAATCGAGATGCTCGCGAGGACTCCCGAGCGCCTCGTCGATCAGTCGAAACACGCGATCGCTTCCTTGCCGGTCATGACCCAGCGCCGCTGCCAGGCTGTTCGACTGCCAGTCGGCTCCCGTCGCCCCGCCCTTGCCCCAACGCGTCTGCATCGCCGCTTCGTCAAGCGCGGCACACAGGCCATAGCTCGCGCGAACAACGTGGTCGGATCGCAGTTTCAACTCGTTGCAGACACGCGTGAACAACCTGAGCTCCTGCTCCAGCCACCAGCGTCGATGCGCGACGGCGTCAGGTTCCAGCACGGTGGGCGTATCCGCCAGCGCTCGCAGCAAGCTGCGCGCCGACTCCAGCAGCGGGTTGACCGCCTGTTCCGCATCCCTGAGACGCGTTGCAAGCGGCGGGGATGCCGGCGCTCCGGCAGGACTTCTCGGATCGGCCGTCGAAATCGTCATCGTGTTCCCTCCTCGCCATTCATCGGGCAGTATTGATCGTGCCCGCCGGCACCGTGCCGCGCGGCAATCCGGGGGGCGGGCCACTATCCGACAGGTCGAACAGCGGCATCGAGCTAGGGCAACGGAATGTGCTCAGCACATCGCTCGTCAGCGGATTCGCCACGCTCCCGGTGCTCGCGATGTCGAGCGCCGCCTTGCGACCGTCGAATTCGAACGCGACGCGGCTGCGGCCGGGCGTCGCCGTTTCGACGACCCGTCCCCGCTGGAGCAGTCGCATCAGTGCCCAGGGTCCGTCGGCAGCGATCGTCGACGTGTCGGGACGAATGCGCGGATTGGCGGTGATCTCCGCATGAACGCCACCGCGCGGCCCCGGCCACGACACCGTGAACGGCGCCACGGGACCATGCTGATAGAGCGACGTCTGGCCATCGACGTCGAGCGACAGGCCCAGGATCGCGGGGTCCAGTTCGGGAATGCGGATGTCGACCTTCCACGTGAGTTGCTTGTGGCCGGGATCGCTGAAGAAGGTGTCGCGAATCGCTTTCGCGTGTTCGAACGGTTCGAGATCCGGCCCCCGTACGGGTTCCGTCGCGCCGGGAAGCGTTCGGTACCGCCACGGCTTCGCTGACGTGTCGACGAAAGGCGCCAGCGTCTTCGCGAAGAAATCGTCGATTACGCCTCCTTGCGCGAATATGCGGGTGAAATCGTCGATGCCGACATCGCGCTTGCTGTCGGGCGAGAACGGATAGTTGCCCTCGATGGTCAGCCGGCACGTGTCGCCAACGGCTGCCTGCATCTGGCGCGACAATAGTTGCCCGATACCCTGATTGACTTCGCGCGAGCCATCCGCGGCAAGCTGCAGCAGTACCGCCCGGAAAGGCGCGGGCATCGTGTTGGCGGCCATCTTGAGTTTCGCCGCCGTGTCGCTGGCCGGCGGCATGCTGTTGTTCGACAACGCGTTGTCAGAGACCGTGAGCGCCGTGTAGTAATCGTTCAACAGGTTCGTTACACCGTCGAGGCCTGTCGCGCCAGCCTGAGCCGCCGCCTGGGAAGCGCCCTCCGAATCGGCGTTGCCGGTCACGACTTCGCGCAGCGCGGCGAAATGGACGTCGACGAGGTCGCGCTCGACGCGTTCCGACGCGCGAATGCCGAGCGCCTTGTCGGCCTTCTGGCTGATCTGGTCGGCTGCTTTCTGCAGAAACGTACCGCCCGATCCGCTCACCGGCGCCGTCAGCGTTGTTTCATGCACCGCCGCACGGGCCAGCCGCACGAGTGGCGAGTCGGGAGCCGCGAAGCGGCGCAGCACCTGAAGATTGAACGCGAGGCTCGTACCGCTGACCGTCCGGATGTCGTTGAGAAACGCATCCCATTGCCGCGCGTACTCCGTCAGATATTCGCGGCGGACCGCGTCCGTCAGCGCGTCGTCCGTCCCCGTCGAATTGCTCACGATTTCAGCCGTTTTTTTTTGAGCCGAATCCGACACGCCCGCCAGGTACGAGCGCCCCATTACCCACGCGTCGTCATCGCGAGCAATCTGCACGAACTCAGGCAGCCGCTTGTCGAACAGATTCCGGTAACCGTCGAACGTGAAGAGCCCTGACACGCCGCGCGACAACGGCGCGTCGCTCGCTCGCGTAAACACCGTGCCGGCCTGCGGGCCCACCGCGCGCAGCAGCGTGAACTCGTCCGGCGCCTCCTTCTGCATCGCCACCTTCGCGCGTTCGTACAGACGACCGGTCGCGTTGCTGCCGTCGAGAAACGCCCTGGCACGCTGGATCAGTGCGTCATTGCGAATGAGCGGAGACTTCACCACACGATCACCGGAAAAGAGCTGCTGGACATGGTCGATCATCGACGCACGGCCGCCGAAGATCGCTGCACTGTCATGTTTTGCCCAGTCGTCGAGTACCCACGTCTTGACGTCATCGGCATTGAACTTCGCTGCGTCGTAGAGCATCAGGTAGACGCGCAGCGCATCGTAAGCGACCTTCGAATCGTTTGCGGCGATCGCGCCGGACATCACGTCCTCCATCCGACGCACGATTTGCGGCAACAACAGATTGTCCTCGAGGGCATCGTATGTGCGACCGCTCTCCGTCGCGATGCTCGGCGGCACGTACAGCCCATAGCGCCACTCGCTGCCGGGATCGGAAAGGTCCAGATTAGGAAAAGTCGGCAGATAGCGCGCTTCGGTCAGTGTGTCCGGCACCGATTCGGGTTTCGGCGTCTTGTAGAGTTGCGTCACGCGAGCTGTCAACGCCTGCGCCTTGCGCCCCATCGCGTCGAGATAGTCGCTGTTGTGGCCGAAGCTCACACGCAAGCCAATCGCCAACCAGACGAACAACAGCAGGGTCAACGTGTGCCCGGTCAAGCGCAACAGCCGGTAGCGGAATTCCCAGCGAAGGTTGGGGCTGACGAGATGTGCTTCCGGGAACACGACACGCGTCAGGAGATCGTGCAGAAAGAAGCTCTGGTTGCCCTCGGCACGCTGCTGTGAAACGACGGTGTGGTCCTGAGCCGACAGCAGGCGTTGAACGAGCGTACGGTGCTCCGCAACGACTTCGCCGCCCCGTTGCCGCGCACTTGTGAAATACACGCCGCGCAACGTCGCATGGAGTTGGGTATCGTCGTAGCGCGAATCGAGAAAGACCTGGTCGATCAAGTCCGTCAGCGGTCCGAGCAGCGCGGAAAATTCCTCCGGGAGGGCTGCTAGCCTTCGCCGCTTCGGCAAGTCGTATTCATCCTGCAGGTGCGTATCGATCGAGCCGCTCAATCGTTCGGACAGTTCGGTGAGCTCCTGGTGGCACCGCGCCCGCAACCCTTCCTTCGCAACTGTTTCCTTGCCGTACGGAAGTGTGAAACCCCATGTCTGTGCTCGCCCTTCCGACGTGAGCGCACCGAAATACTCGGTAAAGCCCGTCAGACCGTCCATCTTCGTGACCATCACGTAAACGGGGAAGCGGATGCCGAGCTCCTGCCTCAGCTCGGCCAACCGCGCACGCAATGCGGCGGCCTCCGCGATCCGTGCCTGCTCGTCGGCGTCGGCCAGCGTCGCAAGATCGATCGTCAGCAACGCGCCATTGATCGGCGCGCGCGGCCGATTCCGGCGCAGCATGCCGAGAAAGCCGAGCCATTCCGCGCGATCGATCTCCTGATGACCATGGCGCGAGCCCGAAAGGCCTGGCGTGGAATCAACACCCGATTTCGATGCCGTGGCCGCCTTCGATTGCGACGGCGCATCTTGTTTCGCATCGTCTTCGGCGCGCTGCTCGTCCGGCGTTGAGTCGTTCGCATTCGCGTCGACGGTATCGGCCGCCGGCTTCGGTTCATCGACGTCCGCGCTCGGCGAGGTGCCATGACGTGTGTAATAGCCCGTCGTGTCGATGAGTACCGCATCATTGGTCAACCACCAGTCCACCGAGGCGGTGGCGTCGACAGGTTTCCCCGCGGCACGCTGCATCTGCTCGGCAACGGGAAACGCCAGTCCGCCGTTCATCAGCACGCTGGTCTTGCCCGATCCTCGTGAGCCGAGCGTGATGTACCAGGGCAACTCGTACAAATAGCGCTTGCCCTGGAACAGCCGACCAAGACCGCGCGCACCCGTGCGCATCGATTTGAGGCGTGCGAGCGCGCTGGTCACGATCGGTTCGACTTTCCGAAGCCGCGATGCGGCAGGCGACTCGTCCTTCTTGTCGCCGATGCGCAACATTTTCTTCAGGAACGCATCGTCGGCACGCATCTTCTGCCAGACGCGATACATCCCGAAGATGGCGAGAACGCCCACCACCACCGCGATTGCGATGAGTCGGGTCGACGCCGGCTCGAACGGAGCGGCATGACCAAACGAGAGCAGCGGGCCTGCATACCAGATCAACAAGCAAAGCAGGGCGACGAACACGATCGTCGTCGACTGGCCCACGAGCCAGAGCAGCACCCCGGCGAGCAGCAATGCGATCAACAGCACACGCGTGCCGACCCCGGCGAGCGGCTTCAGTCCGCCGAACGCAAAGAACGGTCCGACGAACCAGATCACCAGTGCGACGACAATCAGTGCGAGGAACGCGAGAAACTGGCGCGAGGCCAGAAACGACAGGAACTGGAACTTCTTCATGTGTTATTCCGGAAACGGATCTGGCTTATCGCGCGACGATGATCTCGACGCGACGGTTTTGCGCGCGCCCCTGTGCGGTGCGGTTGTCACCGACGGGGTCGGCATCGCCCTTGCCAGCGGCTTCGAGACGATTCGCCGGCACGCCCGCGGCTTGCAGCATCTGCATGACCTGAATGGCCCGCTCTTCAGACAGCGCCTGATTCGACGCGAAATGGCGGCTGCGAATCGGTACGCTATCCGTATAACCCAGCACGGCGACCTTGCCTGGTACCTTGGATATCTCGCCGGCGATCTTTGAAATCAACGGATTCATCGATGCCTGGACCGACGCGGCGCCGGGCTGGAACATCGCATCGCCGCGGAATGTCACGGCGCTGCGGTGGGCAGCTTCATCGACGCTGACGGTGCCGGCGGCGATTTCATCCTTGAGCAACTGCTTGAGATGCAATTGCGGGGGCGCGGGTGGCGGTGTCATCGCGGCTATCGCGGCAATCTGCTTTTGAACGCCGGCGGCACGGTTCATCAGCTCGTACTTGAACCAGCCGAACAGGCCGAGCAGGATCACGGACGCGACGGTTACTGTGATCCACACCGGGAAATCGTGGAACGACAGGCGCTTGCCTTTTGCTGTCGATTGCCAGTGGGGCGATAACGCCATCGGCACGGGTTCGCGTTGCGACGTGATGACGTTGTAGAGGCGTTGGCGGATCGCGTCGTGCTTGCGTTTGTTATCGGTACCCTCCCGATAACGGCCCTCGAAACCGAGACTGAGAATGCGGTAGATGACCTCGAGCAGGTCACGGTGCTCATGAGGGTCCTCCAGCAGGCGAGCAATCAGGAGATAGACTTTGTCACCACCGTCACGGTCTTCGTGGAAAGTGGTCGCGAGACTGTGGCTCTCCCATTCAAATCCCGACGTGCGGTCACGGCCCCATTCGGTCCGCATCGCTGCTTCATCCAGCGCCGTACACAAGCAGTATCGCGCACCGATCATATGGTCGCGGCGGATATTGGCCTGCTCACATAGTTTTTGAAAGACACGCATCTCATGCTCGAGCATCCGACGCAGCAATTCCCCCGCAGAGTCGCCCAGTGCGTCCGGCATATCTGCTTGCGCCCTCAACAACGAACGCGCGGCTTCAAGCAACGGATTTTTCGCGACTTTGACCGCGTTCAGCCTTTGCATCTCCGCTTCGCCCGGCGGAATTACAAATGTGGTCCTGTTCCGATCCGGATCGACGGTATCGGCAAACGTCGGTGTATCGACGGCGGTCTGTGCATCGTGCCTTTGGCCACCCAGGAATTTCGCACGATCCATCACCCAACCCTCGCAACCGTATTGCTGACGAGAGCACATCCGCACTCCGTGCGATGTCCGTGCAAGGCCACACGGCTCCCGCCGATCGTCAGTGTCGGATGAGCTTGAACAATCCGGTTCACGCCATGTGGTCGACCATCCGGATAGCGTTGAGGGCAATCAACTAGATCGTGAAGCCGTGCGACCGGCTTGCCGCCGATACTGTGAGTGGCAGAGCCAGTAATGATCCGGCCACCATGATCGGTGCCGTCTCCTAATACTGCGATGGGAAGAGACATTAGATGATCCTTGATGAACCGTATATCGAAGCGCAAGGCTCGGTATCGAGAAGAGCTTGAACTGTCACATCGGCTCCATCGGAATTTTCTCGGGATTGCGCGATGCATCACGCAGGTACGGATCGAATGCATCTACGGCGCATTCAGCCTCGATTTCTGCCGGCCACTTCGGAATCTTGCTCGTGCGCATGGCAAACCATCGACCCAGCGATGCCACGAAAAAGACTGGCGAAAGCAATATTTGGCCGATCGGCTGACCATTCAACGAAAAGAACATGTATCTGAGGCCGGCCGTGTATTTCTCCCGTCGCTCGGCAATATCGTGGCACCAGTAAACGTCTCGATAGACTGATGCGGGTCCCTCTTCCATGTATCGACGAATGAACTCCCAACAATGCTTCAACTGCTCCACGAGCACCGTGTCGCCAGGCAAAGCAAATGTTTCCAGGACGGTTTCTCCGTCCTTGTCTAGCACATGACCACGAATATCCCAGTTTTGTCGGCCCACCATACGTTCGCAACGCCCGAGGGTGAAAAATATATCATCCCATTTCGCAATCAAGACCGCCCCATTTCTCCGAAATACATACACCATCCTATTTTTGCAATTAAATCTGATCGGAAAATGCGTCCACGAAAACGCCTCTTTTGACAGCAACCACCCCATCAATATCCAGTACGGAATCGAAATCCCAAAAAAAATACAGAGAGCAATGCGATCAAATCCAACCGCCATAATAAGTGGAATAAAAAATGAATATACCGGCACCGTCAAACCAATTAAACAGACTGCAGCCATCGACCCACGGTAAATAAACCATCGATCCACACATTCGAGATATGTAGAATTTTCCTTTATTACGGAAATGTTGTAAAATGACTCTGCTTTATACCTTTTATTTTTAACCAACCGATTTGATCGCTCTTCATCAGTCAACTTTCGATTGACGCGATATTTTTTTGCAAGAAGCCCCGTATAATCCACATCAACTCCCGCCTTCGATTCTCAAGTCACGACGCCATTCCATTTGCTCTTGGCAAAGATTTTTCCTTACACCGATCACATCGGCTCCATTGGAATTTTCTCGGGATTGCGCGATGCATCACGCAGGTACGGATCGAATGCATCTACGGCGCATTCAGCTTCGATTTCTGCCGGCCACTTCGGAATCTTGCTCGTGCGCATGGCAAACCATCGACCCAGCGATGCCACGAAAAAGACTGGCGAAAGCAATATTTGGCCGATCGGCTGACCATTCAACGAAAAGAACATGTATCTGAGGCCGGTCGTGTATTTCTCCCGTCGCTCGGCAATATCGTGGCACCAGTAAACGTCGCGATAGACTGATGCGGGCCCCTCTTCCATGTATCGACGAATGAACTCCCAACAATGCTTCAACTGCTCCACGAGCACCGTGTCGCCAGGTAAAGCAAATGTTTCCAGGACGGTTTCTCCGTCCTTGTCTAGCACATGACCACGAATATCCCAGTTTTGTCGGCCCACCATACGTTCGCAACGCCCGAGGGTGAAAAATATATCATCCCATTTCGCCCTTACAATCAAGCCGTTTGACTTGAATATATAAACCATTCCATTTCTACAATTAAATCTAATCGGAAAATGCGTAAGACAAAACGACTCCTTAAACAGCCCCCAAGATAAAAGCAGCCACAACGGAACCATGAACGGAATAGCGAACAACACAAAGCCAACATCAGCTTCGGTTGGCACAAAATGTGCCGGAGAGAACATATACAATGGGCCGAGCACCAAAATCACAGTAAAAAATAAGAATGCCAGACAGACGGATGTTATCGCCCCCCGATGAATAAACCATCGATCAACGCACTCCAAATACGTTGAATTCATTTTTATCAAGGAAATATTATAGAATGGCAAAATATCAAGTCGCGCCTTCTGAAAAAGTTGGTTTGATATTTCTTCGGCCGTCAACTTTCTATTAACACGATATTTCTTTGCAAGAAGCCCCGTATAATCCGCATCAACTCCCGCCTTCGATTCTCAAGTCACGACGCCATTCAATTTGCTCTTGGCAAAGATTTTTCTTTACACCGATCACATCGGCTCCATTGGAACTTTCTCGGGATTGCGCGATGCATCACGCAGGTACGGATCGAATGCATCTACGGCGCATTCAGCTTCGATTTCTGCCGGCCACTTCGGAATCTTGCTCGTGCGCATGGCAAACCATCGACCCAGCGATGCCACGAAAAAGACTGGCGAAAGCAATATTTGGCCGATCGGCTGACCATTCAACGAAAAGAACATGTATCTGAGGCCGGCCGTGTATTTCTCCCGTCGCTCGGCAATATCGTGGCACCAGTAAACGTCGCGATAGACTGACGCAGGTCCCTCCTCCATATATCGGCGAATGAACTCCCAACAATGCTCCAACTGCTCCACGAGCACCGTGTCGCCAGGTAAAGCAAATGTTTCCAGGACGGTTTCTCCGTCCTTGTCAAGCACATGACCACGGATATCCCAGTTTTGTCGGCCCACCATACGTTCACAACGCCCGAGGGTGAAAAATATATCACCCCACTTTTCCTTCAATACAGTTCCATTTCGCCTGAACACATACACCATTCCTTTTTTATAATTAAATCTCAATGGAAAGTATGTCCAAGAAAACGTCTCCCTTGACAACATCCACGCCATAAATATCCAGTATGGAATCCACACCCCAAGAAAAATAGATAGCGAAATAAATTCCAGACCAACCCTAGAGAACAGAGGGATAAAAAAAGCGAAAACCGGGATTACCATGCCAATCAAGCAAAACGCCGCCATCGTTCCCCGATATATAAACCAACGATCAACGCACTCCAGATACGTCGAGTTCATTTCGACAACTGAAATGTTATAGAACGGCGAAATATCGAGTCGCTTCTTCTGATGAAATTGATTCGATCTCTCCTCATTGGTCAACTTTCGATTTATGCTGTATTTCTTTGCATAGAGTCCCGTATAGTCCATATCAAGCTCCGGTTGCCATCTTCAGTTCGTTTAGTTCCTCCTCCAAATTTTTATAGCGATCCTTCCTATCCAACGCGCCCCAATAGCAACGTTTTAGCCATTTATCGATCTTGTCATCCTGCAAAAATGTGGAGATCCCGCCAGCACCAATGAAAACCAAGGTTGCGACAATTACCCCAATTACAGATTCAGCAGCCAACAGGAATGCCGCAACAAGGCCCGAGACAGCGGACACACTCAACGCCAAACCTAATAAATAGTTTCTTTGTTGAATAGCTTCAACGGCATTTTTTCCATCCCAAAATGCGTTAATTCCGGCGGCGAAAATTCCAAGTGCCTTTGATATGAGTCTAAATATCTTTCCAGCCATCCCCAACACCGCCGCCCTCCCCTTCAACAAAGTCGTCTCGACCAAATTGCCAGCAGCTCTGGCTATGGTGTCCGCGACGGTGGAGCCCAACGCGATCACAGCACTACCTAATCTGAACTGACTCTCTAGCTTGTCGCCCTTCATCGAACCGGCCAGATCTATCGATACCTTCTGATAGGCAGCCCACTGGAAAAGCCCCGCCAGCATGTTGCCGATAAACGGTATTGCCTTGCCTGCCGTTGCCACCCTTTGCGGCACATTGATCCGCTCCCGCCATGCGGACAGATTCAACCGTTCGATCTCCTCTGCGGAATGAAGCGAATTCGCAAGCCATTTGGCCTGCTCACTCTTGCTCAGCCCTTTCGGCATGCCTTTGATCGCCTCTTCATCGATCATCACAAGAAATTTCGACCTGACAACCGTGCTCATCGGCTCTCCTCGAATCTGAAGGCGACGCAATGCGAGCGACACTTCTCGCTGGATGGCGTTTTCGCTGGGCTTCTTGATACCGGAAGATTTCAGGAGTTGGCGAATAAGCGACGCTCGATATGCCTTATACGAGCCGGTCAACTCGACGGGCACAACCGGCCGGCCGCTGACAACACCGCACGCGACGAGGGCATGTCGGACCGGCCCATCAACTGCGCTTTGCAATGCCTGGGTGATCGACCCGCCAAGCGATGCCAGTAACTTCCCTATCACTTCGGGGGCATGCTCGGCTACGCCGTCAATGGAGTTGTTGAACGCCAGTATCAGACTGTCCCAGCCGACTGTTTTCCACATGACATCTGGCTTGAGGCTTTCCGAAAATATTTTCTTGTTGCTCTCAAGATTCAGGACAACGCCGCGAAGCACCAGATTCTTGTCATCGGAGATCACGCCGTTCAACCAGCGCTCGTATAACCGCGCGCAAGGCTTGAATTGTTCCGTGCCCTGGATACATGCGGTGAGAACGCGAGCATAGACGAGCCCGACTTCCGCGGAAGCGCTATCGTGTGTGCAATCCAGATGGTTCCGCATCTGGCTACTTGTCATCCACTGAACGTGAGACACCGCCAACGGATGCAATGTCCGTTCGC
This sequence comes from Burkholderia sp. BCC1640, assembly GCF_902833125.1. NCBI lineage: Bacteria > Pseudomonadati > Pseudomonadota > Betaproteobacteria > Burkholderiales > Burkholderiaceae > Burkholderia > Burkholderia sp. BCC1640. Next base: position 48,598 of record NZ_CADFEF010000017.1, on the reverse strand, counting down.
TGAACCGGCCATATTCCTGGTTGAATTCGTTTTGCCACTGCGCTCGAGCGGGTTCGTCGTAATCGACCTCATACTTCTTCCACGATTTCGACGAAACACGACTCAAGTCCGCCGGTGTGGCATCGGGAAGCTTCGGGGGATTTGCCACGTAGATCATGCGCCCGACCCCATCCGGTACGTAATGCCCGTCTTGCTCCAGTTCGTCACCTGCGGCGATCTCATCCATTTCCGCACGATCAGTGACAGCAGCCTGGAGACTCAGAATTGCGGTGGAGACGCTCAATTTTCGGGAACGATCGGCAACGGCCATGAATCCGCCGTGAAGCTCGATGGCTCTGGCGCCGATTTCCGCCGCGATCCCGGCGGGATCGTCGATAATCAGCACGGCCCCGGGTTTCGGCCCCAATGACGTGGCGGCGTGTAACAGCCCATCTGTTGTCGATGCCCGCGAGTTGAACCCATAAGGCGAAAACGCGAAGGTTTCAACCTTTGACTTCGTCGAATACTCCGCCACGATCGACGCCACGTTATCCAAACTTCGCGCGTTCGGCGCCTTGCGACTTTCCATCCACTTCTTCACATCGAATACGCGCATATGGCGGCTTCGATACGCCTCGTCCTGATTGAGTTGAAGCACCCGTGGCGTCCATTCGGCAACGGAATAGCCGACCCATATCCTTCCAGCGCTTTTTGGTTCTTTTACGGTAATGCACGCTGCAATTTCACGGTGCCCCGTCTTATTACATGGTTCTCGGCCCTCCACGTAAGCACCGTTCAATGGCACACCAACCGGAACCTTCATCAGATATCCGAGCGGCGTGATCCAGTACTTCTCCCACATTCCTCGTTCGTCGTACACGTACAGAAAACCGTTGCGTAATGTCCGACCCGTATAGGCGGCTGCCCCTGTCAGTGGAATCTTCTTCCCCCCATCGCCGTCAGCAGGTAGCAGATCGGCCGGCAGCATTGGTCCACCTGAATCCGGGTGCATGATTGCCGCTCGAACCGGGAGGATCGCTAACCCCTTTTTCTCACAAAACTCGCAATCGTCGAGCGCAGCCGCCTTCGCCCTGGCCAGTGCAGTTAAAGAAGAACTTGCGTTGGTCACGATACCTCCCGTTCTCGATCAATCCGTTCAATGTCTGCAATTACATTGCTCCACTCATTTTCCGGAAACAACTCAGTCGCCTGGGCATAGGCTCCCGGTGTCGCCGCAGCAACTCGAAGGTGCGGCGCCAATTTCGGATGGCTGGTGAAGCTCCGACCGAGGAGGCAGCCGTGTCGCGCAAAGGCCATGCAATCCGATGCGCCCATAAGGCCAAACTCACTCTGCGCGGTACATAACCATTGATTGATCTCCTGACTAAAGCGCCACAGCTGCTTCATCTCAGTGACCTCGGGCATTGTCGCGAGTGTGCCGTTGACCAGTCCGACGTTGGTCAACGCAATCGACTGAGCCTCGTCGAGCTTGCTCCATTCGACCTCCGGTCGGCTAGTGAACTCGAGCTCATGCCACAGGCCGTGGAAAGGCACCCACCAGCGGCTTATACCGTCACAGAGAGCGGCAAGATGCGGAAGCGGCAATACCCACAACAGATGGAGAAATACGGCGGGGTCTGCAAAGCGCAGCAGAACATGCGAATCATCATCGAGCGTCACAGTGACTTTCCCTGCCAACTGACGTGCTTGCGCCTCGGCGCTCAAATCGCTGCAAATCAACATAGCTGACGCAATCTCAGGGGGGGCGACCGCCAGAGACTGCGTAATCTCTTCACGCTGACTATCGTCAAGTTGATCGAGACGGAGCACTACCGGGAGCAAATGGCGTTCATTTTCAAGCCAGTCGGGCACGATGTCGTGCCAAGGCAAATCACCCCTCCAGTCCCGGACGAGGAGGCGATCGGCCAGCAGGTGAGTGCTGGCCGACATCGCATCGTTAAGTGTGCGGCTTTGCATGTGTCCCTCAGGAGAGCGGCACGATTGCCGCGTGCTTGACTGCCGCCTTGACCATACTCATTTCGCAAACCTTGAGTTCAGCGGCCGGTATACCCTCAGACGCGCTTCTCGGCCCCGGCATCTCGTGAATTGCCGCGTAGGATTGCCACTGCCCGGGCGTGCCGTTGGTAATGCCCGAGTTATTGAGCGTGATGAAACTCTTCCCGCCGCGCAGCGATAGTTCCTCTTCAGCCCAGATTTCGATCTTGGTCGCGGTCTGCCTGATCCGGATTTTTGCCATCAGGTTAATGGTGTCCTTGAGCGATTCAATGTCAATTGAACCTGCGCCGGCAATCAGCTTGATTCCGGCGTCGTAGACGAAAATCCGCAATTTTTCCTTGATGGTTGCAAACAGTGAGCGTCCGGTGGCAATGCCGAGATGCTCACCCGTCGTCAACGCGAGATGCTCGCCGCTTGCGATATGCGTGCTACCCGCTGTTGTAGCTTGAATACCAGCTGGACTGGCAAGCGTAAGGTGTGGCTCAGCAAACTCTGGAAACGGGTCACTGCTCGATTTTGCTCCGCCCCGGATTGCATCATTCTGTGCATTCAACGCGGTTGTGACCTCACTCTGATCACTATTCACCTCCTGCGCGTGGTTCTGCTGAGCCAGTTGTGCGAGTCGTTCGTGCGTGTCACGCGCTTCTACAAGCCGCTGGACGGTTTCGCCCATCCCTTTGACATGGCCCTCCGCATCCGACCGCGCCTCGGTGGTGACCAACATTCCCAACGCCGAACGGACCACCCCCCACAAACCGGTCGCGAGCTCAAAGCCGCGACCGCGTTCCTCTTGCCGCCCCGCATTCCCCGCAATACGCGTGATGTACCCCAAATTCAACTGCGACGTGCCTTCGTCACTCGACAGGTGCGCCTGAATTCTTCCGTTCGTATCGTCGAAAGCCAGCGTATTCGCCCGCCGAGCACCGATCTCCTTGCTACGAAAACCGGCAAGCGTCTGGTTCTCCGGTAAAGCAAACGGCGGCATGTTGAACGCATTCACAGCACTACCGACGATGATCGGCAAGTCAGGATCACCATTCGCGAATGCAACCTCTACCTCATGGCCGCGGCGCGGCAGGAAGATGCCGCCGAACTGATCGCCATGCCATGCACCGGCAACGCGCACCCAGCAGCTTGAACGTTCATCGTTGTCGCCGAGCCGATCCCACAGGAATTGCAACTTCACTCGACCGTACGCGTCCGTCCAGATTTCCTGGTTCTCCGGACATGTCACAACGGCATATTCGACGCCGGTAATGCGCGGCTTCGCGATCGTGCGCGGCAACCGGAATGGCTCATGGGTCGGCTGCAGCACGAAGTCTGCTTCGCAGTGGTAACGCTGACCGGAACCCGATGCCTCGCCAACCTCTTCGATCGTCAGCTTGCAGCCGATGACCGCATACTCCCGGTTGGCTGCGTTCTGCGGATAGTGCGTCAGCACAAAAGTCTGGCCGACGACCAGTCCGCGCAGATTGCCCTGCCCGGAAGCCCTGAGCCCCTGGCAGCGATACGCCTGCATCTGCACGAGCGTCAGGTATTCCGCTTCCGTTCGCGGCTCATTGGACGCGCCCGACAAACCTCCCATACCCGCCTGCGGCTGCGCATAGTCGGCCCACGTGTAATGCTCCTGATGAGCGAGCCCCGTATCGCGCGGATCTTCTCGCCCAACCGTCAGATCGGCGCGCGGTCGCGTGTAGTCGTAATCGACACTCGTGACCGCGCCGGTCGTCAACGCATTCGAGATCGACAACGCGTGAATATGCTCCTCGTCGACACGCCGGCTGTTGGGGGCTTCATAGCGGATCGTCGCGTAGGCTTCGCCGTGCGGCTTGAGCGCGGCGATCGCATCGCACAAGACCAAACGATGCTTGCCGTCGGCATGCTCGAAGAAGTAGAAGATGCCCCACTCCTCCCACAACCGCTGCAGGAACGTCCAGTCGCTTTCGTGGTGCTGGCGCTGGATGTCCCGCTTGGGCCAAACGTTGTTCGGACGCGGCGGCGTCAGCCGCTTATCGACCGGAAACAGGTACGTCGAGAGCACCGCGTCGGTGATCTCGATCACGGACATGTCCTGGAAGATTCGGCAGTCGCAGTTCTTCGTCGCCAGCCAGAGCCACGGTCGAAGCGTGACCGCGTACACGATCGATCGACCGTCTTCTCGCAGGATGGATGCGCGGGAGACGATTCCGGTGATCTCGCGCGTGCCTGCGCCGATGTTCGCCATTCCAGCGTTGCCGGCGAGGCCACGAATGAAATGCCCCACGCCTTCGAGCTGAATCGAGACGGTCAGCTCGGTGCCGATCAGCTTGTCGAGATCGATATTCGCGGCAATGCTTTGCGAGAAGCCGAGTTCGTCGGGGGTTTTCAGCTCGAGTGTGTACTCGAACAATTCGCCAACGGCTTCGCCGCCGGTAAGCTTCACCGGCGTGAGGATCGGACGATCACCGTACATCGGCATGGCCGCGCCGCAAACCGACAGCGTCCGTGGTGAGTCAAACAAAGCCATCCCGACATCTCCATTGAATCGATCGAGCCATCGACTCTCGATGGCAATCCAGCCGCTTCGAATCCGTCACGCTTATGCGCGCACGCCCCACAACTCCAATCTCAACGACGGGAACTCACCCGCCACGTGCAACGCGATACCGCCGTGACGCACGACTTCCTCCCAAAGCGGCCCGCCTTGCGTCAACTCGTAATAGATGTAGCCCGCGTTGAACGGGATCTGCCGCGGGGGCACCGGCAGCGCCTGCAGACCGATACCCGGCAAGTGACTGCGGACAAGGCTCGGCAACCTTTCCGACGGCCCGGCCTTCGCCTGCGCCAGGAATTGCTGCTTCAGCACGTCAGGCGGCATCGCCGCGTGAACGGCGAGCACCAACGCGGTAAAGCCCTGCATATCGACCGGATCGACCACCGCGTTGCGCATCCCGTGCCCGCGATCTTCGAATGCAATGCTCTGCGCGCTGCGCACCAGCACGGCGTTCAGCAGCCGGTGCGTATCGTCGACAACCGGCTTCAGACACAGATGCGGCGTCGTGTGCTGATAAGGCGGATGTGTGTCGAGCGGCCGCCGCGTATCCGTGCGCAGATGCGTCGACAGTTCGCCCGCCATGCTGATCAGCAGCGCATAAACATCGGCCGGCGATACGGCCGGCACCCGCAGCAAGTGCTGCAGCAACGGCTCGTAGCGGTTCAGGATCTGCAGCAGCAGGTAATCCGTAACCGTCGCCGCGCTCGCTGTCGTCTCGTCCGTGCCGGCGAGCCGTTCAGCAAGCGCATTCGCACGCAGATGCGCGAGATCGTGGATTTTCGTCACCCAGCTTGCGAGGAGGTCGCTCGCGCCATAACCGGATACAGGCGGTACAAGCGTGTCGTCGAGCTCGATACTGCCGTCCGCGCGGATCGTCTTGACACGCGTGAGTGCGAGGCCGATCCATGCATCGCCCAGTTCCTTTTCCGGCATCAGGCGCAGGCGCAGATTCGACAGTTGCACGGCCTCGGGGGCAAGACCGATCGAATTCGTGTCGCGCAATTCCGTATCGAACACCAGGTAGCGCGCCAGGGAATCCGCGCTGTTCTCGAACGTCGTTTCTTCACAGTTCGGCAGCCGGACCGGCACCGCGAGATAGATCACCTGATCGAGGTGTTCGGGCCGAATCGTCAACGGAGGCGGCGGAGGTGTATTGCCCGGCGCATCGAACGGCGTGCCGTCGGCGAACACGCCGGCGGCCGTTTTGACGATCACCTTCCCGAGCGCCAGCGACTCCAGGTCGAGCGCATAGCTCGCGAAGCCGAAAAAGAACGGCGACAACGGGGTCGCACGCATATGCGCGTATTTCTCGAAATAGCGATCCTGTTGCTGGAACAGTTGTGGACGGAAAAACAGCCCCTCCTGCCAGGCAACCTTGGCATACCAACTCATACGTGTTTTCCGATTGTCCGTGCGAAAGATGGGCCATACCCATCATGTCTGGCCGCCAGGTCCAACTCGGACCTGGCGGTGCGAAGCGCCTGCATTTTTATGCCATCCACTCAAATACGCGCCATGAGATCGATCAGTTGCTGACCATTCGCGTGTGGTTCATGCAGTGCGCGAGGATCTTGTATAAAAAGACGAAGTAACCGATGCCCAGCGTGACGATCGAGATCAGCGTCCAGATCACGATCTTTCCGATCATCGTCGCCAGATCCATCGTGCACTCGAGCCTTCCCACTACCTTGCCGTCTGAATTGACGGCGACCGTTCGACTGATCACGAATCGGTACAGGTAGTACGGATAGACGAACAACGCGAGACCGAACGTGACAATCGAAAGAAGGATCCAGATAACAGCGTGTCCGATGATGTCGGTGACTGTCAGTTCCGATTTCAAATTGAGATTGCTCATGCTTTTATTTCTTCCCCGTCTCCCGCACGCTGACTGCCTTGGCGTCGAGAGCAATGTCCAACTTCAGTTTTGGTGTGAAAAAGCGATACCACGCCTTGTCGGGACCAGTCGGTATCGTGTAAACGACTCGCCAAACCGAGTTGGGAAGATCCCGATAAGCCGCGATCACGCCGATGGCCGTCGTATCCGCACCGGAATACCGCACGATCTTCTTGTGCTCGCCCGGACGCAGCTGCAGTTCGTCACGCTTCACGACGTCATCGCCCAATACCGTCTTTTCCTGCGTCTGTAGCGTGAAAAAGTCGGCTGTGCCGAACGCGATGTCGTTCTTCAGTTCATAGATGCGAACGACGATCGGCGCGGCCCGACCGCGATCGTCAGGGTTGACGTCCGGTCGCGCGTTGACCGTCAGGTCAAACCGAACCGGCACCTTGGGCTTCGGTTCGCCGCTCGCACAGGCCGCAAGAATCACGACGCCGGCAAGCGCGGCGGCAGTCAGGATCGAACGCATGCAGATTTCACCTTGAATGCAGCAAAAAGGCGCTGCGCGCACGCCGAGACACCATTGCGCACACGCAACACCTCGCCGACTTACGCTTCCTTGTTGCCCTTGATGTCGAAGCCGGCCGTCACCGCGCCGCCGCTGCCGCCTTGCGCGTTCTGCACGACATATTCCTGCTTCACTTTCGCGAACGACAACGCGACCGTCTCACGACTCTTCTCTGCGTCGCTTTTGCTGCCGGACGGCTTCACGCGCGTGACGATCACGTCGCTCATCGTGATCTTCAGGTACTCGAGCGGGTTGCCACCGGCCTTGCGCATCACGAGCGTCGCCTGATCGATATGCTTGCCGGTCAGCGCGTACTTCATCAGGTTCGGGCTCGCGCGATCGATGTTGTGTTCGAACGTCAGATCCTTGACCGTCGCCTTGCCCGCGCCGCCACCGCTTCCGGCATGCATCGTCGATTCCTGAGTGATTTCCCAATCCCAGTTCAGGACTTCGATCTCGTCCTTGTGCTTGTCGTCGAGCGATTCACCGTTGATACCGTCGATCTTCAGAAAAATGTCCTGCGCCATACGTAGCACTCCTTTACTTACATGAGTAGAAAAAGGCCGTTCACCACAAAATGAAACGCTTGAATGCCCGGCCCGATGGGATGGGTTAGCTTCCGCTTACGCCGCTTCCTTGATCGACGGAAGCTTCGTCACGAGCCGCAGCGAGACCGTCAGCCCTTCAAGCTGAAAGTGCGGACGCAGGAAGAATTTCGCCTGGTAATAGCCCGGGTTGCCCTCGACGTCTTCGACGAGGACTTCCGCCGCGGCGAGCGGCCGGCGCGCCTTGGTGTCCTGCGACGAGTTGGCGGGATCCGCGTCGACATAGTGCATGACCCATTCGTTCAGCCAGCGCTGCATGTCCTCGCGCTCCTTGAACGCGCCGATCTTGTCGCGCACGATGCACTTCAGGTAGTGCGCGAAGCGCGAGCAGGCAAACAGATACGGCAGGCGGGCCGACAGGTTCGCGTTGGCGGTCGCGTCCGGATCGTGATACTCGGCCGGCTTCTGCAACGACTGCGCGCCGATGAAGGTCGCGTGATCGGTGTTCTTGCGATGCACGAGCGGAATGAAACCGTTCTTGGACAGTTCGGCCTCGCGCCGATCCGAGATCGCGATTTCGGTTGGACATTTCATGTCGACGCCGCCGTCGTCGGTCGGGAACGTATGACACGGCAGGCTCTCAACCGTACCGCCCGACTCGACGCCGCGAATCAGCGAGCACCAGCCATACTGCTTGAACGAACGGTTGATGTTGACGCCCATTGCGTATGCGGCGTTCGCCCAGCCGTAGCGGCTGTGATCCGAGCCGTTGGTGTCTTCTTCGAAATCGAATTCGTCGACCGGATTGGTCTTGGCGCCATACGGCAGCCGTGCGAGGAAGCGCGGCATCGTCAGCCCGACATAACGAGCGTCTTCGGTATTGCGCAGCGAATTCCACGCCGCATATTCGAGGTTCTGCGTGAAAATCTTCGTCAGATCGCGCGGGTTCGCCAGCTCCTGCCACGACTCCATCTGGAGCACCGACGGGCCGGCCCCCGTGATGAACGGCGTGTGAGATGCTGCGGCGACCTTTGCGATCGATCCGAGCAGATCGACGTCGGGCGGCGTATGGTCGAAATAGTAGTCGGCGACGATGCAGCCGTACGGCTCGCCGCCGAGCTGGCCGTATTCCTGTTCATAGATCTGCTTGAAGAGCGGGCTTTGATCCCACGCCAATCCCTTGTACCGACGCATCGTTCGGTGCAGCTCGGTCTTCGAGACGTCCAGGACGCGAATCTTGAGATGCTCGTCGGTTTCCGTATTCGACACGAGGTGGTTCAAGCCGCGCCAAGCCGATTCCAGCGCCTGGTAATCGTCGTGGTGCAGGATCAGGTTGATCTGTTCGGAAAGCTTGTGGTCGATTTGCGCAATGATCGCCGCGATGCTCTTGTAGGCGTCGTCGCTGATGGTCGCGGTCTGCGCAAGCGCCTGCTCGGCGAGTGTCTGGACTGCGGATTCAACCGCCTCACGCGCCTGGTCGGTCTTCGGACGGAATTCCTTTTCCAGTAATTGCGTGAAGTCGGATTGAGTGGCCGTCTGCGTTTGCGCGGCCTGTGCGTGTTGCTTCGCCATGGTGGTCATCCTCGATCGGTTCGTCGGTCAATTGGCTTCGTTCTGGTCGACGGCACCCGCTTCGTGATGCTCGGGCTTCGGCGCAGCAGCCAGCGATTTCAGGAGCGCCGGATCCTGCAGCAGCTGTGTCACGAGCGCTTCGGCACCCGACTTGCCGTCCATGTAGGTTTGCAGGTTCGCCAATTGCGTGCGAGCCTCCAGCAACTGGCGGAGCGGTTCGACCTTGCGTGCGATGGCGGCCGGGGAAAAGTCCTCCATGCTCTCGAAGGTCATGTCGACCATCATCTGGCCTTCGCCCGTGAGCGTATTCGGCACGGCAAACGCGACGCGCGGCCGAATGGCCTTCATCCGCTCATCGAAGTTGTCGATGTCGATTTCGAGGAATCGCCGGTCGGACACCGCCGGAAGCGGCTCGACCGGATGCTTGCCCGACAAGTCGGCCAGCACACCCATGACGAAAGGCAGCTCGACCTTCTTCTCCGAGCCGTAAACCTCGACGTCGTACTCGATCTGCACGCGCGGCGCACGATTGCGCGCAATGAATTTCTGCGAACTGCTGGAAGCGGACATGGACAGGTTCTCCTGAACAGTGGGAAATGGACAGCGCTTAGCCAAGCGGCTCGTCCAAGCGAGAAGGCGTTGCATCGAAGGTCAGCGCCTGCGCGGGGTCGGCGGCCGGGTCGGCAACACCGACCGCAATGCGCGCGAGCTCACCTTTCGACGCGAAGGCATCGAGCCAGAGCGCCGACAGGCGCGGCAGGATGTGTTGTTCGACGAAACCGATAAGGACGCGTGCACCGGTTTCCTGAACGAGACAGCGACCGACGATGTAGCCGACCACCGCATCGTCGAACGTGAGCGCGATGTCGTGAGCGTCGGACATCCGTTTCACGACGCGCCCTAGGTGCAAGCGCACGATGCGAGCGAGCGCGTCGTCGGCCAACGGCCGGTATGGCACCACCGTCACACGGCCGACGAAGGCCGCCGGGAAGGCTTTCAGCAACTCGGGGGCAAGCGCCTCCCGCAAGCCGTCCTGGTCCGGTGCGAGCGCGGGATCGGCACACAGGCTCGCGCTCAGGTCTGCGCCGACATTGCTCGTCAGCAGGATCGTCGTGTTGCGGAAATCGATATGACGGCCGTCGCCGTCTTCCATGTAGCCCTTGTCGAACACCTGGAAGAACATTTCGTGCACGTCGCCATGGGCCTTTTCGACCTCGTCGAGCAGGACGACCGAATACGGACGGCGGCGCACTGCTTCGGTCAGCACGCCACCCTCACCATATCCGACGTAGCCCGGCGGCGCCCCCTTTAGCCCCGAAACGGTGTGCGCTTCCTGATACTCGCTCATGTTGACCGTGATCAGGTTTTGCTCGCCACCGTACAGGGCCTCGGCCAGCGCCAGCGCGGTTTCAGTCTTGCCGACGCCCGACGGGCCTGCGAGCAGGAACACGCCCAGCGGCTTTTTCGGATCGGTCAGGCCGGCTCGTGCGGTCTGCACGCGTTCGCCGATCAGGCGCAGCGCGTCGGTCTGACCGACCACGCGCGCCTCCAGCGTTTCCGACAACCGACGCACTGCGTCGAGTTCGTCCGTGACCATGCGGCCGGCAGGGATACCCGTCCAGTCGGAAACAATCTCCGCGACGATTGCCGCATCGACCTCCGGAAACACGAGCGGCGCATCGCCCTGCAGCGTCAGCAACGCCTGTTCGAGTTCGCGGAGCTGATCGCCCGATACCGGCTCGTGCGCCATATCGCCACGCACGGTTTCACGTGCGGCAAGCAACGCCTGCGCGGCCGCCGTCTGTTCACGCCAGCGGACCTCGACCGCAGCCTCGTCCGCTGCGAGCGCGGCGATGCGTTCGCGCACGCTTTCCAACGCCTTGCCTACGCCCAGCCCGATACGAGCTTCCTGCGCGAGTAGCGCCTCTTCCGTACGGACGGCAGCAAGCCGTTGACGTACATCGTCGAGCTCTCGCGGCGTGGCATGCTGAGACAGCGCCACGCGTGCGCACGCGGTGTCGAGCAAGCTGATCGCCTTGTCGGGCAACTGGCGCGACGGGATGTAACGGTGAGACAACGTCACTGCACCGCGAATCGCCTCGTCACGCACCACTACGCCGTGATGCGCCGAAAACGTTTGCACGAGCCCCCGCACCATGTCGACGGCAGCGGCCTCGGACGGCTCCGCGACCTGGAGCACCTGAAAGCGTCGCGTCAATGCGGGATCTTTCTCGATATGCCGCTTGTACTCGGCCCAGGTCGTCGCGCCAATCGTGCGCAGCGTGCCGCGCGCCAGCGCCGGCTTCAGGAGGTTGGCGGCGTCGCCCGTGCCGGCCTGGCCGCCCGCGCCGATCAGCGTGTGGATTTCGTCGATGAACAGGATGACCGGCACCGGCGACTTCACGGCCGCTTCGAGTAACGCCTTCAGTCGCGCCTCGAATTCCCCCTTCATGCTGGCGCCCGCCAGCAACGCGCCGACATCAAGGCTCAGCAGACGCACATCCGCAAGCTTCGGCGGCACGTTGCCCGACGCGATCGCACGCGCGAGACCCTCCACCACGGCCGTCTTGCCGACTCCGGCTTCACCGGTCACCAACGGATTGTTTTGTCTACGGCGCAGCAACACGTCGATCATCGTGCGAATCTCGAGTTCACGCCCGATGACCGGGTCGATCTCGCCGGCACGCGCACGCGCCGTCAGATCCGCGCAGTACTGATCGAGTGTGCCGCCCTTCGGCGTGGCCGGCATCGCACCGGACGCTTCACCCGGCGTGGCAGGCAGATATTCGCTATGGTCATACGGGCCGTCGTCCGCTTCCGGCGAGCCGGCTATCCAGGCTGGCAGAACGTCGTCGACATCACCGACCGGGATTTTGCCGAACGCCGGAGAGATCTCGAGCATGACGCGTCGCAGTTCGGGTGTGGACACGAGTGCCGCGATCAGCCACGCGCCGCGCACGCGGCGATCGCCGTATTCGAGCGTCGCGAGCACCCAGGCACGCTCGATCGCCGATTCGATATGCCACGAAAAGTCGTTGATCGAGCTCGCGCCGGCCGGCAAGGCGGCCAGTGCCCGAGCGAGATCGCGCTCGAGCCCATCGCGATCGATCGCCGCGTGACGCACGATCCGTTGAAGATCGCCGTCCGGTTGTTGCAACAACTGATGCAGCCAGTGAGCGAGTTCGACGAACGGATTTCCGCGCAACTTGCAGAAATTCGTCGCTGACTCGATACCCCGGTAAAGCTGGACCCCGAGCTTACCGAATAGCGCTTGGCGAGAAATGGTCATGATGATCTTTGTTGTTGGCCGCAATGGTTCCAAGCACCATGCAGCGTCTCTCAGGACTGCTATACAGACTATCTTCCGGACGACCTCCGGAAACACTGACACGCCCCCTCTCTATTCAATTCAATCTGCCAATCAAATAGAAGGCGCATTATCGGCACGAATTGCAACTTCCGTCAATGCGACAAATCAGCAATACTTCCCAATAACATCCCCAAATTCACTTTTTGCAAATCTCCATCGTCCCACACACAACCTCAGTGCGACGCTCGACTTCAGACCCAACCGATCACCCCCAAACACACGCGCACAAGTCCTTGTTATTTTGAGATAAATTCATTTTTCTCGCGAATTAACACTTATCAATAAATCGATAATTTTTTGATTGCAAAGGCATTAAATTCATTTTGTGACTTTGTTTTACATTTCAAATTTCATCTCAAAAAACATTCGCACAAAGCCCGTCATCACGCATATTTTTATCTCAATAAACAACCGGCCGAAACTCGTGGTTAAATTGCGGACTTCTCGTCATTGGACTTCCGGATGCGTTCCTTTCGTCTGCCGTGGCGTCGCCAATCGGATGTCTCGCACACCGGGCTGCCGCGTGGCAACAGTCATGCGCGACCCGGCCACACTGTTGCTGCTGCCCCAACCGTGCCAGCAGACGATTCGCTCCCGTCACCGTATGCCGACGACCTGCTCGGCCAGCTCGGGATCGGCGGCCTGGAGCGCGGCGCACGACGTTCGGATCCTTCGTCTCACACTTCCATTGGCGCGCCCGACAGCACCGACGTGCTGATCGATACGTTGCACGCGCAGTATTGGCGCGCGCTGGCCGATCCCCACGCGTCGGTTACCGTGGAATGGGCGTCAACTGCAGGAGAGGCGGAGCCGATCACGCGCACGTCCGCGCCCGATTCGCAGGGCTGTCCGGACCCTCGTCGTGATCATGATTCGATCGAAGCGATGTTGCTTGGCGATCGCACGCTCGAGGACGTATTCGAGCGACTGGATGAGCACAGCGCCTCCTTGCCAGAAGACGAACCCGTTCCCGAGATCCTGCATCTGTTTGCGCCTTCCGATTTTCGAGCGGAGGCCGTGCAGCATCCCCCCGCGCTCACACGGCGCGAACACCACGTGTTGACTATGGACAGCCCGCTGTCCGCGCCCTTGCGCAAGGATGAAGATTGACCCGGCTTACCGCTTCCTGCCCGCCCTCACTCGCTCGTCTGGACAAGATCCCACTCAGCGAGCAGATCGAACAAGTGTCGGCGCGCCTGCGCGCGCAGCCGACCATCGCGTCTCATCGGTGGGCACTGTTTCAGTTGTTGTGCGTCATGGGTGAATGGCCCCGGGCAATCCAGCAGTTGCAGACATGGGCCATGCTCGAACCGATACACACTGCAACCGCGCAGGTCTATCGCGACCTGATCCGTGCCGAATGCCGGCGCAAGCAGGTGATCGAGGGGCTCACGCAGCCAGGCTTCGTATTCGAGCAGCCGGCGTGGATCGACGGATTGTTGAACGCACTGCACCTGGCCGCCTTGGGACGGATCGCCGCAGCCGACGACGCGCGCGAAGCGGCCTTCGATGCCGCTCCGACCGTCGCTGCGCGCATCCCGCAGGGCTCGGTAGCCTGGATCGTCGATAGCGATTCCCGTTTCGGCCCCGTGTGCGAAATCATCGTGGCCGGGCACTATCGCTGGATTCCGTTCGCCGATCTGGCGTCGTGGCATGTGTCGCCGCCGACGAAGGTCGTCGATCTGGTTTGGGCGCCGTGTACGTTCACGCTTGGCGATGGCGCCATCGCTCACGGCTTCATGCCGGCTCGATATCACGGTTCTGAGATCGGCAGCGACGCCGTTCGCATCGGACGCGAAACGACTTGGCGAGAGCACGGCCGAACCGGTGTCACGGCGCTTGGCCAAAAGACCTGGTCAACGGATCGAGGTGACTTCGGACTGTTCGAACTGGCAACCGCGGAGTTCGGCACAGGTATCGGAAGCAGCGCCACGGTCGGAGAGCCGATCAATGAGTGAGAACAGGAAAGCGCCTCGGGCCACCGACTCGCTCGCCGTCCGCACGCCTCGGCGCGCCAATGCGCATTTGATGCCGACCTTGCTCGACCGCCTGCGTGACGATGCACCGCACCGAAGCACCGAAGCGCCGGAGGAATACACGGTCACCCGTAAACAGATGCGCGACATCGTTCAGCGCGATCTCGCGTACCTGCTGAACACAACGAGCATCGAGGATCAGATCGATCGGGGCCGTCATCCGCACGTCGCTGCGTCGACCTTGAACTTCGGCGTGCCGCCCCTTGCGGGCGCCTTCATCGCGTCACGTCATTGGAACGACGTCGAGCAGACGATCCGGCGGGCCATCACCGATTTCGAACCGCGGCTGATTCCGGATTCCCTTGTGGTATCTCCCCGCACCGGCAGCGGCGACGCCGGCGAGCATCACAACGTCCTCGCGTTCGAGGTTCGAGGGCTGATCCACATGGATCCGTACCCACTCGAATTCATGGTGCAGAGTTCGCTGGATCTCGAGACCAGCGAGATTCGCATTACCGGCATGCGCACGGGTTAAGCACCCCACGCCACAACGACAACGAGACCGTTCCGATGGACCCGCGACTGCTCGACTACTACAACCAGGAACTCATCTACATGCGCGAACTCGCGACCGAATTCGCGCATGCACATCCGAAGATCGCCCGCCGTCTCGGCATGCAGGCGGGTGAAGTGGCGGATCCCTACGTCGAGCGCCTGATCGAGTCGTTCAGCTTCATGGCCGCTCGCATGCAGCTCAAGCTCGATGCGGAATTCCCGCGCTTCACCGAACGGTTGCTTGAAGTCGTTTACCCGAATTACGTCGCGCCCACGCCGTCGATTGCCGTTGCACGCCTGCATCCCGGGGGCACGGAAGGTAGCCTTGCCAACGGATATCGGATCGCGCGCGGCACCGCCTTTACGGCCCGCGTTCCCGATGGCGAAAGAACGGCGTGCCGATTCACGAGCGGGCAGGACGTGACGCTCTGGCCGCTGACGATCACCGAGGCCCGCTTGACGGGTGTTCCGCCAGACATCGCCGGCCTCGAGCGCTACGTGCCGCCCGATACGCAGGTGCGCGGCGCATTGCGGCTACGCCTGGCGACGACCGGTGACGTGCGAATTTCCGACCTGAAGGGGCTTGATCGACTTCCCGTCTACCTTGCCGGTGACGAGCAGGTTGCATCCCACCTGTTCGAACTGCTGCATACCGGTGCCGTCGCGTCCGTGATCGGCGCGCCCGGCGAGTTCGGCATCCCGGGGCGTCCGCTCGCAGCGGTGACACGTAACGCAGTCGAGCATGAAGGGCTGCGCACCGACCAGAACCTGCTGCCGCTCACCTGGACGAAGTTCCATGGGCATAACCTGTTGCACGAGTATTTCGCGTGCCCGGCCCGATTCTGGTTCTTTGCGCTGAACGGGCTCGCCGAAGGCTTTTCGGCGGTGCACGGCCGCGAAGTCGAGATCGTCGTGTTGCTCGACCGCTCGCCGGCTCAACTGGCAAACCTCGTGGACGCTTCACGCTTCGCGCTGTTCTGCACACCCGTCATCAACTTGTTCAGCAAGCATACCGACCGGATCGAGATTACGCCGCGAGAAACCGAGTTTCACCTGGTGCCGGCACGGCTCGCACCGCTCGACTACGAGGTGTTTTCGGTGGAGGCCGTGTACGGCCGCGTGGCTTCGACGTCCGCCGAACTCACTTTCCGCCCGCTCTACCAAACACTGAACAACGACGAAGGCAATCACGGTCGCTACTTCTCCGCGCGGCGCGAGCGACGCCTCGTGTCCGATTCGGCTCGTCGTTACGGTACACGCACGCCTTACATCGGCACGGAAGTGTTTCTCTCCCTCGTCGATCAAAACGAGGCCCCCTATAACGAAAACATCCGCTACCTGTCGGTCGATGCACTGCTGACAAATCGCGATCTGGCTACGCTCGTGCCACGCAACGGCATCGACGACCTGGACACGGCCGAATCCGCGCCGGTCGCGAGCATTGGCCTCATCCGCGCGCCCAGCCCTCCGCTGCCGCCCCACGCGGAGCGGGAAATGGCATGGCGCCTGATCCGCCAGCTCAATTTCAACTACCTGCCGCTCGACGATTTCGATCACCGTGAAGGGGGGCAAGGGCTGCGCGACCTGCTGCGCCTGTACGTCGCGGACGGCGATTCCGGACAAGGCCGGCAAGTCGAAAGCCTCGTCGGGGTGAGGACGCGCCCCGTGACCCGCAAGCTGCCGGGAATCGGTCCGATGACATTCGGGCGCGGTATCGAGTGCACACTGACCGTCGACGAGACGGACTTCTCGGGCGTGAGCCCTTACCTGTTCGGTGTGGTCCTCGAACATTGGCTCGCGCGGCACGTATCGATCAACAGCTTCACGCAAACCGAACTGCATTCGATGCAACGAGGTCGCATCGCACGCTGGCCGGTGCGCACGGGCACACGCGGAGTGCTGTGATGAAGCGCGCCACGCTGCCCGCGCAGCTTCGCGACAGCATGCTGTCGCCTGAGCAGCTCGAACGCTTGCAGGCCGAGCCCTGGCGGTTCGGGTTTCTGTCGCTCTTGCGCCGCATCGGCGCGAACCCCGCCATCGATCCGATCGGCACGGCACGCCGGCCAGGCTCGGAACCATTACGGCTTGGCCAGCAGCCGAGCCTCGCCTTTGCCCCGCGAGAAGTCGCAAGCGCGGAACAATCCGCGGGGCGGTTGAAGGTGCGACTTTTCAGTCTCGGGATGCTCGGTCCCCATGGTCCGCTCCCGATCCACTTCACCGAAATCGCGAAGGATCGCCAAGAGAGCCGGCGCGACACGACGACCGTCGATTTTTTCGACATCTTCCATCATCGCTACTTCACGCTGTTCTATCGCGCGTGGGCGTCGGCTCAATCAGCCGCCGGACTCGATCGAACACAAAACGAGCGATTTTCGTTCTACATCGCGAGCCTCGCGGGACTGGACATCGGCGAGATTTCCAGGCGCCCGTTGCCCTCGCACGCGCGCCTCGCCGCCGCGGCGCATCTCGTACGGGAATCGCGCAATCCGGACGGCCTGCGCGCGACGCTCGAACACTACTTCGGCGTGCCGGTCGCGCTTGAAGAGAACGTGTTCCACTGGATCGAAATCGACCCGGCCGACTGCGGCCGAATGGGCCGCCCGGGTGCTGCCGCGACGATGGGACAAGGCGCCATGCTCGGACGTGTCGCGCCAGACCGTCAGCATCGCTTTCGAATCATCATCGGCCCGCTCGATCTGAACGCCTATCTGCGCTTCACGCCTCAAGGCGAGGATCTGCCACAGCTCGTCGAATGGGTACGGGCGTTCGTCGGCTACGAACTGGAATGGGAACTCGAGTTGCGTATCAAGCCGGAGAGTGCGCCGCCGGCGGTGATGGGCGGCCAACAACGCATGGGCTGGTCCGGATGGCTCGGCCGCCCGGACCAGCGCAAACCCATTACCGGCATGCGGTTCGAACCCGAACGTTACGCACGTCATTTCGATCGCCGCCCGACAAGCCCTGGAACCGACCGACCATGAGCAAGAAGCAATCGCCCACCCCTGCGAAGCCGAGCCGCCCCTCCGCGATCGACGCCACGCACTTCGACTGGCTGTTGCCGGTAAGCGACGACGCGCCGTGCGGCTCGGATCTCGAGTATGACCACGATTTCGTGGTCCTTTTTGCTGACGCGGCATCCAGGTCGGACGTGCAGTACGGCGCGTTTGTCGGATCACCTGAACCGCTCAACTGGAGCGAACTCGAGCGCAACTGCCGCCGGCTGATGCTGCGCACGAAGGATATACGTGTCGCGGTGCTCTACGCCCGTTGTCGCACGCGCCTCGGCGGTCCGTCGGGATTGGCGGAAGGAACGGGGCTGCTCGCTGCATGGCTGCAGGCATTTCCCGACAGCGTTCACCCCCAGGCAAGCACGGATGACGATCGCGGCGCCGCGCTGGAAATGCGAATGAATGCCCTGCAGACGATGACGGATCCCGACGGACTGCTTGCCGACGTCCGGGAGATCGTGCTGATGAAATCGACCGCCACGCGCCTGCAGATGCGGGATGTCGAACGCGCTTTCGCCCATCCGCGTTCGGCGGATGCGCTCGCACCGGATTCAGTCATCCAGCAGTTGCGGGATCTGCGGGCGCAACAGCCAGAAATGATGAACGCGTTCGATGAAACGATCTCGAATCTTGCCGCGATCAACATCTGGGGAGCGACTCATCTCGACACGTATCTGCCCGACCTTTCGCCATTGATTCGATTGCTTCAACTGTTGAATGTCGCGGGCACGCACGTCGAGGCAACTTCGGACGTCGCACATGTTTTCGTCGATGACATTGATGGCCAGAATCGAGACGGTGTTCAGCCCGACGGAGAATTCACGTCAATTTCTCCGGATAGCGAATTGTACTCGGGCGCAAACGCACCGCATTCTGCTCCCTGCACCGAACCGATGACCCGCCATGAGGCGCTGATTCTGATCAATACGGCGCGCCAGTGGTTCGAAACGAACGAACCAAGCAGCCCGATCCCGGTATTGCTGAAGCGGGCCGAGCAATTCGTTGGCAAACGCTACGTCGAGGTGGTCAACGCGATTCCGGGTGATCTTCTTGCACAATGGGACCAGATGGATAGCTTGGAATAGCGTAGGAGGTGCCGGCCACCTGCGTCACGCCTGCGCTGCGTGCACGCGCACCAGCGCAGCGAGCGCCTCCTCCGGTGTCGTCGTGCCATACACCCGCTCCGACACGCCGGCCTCGACGTCAATCTGCCCCGCGTTGTGCACGTCGTACAGATCGACGATCAGCTGCGCATGTCGCTCACTAAGGCCCGCGCGCAGCAGCGTCGCGGTCCATGCGTCGCGCGGCAGTTCGCGCGCGACGATCTCGCGGTCCGCGGCCGCGCCGAGCGTCTCCGCGATGTCCCGCACGCTCACGCGCCGCGGGCCTTCGATGCTGACGATGCGCGGCCCGTTGCCGGTTTCCGCGACATCGAGCAGCAGCCGCGCCGCCGCGACGCCCACGTCGGGCGCCCACACCGTCGGAAACACCTTGTCGATTGGATGGTGAAAACTCGGCAGCACGCCGGTGCCAACCGGCAAGATGCGCACCCAGTTCTGGAGATGCTCGGCCGAGCGCAACAGCGTCAGCCGGGTCTGGACCGTCTTCAACTTCTCTTCCAGCAGATGAAACAACCGCGTGATGCCCGTGTTGCCGTCAAGTTCCGCGCCATAGTCCGACAGCGCAAGCAGTGCCGGCGGCGGATTCGCGGCGAGTGCGCCGGTCACGACGTCGAGCGTGCGCGCCATCGTCGCCGCCGGATCGCCGTCGGCGACGGGCACCGGACACAGCATCTGCACGGCTTGCGCGCCGTCGATCGCCGTGGCGATCGCACCTGCATCCGTCAGGTCGGCGATCGCCACTTCGCAGCCGAGTTGCGCGAAACGTTCGCGATGGCGGGCGTCGCGCAGCACCGCGCGCACGGGATGGCCTGCGTGGCGCAGGGTCGTCACGGTCGACGAGCCGACGTTGCCTGATGCTCCGAAAATCACGAACACGATCCGCTCCTGGAGGATGAAGGTGCAGTGATTGTCGGCGTGCGCGAACGGGAAGGCGCGCAGGTGCGGATGATGTGAACAGGAAAGGATGACCGGATGCGGGGCCGCGCTCGGATCGCACGGCCCACCGGTTCGTCAGCGGCTATCGATCCGACGCCGACGCATCGTCCTCGCCGTCATAAGCCAGCCGGAGCCCGCCCCGCGCGCCGGACCGCGCGACCTCCGTCGGCGTCGCGCCCAGCACGCGATTCATCCAGTTCGCCATATGGCTCTGATGTGCAAACCCGGCTTCGAGCGCGATCTGGCTGATGCTGAGCCGGCCTTCGAGCAGCAACGCCTTCGCACGCTCGACCCGGCGCCGCACCACGTACTGATGCACCGGCATCCCGAGCGTCTCGCGAAACAGCACCTTGAAATGCGGCACGCTGATCGACACGAGCGCCGCAAGCTCGGCGAGCGTCATGCGGCGTTCGAGGTTGGCCTCGACATAGTCGATCACGCGCGCCGCCGCCTTCGGCGCGAGCGTCCGCCGGCGCTCGCGGAACACGGGCTGGCCATCGACCAGTCGCGCGACGAGCGCCGTGCACAGGCTCTCCGCATAGAGCGGGTCGGACGCGTCTTCCGCCTCGAGTTCGGCGGCCATCGCCCATGCGATGTGTTGCAGGCGCGGATCGCGCACCTGCAGCCGCCGGCGGATCTGCGCCTGCGACGGCTTCAGCTCGAGTTGCTCGAACGTGCGCCGCACGAACGTGTCGCTGAGCATGACGTGCAGGATCCGGCAGTCGGCGCTGTCCGTCCATTGGCCCGGCAGGCCGGCGGGAATCACGTCGATGTCGCCGTGCGCCTGGATGCGCGACACGCGCTGGCCGTCGCACACGCAATCCGCGCGCACGGGCGAGCCGATATGCACGCCGATGCGGTGATGATCGGCCGCCGGAATCCGGTACGTACCCGCGCGAATCTCCAGCAGCGACGCGCCGAAGCCGCGCCAGCCGAGCCCGCGGCTGGCGCGCAGGCTGACCGGCACGCCGTTGTCGGTCGGCGCGGCGAGAATCGGATCGCTCATGGTTCTTCTCCACCAGATCGTGGGTCGAACGCGCATTGTGACGCTTTTTCCGGCCGTTTGCCGGGCGCGGGCCGCCATTCCCGCAACGAGCAGAAAAAGATCATCCGTTCCTGCTCCGCCGCATCCTTGCGTGCGCGCCGACGGGCGCCGCGGCGCTTACGATGGGCTTCATCCGACACCTACGGAGACCGTCATGCCCCATTCCTGCCCACTGCGCGCGGCGTTCATTCCCTCTTCGCCATCCCGGACAGCCCGCCGTCCTGACGGCCCCGCTCCCCGCAACGACCGGATCGCCTTCGCCGCGCGATGCCTGCGCATGCTCGGCTGGTACCGCCTCGAACGGCTGCTCGCGTCGATTCCCGACTGCAACGACGACTTCGGGATCGTTTGACCGACGGCACACACGGCTCGCACACGCCGCCCGCGTCCCGGCGTGCGCCTACTTGCGCCGCCGTTCGTGCGGCGCGACCGTCGCGCCGTCGATCACCGGCGCGCCCTGCTTGATCAGGAAGTCGCGAAACAGCCCCGTCACCTGCGAGATCCGCCGGTCGGCGAGCGTCACCACATACCATTCGCGCTCGATCGGGTTGCCCGGAAACGGCAGTTGCCCGAGCAGCCCCGTGCGCAACTCGAGTGCACACGCGTGCAACGACAGGAACGCGACGCCGAGCCCCGCTTCGGCCATCTGCTTGATCGCCTCGTTGCTCGACAGTTCGGAGCCCACATGGAAACGGTAGCCGGCCGTCTTGAACAGGCTCTCGACGGTCGAGCGCGTGCCCGCGCCGCGTTCGCGCACGAGCAGGTGCGCGGATTCGAGATCCTTCAGCGCGACGCGCTTGCGCTGCATCAGCGGATGGCCTGGCGCCGCGACGAACACCATCGGATGCTTCGCGAACTCGACCGCGTGCGTGCGCAGTTCCTTCGGTGCGCTGCCCATCACCGCGAGATCGATTTCATGCGTCGCGAGCATGCGAATGATGTCGTCGCGATTGCCGACCTTGAAATAGGTCTTCACGTGCGGTCGCGTCGCGGTGAATTTCACCAGCAGCGGCGGGATCAGGTATTCGGCCGTCGTGATCGCGCCGATCCGCAGCGTGCCGCCGAGGTCGCCCGTCAGCGCGGCCACTTCGTCGCCGGCCTCGCTCCATAGATGCAGGATCTCGCGCGCATAGCGCGCCACGATCTCACCAGCGGCGGTCAGCTGCACGCCGCGCCCCACCCGCTGCAGCAACGCGGCGCCCACCGCCTCCTCGAGCAGCCGAACCTGCAGCGACACGGCCGGCTGCGTCAGGTTCAGCTCCTCGGCCGCGCGCGACACGCTGCCGAGCCGCGCGATCATGTCCAGCGCCTTCAGCTGCCGGAACGTTGCGGTCTTTCCTATAAGTGAATACATATGAGTCGCTTATAAACATTAAATTGTTCGCGTAGGTTCAAAACTATATCGTCGGTTCTTGAGCAATGTCATCCGAATCGTCATCAGCGGGAGCCACAACATGGACCACATCACGCCTACCCTTGCAACGGATCGCGCACCGCGCGTGCCGCGCATCGTGATCGTCGGCGGCGGCGCCGGCGGCCTGCAGCTCGCCACGCGCCTCGGCGACACGGTCGGCCGCCGCGGGCAAGCCGACGTCGTGCTCGTCGACCGCTACCCGACGCACTTCTGGAAGCCGCTGCTGCACGAAGCCGCATCCGGCCATCGCGATCCGGCCTCGCACACGATCGAATACGCGGCGCAGGCGAAGCGCCACGGCTTCCGCTTCGTGCAGGGCGCGCTGCAGCAGGTCGACCGCGCGGCACGCACGGCGACGATCGCGCCGGTGCAGGACGCGGACGGCACGGAGATCCTGCCGCAACGCGAGCTCGGCTACGACGATCTGGTGCTGGCCGTCGGCAGCGTGACGAACTTCTTCAACGTGCCGGGCGCCGCGCGGCACGCGCTACCGCTCGAAAATCTCGACCAGGCCGAGGATTTCCGCCGCAAGTTCCTGGCCGCCTGCACGAAGGCGAACCACCTGGCCGAGCAGCAGCCGGCGCACCGCGCGGCACCGATCTGCATCAACGTGATCGGCGCGGGCGCGACGGGTGTCGAACTGGCCGCGGCGCTGCGCCATGCGATCCAGCAGCTGACGACGTATCGCTTCAAGGCGCTGGTGTCCGCGCGAGACGTGCACATCCGGCTGATCGAAGGCGGCCCGCGCATCCTGCCGGCGCTCGACGCAAGGCTGTCGGCCAGGATGCATACGCAATTGCGCACGCTGAACGTCGACGTGCTGACGGATACACGCGTCGCGGAAGTGGGCGCGGACGCGGTCATGACCGCGACCGGCGAGCGGCTTGCGAGCGACATCACGATCTGGGCGGCCGGCGTCGCGGGCCCCGCGATCCTGCGGGAACTGGGCGACATCGCGCTCAACCGGTCGAACCAGGTGATCGTGACTGACACGCTGCAGACGCCCGACGATCCGCACGTGTATGCATTCGGCGACTGCGCTGCATGCCCGTCGGCCGATGCGAGCGGTTTCCTGCCGCCGCGCGCGCAGGTCGCGCACCAGCAGGCCGTGTATCTCGGCGATGCGCTCGCGCGGCGCCTCGCCGGCAAGCCGGTGTCGGGCTTCACGTTCCGCGATGCGGGCACCGTCGTGTCGCTCGGCCAAGCCGGCGCCGTGTATCAGGCCGACCTCGGCGTGCGTTCGCGCTCGCTGATCGTCGACGGGCTCGCCGCGATCGGGCTGTACAAGTTCCTGTACCGCAAGCATCTGTTCAGCGTGTACGGACTGAAGCGCGCACTGTTCCAATCGCTGAGCCACTGGCTGCAAAGCCGCAACCAGCCGTCGATCAAGCTGCACTGATCGCCGACCGCCACGCGGCATCGCAAGACGGCGTCTCGGGCGCATCTCGCCCGATACGCCGTTTTTTCATCTGCACACATCGGGTGCATTCAATTCGTGCGCGCCTTTGGTGCATCAGATCGAAGCGCGTCGATACGATGCAGATCATCCGGAAAACACGGCCTCACATGCATCCCGCGCCAGCGTTGGCTCACCGCCCCATTCATTAGTCGAATCGTATGAGTCGGATATAAATATTAATTGGTCGCATATTCCGGATCGACGCTAAGGTGTGCGGCATTCCCGTCCGCGAACGGATCGTCACGTCTCAGGAAAGGAATCACCGTGGTCATCGAAGCCATCGTCACCCGTCTCGACGCCGCATTCGCGCAGATCGAAGCGACACCGGATTCGCACGAATCGCGCAACCAGCGCGATGCGATCATCCAGTGGCTCGACAGCGCGTCGGAGCAAGGATATCGACTCGGTCTCGTCACGACGCTGCCTGCCGCCCGGCTCAGCGACATGTTCGAAGGCCAGTTCGGCCGCGCGAACCTCGACCGCTTCTCGGTCGTCGTGACCGACGCAAATCAGAAGGACTCCGCAGCAAATCAGCATCCGTTCGACGTCGCGCTTCAGGCGCTGGGCGTGCCGCCCGAGCGCGCGGTGGCCGTCGCGAGCAGCGAACCGGAACGCCGCGAAGCCGAGACGTTCGGTCTGTCGCGTTGCGTGCGCATCACCGACACGATGCGCTCGATCGCATCGGCAGGCCTGCACTGACCTGAGCACCTGCATACGCGCATCAGAACGGCTCGCGGTTCATCGTGAAGATGCTGCACAACGCGCGCGAGGCGGATTTCCAGACGACGTGCGACGGCGCGACAATTGCCGCGGGAAGCCACGTCTACGATTGCAGGAAATTGAAGTGCTGCTAAGGCTATCCGTGACGCGTCGTCAGTCCACCGGGTAATCGAGATCGTGCCAGCGCTTCGCCGATTTCCCGCCCGAGCCGAGGTGACCGCCGGGGAAGCGCATTACCGCAATCGCGTGAAGCGCCTTCTCGTCGAGCGCGGCGTCGCCGCAACTGCGCCTGACCTTGAGATCGCGGACACGCCCGTGCTCGTCGAGCCAGACACGCACGATCACGCGCCTTCTCGACGTACCGTTCTGCACGCCGCGTGACAGCAGGCGGTCCATCAGCGACATGAAATTCTCCGTGAAGGTCGAATGCGTCGGTTATCGCGGCGTCAATGCTGGACGGCCGCGCTTTTGTGCGCCGTCCGCACGGCCTTCGGCTTCGCGACGACGGGCGCCTTCGGATCGATGCCGACCGCATGCTCGACCTTGCGGGTCTTCGCGGGCGCTGCGTGCGCCTTCGATACGGGTTTCGCGTCGGCGTGCACTGCGGCCGGCGCATTCGACCGCGAAGAACCGGTTTGCCGCCCCGGCTTCACGGCCGTCACGCCGCTCGCCGCCGCGGGCGAATGCTTGATCTGATGTGCGTATTCCTTGACGTCGTGGTCGCTCATCCACGATTCCGTATAGGCCGCCGACGCGGACTGCGACAGGTTGAGATACGCGACCGAGGCGACGAGAAAAGCACGAATTTGCGTGCGACGATTGAATGCGGTAATGACGAATGCTCCTTGCGAACTGGCTCGACGCCCGGTATCGGCGCCGTCGTGGCGGCACGATAAATGAGCGCATTCGGCATCGCAAGCGTCTGACGGGTGATCCAAACGATTCTTGACGTTTGAACGATCGATCCGGTGCGCGAGACCGCTCACGCAGCGCGTTCGACCGCGTCGGACATGCCGATGTCGTCGCGCCTGCGGGGCCTCGGCGGCTTGCCGAACTTGGGCCCGCCGGCGGTGTCGAACGTGCATCGCCGGAGAATCACATGAAACGCGCCGCTCCCTTCGCCATCCTGATCCTGCTTGCCGCCGTCGGCTTGCCGGCGGTCGCCGGCACCGCGGCGGACAATGCCGCCGCGCCGGTTGCGCAGCAAGCGAGAAACTGCGTGCCGTCCTCGACGTCCGCCGGCACCGCGCCCGGCTCCCGCGCGGCATCAAAAGCGCCGCCGATCCGCATCTGTGTCGGCGATTCCGATACGCAGCTGAACCTGCCGTGGTTCCTGACCGACGTCCTCACCGCCGTGGACACGCATCAATCGCCCCGCGACCTGCTCCACAAGATGCGCAACGACTTCTGAAGCACGGCCGCCGGAAATGACGCGCGGCGCAAATATTTCTCACCAAGCATCAATCTCGATAGTTATCTACATTTTGGATAGCAATATTTCGTAATAAGGTGGGACACGCCTTATACTTGCCGCGCACCATCCTCGTGCCAAGAGACGGTGACTTCTGTCCCGGCTGCATACCGATGCGGCCGGGTTTTTTTTGGGCGTGCGATACCGTTATACATGCGTTGTCGATGTATGTTACGAGAAAGCGCCTCGAATCCTGTGCCCGCCGCGCTGTCGCTTCGTGCGTTTCGCGAGCGTAGAATCGATTTGCGTCCCGATATGGGCGCGAGCCGCGGTGCCCCGGCCAGGCACGGCGAATGCCTCGCGCCAAGTCATCGACCGGTTCGACCTGCATTCACATGCGCACAACAACAAGTACGACCCGAGGACCCTCCGCGCTCGCACCGCGCCCGAAGCCCGCGTTCCAGCGCAGCGGCGCGTGGCCGCATGTCGTCTTCCCCGGCGCCCTGATCGCCTGCATTCTCGTGTTCATGCTGGCGCTCGTCGTTGCAGGGCGCCTGGCGCGCGACTCGATTGCACGGCACGAACGCGACGTCGCGAACGACATCGTGATATCGGTCGACCGCATCCTCGACGGGATTCGCTCGCGGCACCCGAATGAGTTGAACGCGCTGGTCGGGCGGCCCTGCACGACGATCTTCAGGACGCTCGCCGAAGTGGGCACTCACCTGCGCTATCTTCGGGCCGTCGCGCTGGCGAATGGCGGTCGTGTCACATGCTCGTCTGCGCTGGGAGAGATCGACGTCCCGCTCGACGCGTATATTCGCGCGCCAGCGCCGGGGATGACGGCCATCACGCTGCTCCGGCAAACGCCGTTTCAGCAGCACGTTCCGGTGCTGGCGGCGTTTCGTGCGACCGCGCCCGACTCCGGCGTCCTTTATGTGGTCGAGGGCGACTATGTGGCGGACATGCTCGCGCACGGGACCCGCTTCGGGGCGGAAACGGCCACGCTGTCGATCGAGGGCGCGGGCAGCATCGATCAGCATGGTGCGTTCGTGCCGTCATTCAGCGCGGCGCCGGCCACAGGCAGCAAAATCGCGTCGAACGCGTGGCCGTTCACGGTCTCGGTCACCTCGGCGGAACCCTACGTTTCGCAGGTGCAGCGGCGCTACCGACTCATCTGCCTGACGATCGCGCTGCTGGTCAACGGCCTCGTCGCGGCCGCGTACCTGCTCGCAATAGCGCCGCGCCGGCTGTTGCTGAAGGCCGTTCGCAATGCGCTGAAGCGCAACGAATTTCATGTCGTCTACCAGCCGATCGTCGACGTCGAAACGCGCCGGACCGTCGGCGTCGAGGCGCTGCTGCGCTGGCACCATCCGAAATGGGGGGCCATCAGTCCGGCCGTGTTCGTGCCGCAGGTCGAGTCGAGTGCGGTCCTGCCGAAGGTGACCGAGTTCGTGCTTCGGACGGCCGTATCGGAACTGACCGCACTCGCGCCATCGATGCCGCTGCGCATCGCGATCAACGTCGCGCCGAAGGATCTCGAACGCGCCCGCTTCGTGTCCGTCGTCGAAGACACGATCGGCCGGCTTCCACCGGGTTGCACGCTGGTGCTCGAAGTGACCGAGCGCATCCTGCTCGAGAAGAATCCGCGCACCACCGAGATGTTCGCCACGCTGCGCGCGAAAGGCGCGAAGTTCGCGATCGACGACTTCGGCACGCATCACAGCAACCTCGACATGCTGTCGCGCTTTCCGTTCGACTACGTGAAGATCGATCGACAGTTCATCTCGCAGCTCACGACGGGCAACGCGAAACTGATCGAAGGAATCGCGGCGGTCGCCCACCACTACGGCCTTAAGATCATTGCCGAGGGCGTGGAGACGGAAGAGCAGCATCGCGCGCTGCATGCGGTCGGGATTCAGTACGCGCAGGGTTATCTGTATCAGCGGCCACGGCGAGCGGAACACCTGAAGCGGAATTTCGCGCCGATGCCGGCTTGAATACCGCAGTGGCGCGGAACGCTCGGCAGACGAATACGTGACGCACTCGCGTCGTCCGGTCTGCACGCGACGCCGGTGCCTGCACGCGGTCGATGCGCTGCGTGGCGGATCGCGCGGCGGCTTCCTGCCACCTGATGCCATCGACGCGCCCTTCGGCGGGAACCGCGCGAGAGGCGCTAAAATCCGCCGCCTGGGCATCCACGACGAGCAAGCGTTTTGACGGCGTTCGAGCAGGGTTTCATCCTCACCCGCCACTGGCGGGACACCGCATCCGGCATCGAGATCGAGTTCTGGCTGGCAACCGAACACGGTCCGCGCCGCGTGCGGCTGCGCCCGCAGGAAGCCGTCGCGTTCGTGCCGGCCGAGCAGCAGGCGCTCGCCGAACGCACGCTCGCCGGCGAACGCGATGCCGAACTGCGCCCGCTCGCGCTGCGCGACTTCCGCCAGCGCGCGGTGGCCGGCCTCTACTGCCGCCGCTACCGTCACCTGTCCGGACTCCAGAAACGCCTCGCCGCGGCCGGCGTCGACGTCTACGAAGCCGACGTGCAGCCGCCCGACCGCTACGCGATGGAGCGCTTCATCACGGCGCCCGTGCTGTTTCGCGGCACGGCCGGCCGCGACGGCACGCTGACCGACGCCGAACTGAAACCCGCGACCGACTATCGGCCGGCACTGCGCTGCGTGTCGCTCGACATCGAGACGAGCATCCACGGCGAGTTGTATTCGATCGCGCTCGAAGGCTGCGGACAGCGACAGGTCTACATGCTCGGCCCGCCGAACGGCGACGCGCCGGCCATCGACTTCCGCCTCGACTACTGCGACAGCCGGGCCGAGATCCTCACACGCCTCAACGACTGGTTCGATGAACACGATCCCGATGCGGTGATCGGCTGGAACCTCGTGCAGTTCGACCTGCGCATCCTGCACGCGCACTCGGAGCAATACGGCGTGCCGCTGAAGCTCGGCCGCGGCGGCAGCGTGCTCGAGTGGCGCGCGCACGGCCAGCAGCCCGACCATTTCTTCGCGGGCGCGGCCGGCCGCCTGATCCTCGACGGCATCGACATGCTGAAATCGGCGACGTGGACGTTCCCGTCGTTCAGCCTCGAATACGTGTCGCAGTCGCTGCTCGGCGAAGGCAAGTCGATCGACAATCCGTATCAGCGGATGGACGAGATCCAGCGCCGCTTCGATCACGACAAGCCCGCGCTCGCGCGCTACAACCTGAAGGACTGCGAACTCGTGACGCGCATCTTCGACAAGGCCGACCTGCTGTCCTTCGCACTCGAACGTGCGACCGTCACGGGCCTCGCGGCCGATCGCACCGGCGGCTCGGTCGCCGCGTTCACGCACCTGTACCTGCCGCGCATGCATCGGCTCGGCTACGTCGCGCCGAACCTCGGCGACGTGACGGGCCAGAACAGCCCCGGCGGCTTCGTGATGGATTCTCGGCCCGGGCTGTACGACTCGGTGCTCGTATTCGATTACAAGAGCCTTTATCCGTCGATCATCCGCACGTTCCTGATCGACCCGGTCGGGTTGATCGAGGGGCTCGCGCATCCGGGCGACGACACGTCGGTGCCGGGCTTTCTCGGCGCGCGCTTCTCGCGCACCGCGCATTGCCTGCCCGACATCGTGCGGCGCGTGTCGGAAGGCCGCGACGAAGCGAAACGCCAGCGCAACGCACCGCTGTCGCAGGCGCTGAAGATCATCATGAATTCGTTCTACGGCGTGCTCGGTTCGACCGGCTGCCGGTTCTTCGATCCGCGCCTCGCGTCGTCGATCACGATGCGCGGCCACGAGATCATGCATCGCACGCGCGAGCTGATCGAGGCGCAGGGCTACGAAGTCATCTACGGCGATACCGATTCGACCTTCGTCTGGCTCGGGCGCGAGCACGACGACGACGCGGCCGCCGCCAAGGGCCGCGCGCTCGTCGACCACGTGAACCGCTGGTGGCAGGCGCACCTGCGCGATCGCTTCGGGCTGGAAAGCGCACTCGAATTGCAGTACGAACGGCATTACCGGCGCTTCCTGATGCCGACCGTGCGCGGCGCGGAGGAAGGCAGCAAGAAGCGCTACGCGGGCCTCGCGCTCGCGGCGAATGGCGGCGAGGACCTCGTGTTCAAGGGGCTCGAAACGGTGCGCACCGACTGGACGCCGCTCGCGCAGGCATTCCAGCGCGAACTCTACCGGCGCGTATTCAAGCGCGAGCCGTACCAGGATTTCATTCGCGACTACGTGCGCCGCACGCTGGCCGGCGAATACGACGCGCAACTCATCTACCGCAAGCGCGTACGCCGGCCGTTGAGCGAATATCAGCGCAACGTGCCGCCGCACGTGCGCGCCGCGCGGATCGCCGACGAATTCAACCAGGCGCGCGGCCGGCCGCTGCAATACCAGCGCGGCGGCTGGATCAGCTACGTGATGACGACGGCCGGCCCGGAGCCGCTCGAAACGATGCGCTCGCCGATCGACTACGCGTTCTACGTGAGCCGTCAGTTGCAGCCGGTCGCCGATGCGATCCTGCCGTTCCTGCGCGACGATTTCGAACGCGTGATCTCGGGGCAGGGGCAGTTGTTCTGAGCTTGCCGCGCGGCGTGCACGGTTTCCCGAGCCGTCCGTCTCGCCGCCGGCCACGGAGATGCCGGCTAAAATACCGGCCTGCCGCGCCCCCTTTTGCCGCGGCCGGAGGAGATTCATCATGACCGCACGTCGCGGTGCCGCGGTCGCCATCGCGCCCGGTCACGAGACCGCCAGCCTGTCGAAAGCCCAGCAAACCTTCAATACGCTCGTCAAGCACATCGAAAAGCGGCGCGAGCGGCTCTGCGCGTGGGAAGCCGTGATGCCGGCGTTCCAGAAGAAGTTCGTCGACGGCCTGTTGCCGCTCGAACAGGAAGCGACGGCGCTGCGGATCCGGCTGATTCATCTGCTCGACGACACGTTCCTGCGAAAAGGCTTGAGCAAGGCCGAGCAGCGCATGCTGTCCGACCTGATCGCCGACATGGCGCGCGACCTGCTGAACGTCAGCGACGACGCTGCGTTGAAGGTCATTTTCAACCGGCACGCCGAATCGGCGCGCGTCGGCAACGCGGCGGCCGAGCCCGAACCGACGGAAACGGAACGGGAGCCCCACCCGCAATCTCAGTCGCAACCGGCCGAGGATCTCGACTCACTGTCGCCCGACGAACTCGCCGAACGGATGCAGGCCGAACTCGACGCACAGTTCGAGCGCGACATGGCCGCTCACGCGGCCCGCGAGGCCCAGCGCGCAAAACGCAAGAAATCGCCGAAGCAGTCGGCCGCGCAGGCCAGGATCGAGGCCGAGCAGGCCGAATCGAGAAAATCGATCCGCGAGATCTATCGCAAGCTCGCGAGCGCGCTGCACCCCGATCGCGAAACCGATCCGCAAGAACAGCAACGCAAGACCGCGCTGATGCAGCGAGTCAACCGCGCTTACGAGAAGGGCAACCTGCTGCAACTGCTGGAACTGCAGCTGGAAATCGAACAGATCGATCGGCGCGCGATCGACGGCCTCAGCGAAGCGCGGCTCACGCGCTACAACGGCATCCTCGAGGAACAACTGCGCGAACTCGATCAGGAGATCCAGCACGTCGAGAATGATTTTCGGCGGAGCTACGGCATCGCGTCGTCCACCAAGGTCGCGCCCGATACGGTCCTGCGCATGCTCGCGCGCGACATCGCCGGCATGCAGCGCAGCAATCAGGACCTGACCGTCGCGCTGCGCGAATTCGAGGATCCCGATCAGGTCAGGGCCTGGGTGAAGGACATGAAGCGCCGGCCCGCATCGTCGCGCTTCGACGACGATTCGTATTGAGCCGGCACGCGCGGGCGAACGCCGCGCCCTTCACTGCGGCTCGCCCATCCCGCCCATCAGCATCATCAACTGCTCACGCAGCCACTGGCTGCCCTGATCCTGATCGGCGCTGCGATGCCAGTAGCAGAAGTATTCGAGCCCCGGCATCTCGAAC
The DNA here is from genome assembly GCF_902833125.1 of Burkholderia sp. BCC1640. Classification (NCBI taxonomy): domain Bacteria; kingdom Pseudomonadati; phylum Pseudomonadota; class Betaproteobacteria; order Burkholderiales; family Burkholderiaceae; genus Burkholderia; species Burkholderia sp. BCC1640. The sequence continues at coordinate 16,541 of NZ_CADFEF010000017.1, read as the reverse complement.
GGCAGTTCGAGAATCCGCGCCGGGTAACGCTGAAGCAGCCTGAGCGGCGCCGTCAGCGCGAGATCGCCGCGCATCGCGATCAGCGGCGCGACCATGTAGTGCTGCACGCGCATCTGGATGTTGCGGCGCAGCCCGAGGCGCGTCAGCTCCGCATCGACGTGCCCGCTGCCCTTGCGGCGGCTCGACACGTGGATGTGCCCCATCGACAGGTAGTCGTCCATGGTCAGCGTGTCGCCCTTGAACGGGTGATCGTCGCGGATCATGCACGCGTAGCGGTCGCGCACGAGCAGCGCCTGGTGCAGGTGCGGATCGCCGATCAGCGGCGCGTCGATCGCGATGTCGACGGAGCCGTTCGCGAGCGCGGTCGCCACTTCGCGGCGGTCCATCGTGTAGCTGCGCACGTGCATGCCGGGCGCATGTGTCTGCAGCAGTTCACCGAGCGCGGGCAGCAGCAGCGCCTCGGTCAGGTCGCTCATGCTGAGCCGGAACACGCGCTCCGACGAAGCGGGATCGAACACGTCGCCTTCGTGCGCGCTCGAATCGAGCAGTTGCAGCGCCTCGCGCACGCGGCCGACGATGTTCTCGGCCATCGGCGTCGGCATCATCCCGGCCGGCGTGCTGACGAACAGCGGGTCGTTCAGCGTCTTGCGCAGCCGCGCCAGCGCGTTGCTGACGGCCGGCTGCGTGAGGTTCAGCACCTCGGCCGCGCGCGTCAGGTTGCGCTTGTTGTAAATCGCCTCGAATACGACGAACAGGTTCAGATCAATCTTCGAAAGGCGCATCGCCGGATCTCCTTGCCGGCATCTTAATACGGCGTGCGTCTCCCGCTCCGCCGCGTCGCCTCCCCACGCGGCGCGCGGCTCAACCGCGCGGCGGCCGCGTCAGGTACGGCTCGGTCGAACCGCGCACGGCGTCCTTGATCTCCATGCGCGCGATCGCCTGCAGATGCACCTCGTCCGGGCCGTCCGCGAAGCGCAGCGCGCGGCCCCAGGTCCACAGGTCGGCCAGCGGCGTGTCGGGGCTCAGGCCCATCGCGCCGAACACCTGCATCGCGCGGTCGCACACGTCCGTGTACACGGTCGGCACGAGCGCCTTGATCATCGAGATTTCCTTGCGCGCCGCCTTCGCGCCGACCTTGTCGATCATCCATGCGGCTTTCAGCACCAGCAGGCGCGCCTGGTCGATCTCGATGCGCGAGCGCGCGATCCATTCGCCGATCGTGCCGTGCCGGTTCAGCGGCTTGCCGAACGCCTCGCGCGACTGCGCGCGGTCGATCATCAGTTCCAGCGCGAGTTCGGCCGCGCCGATCGAACGCATGCAGTGGTGAATCCGGCCCGGCCCGAGGCGCGCCTGTGCGAGCGCGAAGCCGTTGCCTTCCTCGCCGAGCAGGTTGCGCGCCGGCACGCACACGTTGTCGAACGTGATCTCGCAGTGCCCTTCCGGTGCGTAATGATTGACCACCGTGATGTTGCGCACGACCGTCACGCCCGGCGTGTCGCGCGGCACGAGGATCATGCTCTGTTGCCGGTGCGATTCCGCGTCGGGATCGGTCTTGCCCATCACGATGAAGATCCTGCAATTCGGATGCGCGGCGTTCGTGATGAACCACTTGCGGCCGTTGATCACGTATTCGTCGCCGACGCGCTCGATGCGCGTCGTGATGTTGGTCGCATCCGACGACGCAACGTCGGGCTCCGTCATCGCGAACGCCGAACGGATCTCGCCGCGCAAGAGCGGCAGCAGCCACTGTTCGCGCTGCTCGGGCGTCGCGAACATGTGCAGCAGTTCCATGTTGCCGGTGTCCGGCGCGTTGCAGTTGAACACCTCCGACGCCCAGCCCACGCGCCCCATGATCTCGGCGAGCGGCGCGTATTCGAGATTCGTCAGCCCGGTGCCCGGCTCGTCGTCCTTCAGGTGCGGCAGGAACAGATTCCACAGCCCTTCGGCCTTCGCGCGCTCCTTCAACTCCTCCATGAACGACACGGGATACTGCCCCGCATGCACCTCCTCGTTCCACTGGCGGATGCGCGGCACAATGTGCGCGTCCATGAACGCACGCACGCGCTCGCGCAATTCTTCCACTTTCGGGGTGTAGCCAAAGTCCATGATCGACTCCTCGAGATTTTCGTGTTCCGTTCGTTCGGTTCAGAAGGCCGACACACCGCCGTCGACGGCGACGGCCTGCCCGGTCAGATAGGTGTTTTCCTTCGCGCACAGCGTGAGCATCGTCGCGACGATTTCCTCGGGGCGGCCGAGCCGTTTCATCGGCGAGCCCTGCGCGAGAAAATCCTGGCGATCGCCGATGTCGCTGTCGGTGACCATCGGCGTCGTGCTGTAGAACGGGCACACCGCGTTCACGCGAATGCCGTGCCGCGCATATTCGAGCGCGGCCGTCTTCGTGAGCCCGACTACGGCGTGCTTCGACGCCGCGTACGCGGCCAGTTTCGGCGCGCCGCCGAGCCCGGCCATCGACGCGACGTTCAGGATCACGCCTTCGCGCTGCGCGAGCATCTGGCGAATCTGGTGCTTCATTCCGAAGAACACGCCCTTCGCGTTCACCGCGAAGCTCAGGTCGAGATCGGCTTCCTCGGTCTCGATCAGCGCCTTCAGCGGCGGGGCGATGCCCGCGTTGTTGATGCCGACGTCGAGCCGCCCGAAGCGCCCGACCGCCGCCTGCACCAACGCCGCGACCTCCGCTTCGATGCGCACGTCGCAGCGCTGCGCGAACACGTCGGCGCCGGCCGCGCGCAGCGGCGCGGCCACGCGTTCGAGCGCGGCCTCGTTCAGATCGCCGAGCGCGAGCCGCGCGCCCATCGCGGCCAGCTCGCTCGCGAGCAGCGCGCCGAAGCCGCTCGCGGCGCCGGTGATCATCACGGCCTGCCCGGCGTAGCTGTCGAGTTTCATCGCGCGCTCAGATCGTCAGGCCGCCGTCGACGACAATGCACTCGCCGTTCGTGTAGCTCGCCGCGTCCGACACGAGATACAGCACCGTGCCGGCCATCTCGCGCGGCTCCGCGTGACGGCGCAGCGGAATCTTCGCCATCCAGGTTTCGTAGATGTCCTTGTCGGCGAACAGCGCGCCCGCGAACTTCGTCTTCGTGAGGCCCGGCAGCAGCGCGTTCACGCGGATGCCGAACGGCCCGCATTCCTTCGCGAACGCCTTCGTCATGTTGACGACCGCGGCCTTCGTGATCGAGTAGATGCCCTGACGGTCGCCCGGCTGCAGCGCGTTCACCGACGCGGTGTTGACGATCGCGCCGCCGCCTTGCGCCTTCATCATCTTGCCGGCCTCGACCGACATGAAGAAGTAGCCGCGGATGTTCACGTCGACGGTCTTGTCATACGCGGCGAGATCGGTATCGAGGATGTGCCCGAAATACGGATTCGCGGCCGCGTTGTTCACGAGGATGTCGAGCCGGCCGTGCTTGCCGCGGATCGTCTCGAAGGTTGCGGCGATGTCCTCCAGCCGCCCGACGTGGCACGCCAGCGCTTCCGCGCGACCGCCCGCCGCGACGATCGCGTCCGCGACCGCCTGGCAGTCGTCGAGCTTGCGGCTCGACACGATCACGTGCGCGCCCTGCGCCGCGAGCAGCTTCGCGATTTCCTCGCCGATGCCGCGGCTCGCGCCCGTCACCAGCGCGATCTTGCCCGTCAGGTCGAACAGATTCGTTGCCATGTTGCTATGCTCCTCCATTGATGTTTTTCGTGCCGCCGCGCGACGATGCCAGCGATGTCCGCGATGTCAGCGATGCGCGCCGATCACGTCGACCGCCATTTCGGCCAGCCGGCCGGCCATCGCGCCCACGCGCAGCGCCTGCTCGCTCGATGCATTGCCCTGCAACGCGCGCGCCTTCACGCCCTGCGCGATCGCCGCGAGCCGGAAGAAACTGAACGCGAGATAGAAATGCCAGTCGCGGATCGGCGCGATCCCGCGCAGTTCGCAGTAGCGCGCGACGATCGCCGCTTCGTCGGGAATGCCGAGTTCGGCACGATCCTGGCCCGCGAGCCCGCGCACCTGGCCGCCCGACGGCAGCCGAAGGCACATGCAGAAATACGCGAGATCGGCGAGCGGGTTGCCGAGCGTCGACAGTTCCCAGTCGAGCACGGCCTGCACGCGATAGTCGTCACGCGCGAACATCAGGTTGTCGATGCGGAAATCGCCGTGCACCAGCGCAGGTCGGCCGGTGTCCTCGGGGCAGGCTTTCGGCAACCAGTCGATCAGCGTCTCCATCGCGTCGAGGCGTTCCGTTTCCGCCGCGCGATACTGCTTCGTCCACACGCCGATCTGGCGCTCGAAGTAGTTGCCGGGACGGCCGTAGTCGGCGAGGCCCACCGCGTCGACGTCCACGTCGTGCAGCGCGGCCATCGTGCGCAGCAGCGCGTCGTAGCAGGTCGCGCGATCGGCCTTCGGCAACTCCGGCAGCGCCGGATCCCAGAAGATCCGGCCGTCCTCGAAGCTCATCACGTAGAACAGGCTGCCGATCACGTCGCGGTCTTCGCAGAGGTGATACGGGTGCGCGACCGGCACCGCGGTGCCCGACAGCGCGCTCAGCACGCGGAATTCGCGATCGACCGCATGCGCGGATTTCAGCAACTCGCCGGGCGGCTGGCGGCGCAGCACGTAGCGGCCGCTCTTCGCGTGCAGCAGGAAGGTCGGGTTCGACTGGCCACCGGCAAACTTCTCCATGTCGAGCGGGCCTTCGAAACCCGGCACGTGCGCTTCCAGATAGCGCGTGAGGCGAGCTACGTCGAGGGGCTGGGAAGGGTTCGTCATCGTCGCGATCGTTCGTGGGGTCAGCCGTAGGTGCGCCACGCATGTCGTTCGGGATCCTCTAGATGCGGAATGCCGTTGAACGACGCCAGGTGGAACGCCTCGGTGTTGAAGAAAAACTGCGAAAGACTGCTGTTTCGGATCTGCAGGTTCAGCGCGATCGCGCTCGACGCCGGTGCGGCGAGCACCTGCTGCACGGTCACCGCGATCGGGCCGCCGGAACTCACCGCGAGCACGCGCTGGCTGCCGCCCTGGCGGATCGCGGCGCGGGCGTCGGCGACGCGTTGCTGGAAATGCGCCCAGGTTTCGGGCGCGGTGTCGCCGAGCTTGTCGTCGGCCCACAGGTGCAACACCTGCCGCAGCGCGCGAAAGTATTCCTTCATCGAGCCGGCCGCGAGCCGCGCGATCTCCGGATAGTCGTTCGCCGCTGCCGAGAACAGCCCGTGGAAATCGTATTCGTTCAGGCCGGGATGGCGCTCGACCTGCGCGCCTTCGCGGCCCATCCCGCGCAGGATCGCATCGACCGTCTGCGCATGCCGGTTCATCGTGCCGCAGATCACGCGGTCGAACGTCAGGCCCTGCCGCGCGAAATACTCGCCAAGCCAGACGCCCTGCTGGTCGCCGGCCGCGGACAGCCGGTCGTAATCGTCCGTGCCGAACGACGCCTGCCCGTGCCGCACCAGAAAAAGTTCAGCCATTGCATGCCCGCCTGAGGGGGAAACCGATGGATCAGCATAGCGACCGGGTTCGCATTTTTGAAATTTATTTTCTGAATCGGACGGTATTCATCGAATGAATTCACGGTATTCAAACGGTGCGCTGTCACCGGCTCGCGCCGACGGCCGTGCCTGGCGGCACGGGAATTGCGCCCGCAGGCACCGTTATGTCGAACAAGTTCAGGAGGGGTGCGATGCTCGGTACAATCCTTATCATCGTTCTGATTCTGCTGTTGATCGGAGCATTTCCTGCATGGCCGCACAGTCGAAGCTGGGGTTACTGGCCATCGAGCTCCCTCGGGCTGATCGTCGTCATCGTCGTGATACTGGTGCTGCTGGGCCACATTTGAGTGTGATGGCGCGTGCCGGCTGAACGGGCACACGTCGTTCGATCGCGCTGCCGTGGCTTCTTTACAAACGCCGGCGATGAATGCCAACCGGGCATCGGCGGCTACGCAACCGGCCGACAGTCGACGGCGAAATCCTTCACCGCATGTTGCGCACGCAGCGTGCCTGCGCATTGTGCATGCGGCCGCCTCGCGCCGCGCACCTGCGGCCCGCACCGCCATCGACCGACACATTTTGTGCATCGCACGACGGATCCTGAGCAAAAAGTATCGATCCGGCTTTTCTTTTGATGTGGTAAAAAAACGGGCCCTCCTGACGGGAGAGCCCGCTTCCACACCGGGCAGCAGAACGATCAGTCGTCGTCGCGGCTCGCCACCTTCTGCGTCACGCCCCTGAGCTTCGGATACGGCTGCGCGCCCATCATCCCTTTCCACAGCACGCGGTTGAACTGATCCGCCGGCACCTCGTCGGCATCGTCGAAGTCGAACTTCGCCGTGACCTTCGCCCAGTACGCCGCGTCATGCTTCGGCGTGACGTCCGGCCCCGCCGCGTATTGCAGCAAGTTCTCGCCCGCTCCTTCGGCCAGCCGCAACCCGGTGCCCTTCAGCGCCGTCGACGCGACGGCCGTGTAAGTCCACGACGCGGGGCCGTGCACGTCGAACACGTCGGTCATCGGCCGCTGGTAGGCGGTGTTCAGGTTCATGTGCTGCGTGCCGAGCACGTCCTCGATGGTGCGCAGCGCATTGACCTGGCTGTAGCGCGTCCGGATCACCGCACCCTGCTTCACGTACGGCCCGACGATGTACGCGGGCCCGCGATGCGAATCCACGTGGTCGGGGCCGTCCTGCACGTCGTCCTCGGTCACGACGATCAGCGTGTCGTTCGCATACGGACTCTTCGCGACGGCCTCGACCAGCCGGCCAACCGCCAGATCGTTGTCCGCCTGCTGCGTCTCCGGCGTATTCACGCCGGCGAACGCCGTGCCGAACGCCCCCATGTGATCGTGCGACAGGCGCACCAGCGACAGCGTCGGCAGGTTGCCGCTCGCGACGTACTGGTCGAACTCGCGCTTCCACTCGTTGAGGCGCCATTGGTCCGGATACGTCTGGTCGAAACCGCGGAAGTACACGTCGGTCATCGACGCCAGCCGCGGGTCGAGCGCGGCGACCTGAACGACGCCGGCCGCGCGCGGATCGACGATCGGATTCGCCGCCGTGCCGATGCTGCCGATGTTGTTCACGAGGAAGCCGTAGTTGCGGACGGTGCCGCCGCCGGCGAGCACCGCGTCGAAGATGTAGCCGCGCTGGCGGCCGAACGGCGCATCGGACGACGCATGGTTGCCGGTCCCGGGCAGCAGGTTCGCCGCGCCGCCCGGCAGGCTGGCGGCCGCGTTGCTGTAGTTCGTGGTGCCGGCCGGCCCGGCCGCCGCGTCGCGTTGCTGCACCGACTCCCAATTGACCGGCACGTTGCGGTTCGTGCCCTCGCTCTCGTACGACAGGCCGCGATTGACCGCCGCGTAGTTGATCTGCTGGGTGATCGTCTCCGTGTTGGTGACGCGCCCCTGCAGCGCCCACGACCAGCCGTCCATGCTGCCGTCGCCCGGGTTCATGAAGTTGTCGAGCGTCACGAACTGGCTCGCCAGACGATGGAAGTTCGGCGTGATGTTGCGGCCGAACTGAGCCAGCTTCGGATCGCCGTTGGCGCCGTTGCCGATGTCGCCGAGCACCTGGTCGAACGTGCGGTTTTCCTTGACGACGTAGATCACGTGCTTGATGTGACGGCGCAGGAAGCCCATCACTTCGTTATCCCTGTCGTTGTCTTCCGGGCGATAGAAGTTGTTGCGCGCGGCCTGCTGCGTCAGCGTCGGCAGCTCGTTGGCGGCCGGCACCGGCGCGCTCACGAGCGACGCGCGCTCGAGCTGGAACTGGTATTCGTTCGATGCGCGCGACGCGGCGGTCTCCGCGGGGGTCGCGCCGAACAGGTGGCCGGGGTTCGGGCCGGTCGTGCTCTTGCCGTTCACCACGTACATCCACGTGCCGTCGGCGCTGAACGTCACGTCGTGCGGCTCGAACGCGGTCGGAATCAGGCCGGTGACACGATACGCGCGCTCGCCGACGAGCGGGATGACGGCGATTTCGTTCGCGCCGGCGTTGGTCGCATAAAGCGTGCGGCCATCGCGCGACAGCGTGACCGCATACGTCGCCGCGCCCGTATGCGCCTGGCCATGCGCGAGCACGCCCGCCGGCGCGCGCGCGTCGATCCGGGTCACGATCGCGTTGGCGTTCGTGTCAATCACCGCGACCTGGTCGGCATTGTCCTGCGCGACGAACAGCCGCGATTGCGACGCGTCGAGCGTCATGCCGAGCGCGTTGCCGTCCAGCTTGATGCGCTTGACCAGCCGGCCGCGAGACGGCGACGACACGTCGATCGCGACGATCTCGCGATCGCGATCCGACGATACGTACGCGATGCCGTTGCCCTTCATCACGACCGCGAACGGGAACGTGCCGCCGGCGTCGCCGCTGCGACCTTCGTTGCCGGAGAAGAACGGACGCAGGTCGTGCTCGTAACGCACGTTGTTGGTCGCGGTATCGATCACGCTGATCGAATCGTTGTAGTTGTTCGCGACGACGAGCGTCTTGCTGTCGGCCGACAACGCGAGCCCGGCCGCGTTCGGCTGCACGCGGATGCCGACGCCCTTGCCCGCGTGGCCGAGCGCGATCGTCGTCGACAGCGCCCACGCGCCGCCCTGCTGCGCATAGACGTAGACCGCATCGTCGCTGCCGCCGGTCGCATAGAGCTTGCTGCCGTCATGCGAAAACGCCAGGCCGACGAACGCATTGGTCTGCTGAAGCACCTGCCTGAGCACCGGGCGCGTCTTGTTCGCGCCGGCGACGTCGTACAGGAAGATGAATTGCGTCGAGGCCGCGGTGTCGACCGAACCGTCCGGTTTGTACAGCGAGTTCTGGCCGGCGGTGATGATCGCCAGCGTCTTGCCGTCCGGGCTCAATTGCGAGCGCACGGCTTCCCCCGCGACGAAATGCGGATAGGCCGGCAACCCCGGATTCAGGAATTGCTGGATCGCGCCGCGCACGGCGAGCGGCGTGACGAACTGACCGCTCGGCACGCGGGTGGCGTCGGCGGCGTTGAAACCTTCCGAGTGCGCGTGCGACGCAAGCAGCACGGCCGACATGACGGCTCCGAGTCGGAGCGCGCGCTTGACCTGGCTATTTCTCATAGGAATCCTCTATACCTGTGGGGGCGATTACCGTCTGACGTGTCCGGCATGATCCTGGCCTCGTCTGCCCGTGCCGCGCGGTGGCGAGGGCCTGTGCCAATCGATCGAGTGCGTTGCGTCGGCGATCGCCGACGTGCCGGCATTACATCGCCGCCCAATGTCAAGCGCATGACCGGCTCCGTTGCGGGCCGGCTTATTACACATGGTTACAGCGAAGGCGTTTCGATGACAGCCATCGCGGTGTCATCGTCACATTCGATGCGTTGCCGTCACGGCGTCCACCGATAGACGGTGATGCTGTTTCCCTTCACGTTGTTCTTCGTCACCACGTATTCGCCGTTCGAGCGGCGATACGCGCGCACGCTGTACATGGCATCGATCGCGCTGCTGGTATCCACGGTCGCGGGGCTCGCGTTGACGAGCGTCGTGTCGAGCTTGCCGGTGTCGAGGTTGAACGCGTCGATGTTCGGCCACAGCGGCCCGCTGCTGCTGAACCAGTAGCCGACGAACAGGTGGTTGCCGGCCGCGTCGATCGACTTCGCGCCGCTGTGCGGCAGCGTGATCACCGGATTCGGCTTCGTCGTGTTGCCCGCGCTCCAGCCGTGATACACCTCGATGCGCGTGCCGATCGACGTCCAGTCGGTACTGCCGACCACACCCTGCGCGAGCACCATCGTGTCGCTGTCGGCGAGATAGAGGATGCGCGTCAGCGGCTGGATGCTGGCCGGCACCGGCGTCGGCACGCCCGGCCCCCACGAAGGCTTACCGCTCGCATCGAAACCGGTAAGCGGATAGTGATAAATGGCGCCGGTCTTGTCGAGGCCGGCCCAGACGCCGCCCTTGCTGTCGAGGCTGAAACCGGCCGACACGCGCCGGGTCGTGTTGAACGCGGGCCCGGGGATCGCCCCGTCGGGAATCGCGACGTAGCCATTGGCCGCGTTGAAGTGGAAGAAGTAGTAAACCGGCGGATTCTGCCCCGCCGCGACGAGTATCCGGTTCGCGCCGACCGACGTCAGCAGCCCGAAGTGCTCGTCGCGCTGCGTGTCGCTCATGTTGATGCGCGGGTCCGACGGATACGCGAACGGATCGACGGTGTTCGCGACGAAGGTGCCGCCCGCGGTGCCGCCGTAGACGTGGGTGCCGCTGTAGAACAGCGCGCCGTCGGTGACCGGATCCGGTGCGGCGATGCCTTCGAAGTTGAGCGACTGCAGCGTCCACCGCAGGCTGCCGGCGCTGCTGTACGCGTGAATGTCGGTCGCGCCGTTGCGTCCGAGGTCCCAGCTGCCGCCCCACGGGTTGTTGAGCACGTAGAGGTTGCCGGCCGTGTCCTTGCCGATGCCGGCGATGCGGGTGAAGCGCTTCGCGCCGACCTGGCCCTTGATGCCCGTCGTCGTGTCGAGATAGCCGCCGGGCACGCCGAAAGTGCCGGCCAGCGCGGGCCGGCCCGAGACGGCATAGCGCTTGATGTTCATGTTGGGGCCTTCGTCGCCGACCATCAGTTGCCCCGCCGCCGCATCGAAATAGAGCGCCGACGGCTGCGACCCGGCGGCCAGCCGGATCGTGTTCAGCGGCGCGCCGGCCGGACTGAATTCGACGATCGAACCCGCGTTCTTCTGCGCGACCCAGATATTCCCCGCACCGTCGACCGCGAGCGCGCCGGGTGCCGACACGCCGATGTCGCGCTGCCACACGCCGTCGGTCGTGAATACGCGCACGCGATTGCCGTAGAAATCGCTCGCATAGAGCAGCGAGCCGGCCGTGGCGAGCCCGGTGACGACGTCGATACGCGGCTGGTTGGTCGCCGCGGTGACCTGAATCAGCTTGTCGCGGAACCGTGTGGCGCGGTTGTAGCGCCCGACCGCGCCGCTGCCGTATCCGTTGCCGGGCTGCAGCGCGACGAACAGCGACGTCGCATTGCCCGTGATCGCACTGCCCTGGAATTCCGAGTGCGAGCCGATCGAGCCGGCGCTCTTGCCGTTCTGGTAGATCGCGACGCCGCCCTCGTCCTCGTCCCACATCGACGCCGTGTAGATCACGCCTTCGGGCGCGACCCACATCGCGCGTGCGACGTTGCCGACGTGCGCGGCGAGCGTGCCATAGGTATTCGCGATCCAGTCGGTGGTATTCGCCGCGTTTCCGGCCGGCGCGATCGCGGCGATCGCGGCCGCGAGCAGCACGGCCTGAATCGGTTTTCTGGCAACCATGGCTGATGCTCTCCTGAATGGTGGAGTCATTCACATGAGGGGCAGCCGGATGGTTTTAAAATCGGCAATGCGTAAATACTTCCGCTAAATCACCCGGTGCAGTCGGTATTACATCGCGCGTGCATTCGATAATCGGCAACGCCGAGAATAGCGTTATATAAATCGAAAAAAATTGCGGGCTGCTCGCGCAGGCGGGGCGCGCGACTGCGTGAGAGTGAACGATCACTTGCGCGTTCGCGCGTGCTATCGGGGCTGTGCATCTTTCGATGGCGGGAATATCGCCGCGGTGTTGAATGCGGCGAATCGGAAATGGCGGAAGGTTTTTCGGCGAATCGGGAAAATCGCCGGATGCGGGTAAAGACGGGTAAAGGAATGACCGCTGGCGGTTATCGCGCCGGCCCGAATCCATGTGGAATCCGGGCCGGCGCATTTCATTTACAGCAGGGAAATCACGCGGACTACGCCGTCTCCCGAACCTTCACCTGCTTGATCTCGCCGCCGCCGTCCGAATCCGCGTCGTCGCGCGATTCGCCGAGCTGGCCCTCCCACTTCGCGACCACCGCCGCCGCGATCGAATTGCCGACGGCGTTGGTGGCCGAGCGGCCCATGTCGAGGAACATGTCGACGCCCATGATCAGCAGCAGCCCGGCTTCCGGCAGATGGAACTGGTTGAGCGTCGCCGCGATCACGACGAGCGACGCGCGCGGCACGCCCGCCATCCCCTTCGACGTCACCATCAACATCAGCAGCATCGTGATCTGCGTGGCGAGCGGCAGGTCGATCCCGTACACCTGCGAGATGAACAGCACCGCGAACGTGCAGTACATCATCGAGCCGTCGAGGTTGAACGAGTATCCGATCGGCAGCACGAAGCTCGAAATCTTGCGATTCACGCCGAACCGGTCGAGCGCGTCGAGCAGCTTCGGATACGCGGCTTCGGAACTCGCCGTCGCGAACGACAGCAGGAACGGCTCGCGAATCAGGCGGATCAGCGTGAACGCGCGCTTGCCGAGGAACGCCACGCCGGCGAGCGTCAGCACGCCCCACAGCAGCGCGAGCGCCAGGTAGAAGCTCGCCATGAACTTCGCGAACGTGAGCAGGATGCCGAGCCCTTCCGTCGTGATTGTCGACGCCAGCGCGGCAAACACGGCGACCGGCGCGAACCACATCACCGCGCCCGTCACCTTCAGCATGACCTGCGCGAGATCGTCGATCACGCCGGTCAGGCGCTTGCCGGCGTCGCCGAGCGCGGACAGCGCGGTGCCGAAGAAGATCGAGAAGACGACAATCTGCAGGATCTCGTTGTTCGCCATCGCCTCGGCGATCGATTTCGGCACCAGATGGACGATGAAGTCCTTCAGCGTGAATGCGCCCGTCTTCAGGTTCAGCGCCGCGTCGGCGGCGGGCAACGGCAGGCTCAAGTGGCTGCCCGGCTTCAGGATCGTCGCGGTCACGAGGCCGAGCAGCAGCGACGTGAACGACGCGATGATGAACCAGCCGAACGCCTTCACGCCCACGCGGCCGACCGAGCCGCTGTCGCCCATCTGCGCGATGCCGACCGTCAGCGTCGCGAACACCAGCGGCGCGATGATCATCTTGATCAGCCGCAGGAACACGTCGGACAGCAGCGACACGTAGCCGGCGACTTCCTTGGCCATTTTCGGGTCGGGAAACGCGCTATGACAGGCGTAGCCCACGGCAATGCCAAGCACCATCGCGATGACGATGTACTTGGTGATGTTGTGCTTCTTCTTCATTAGCAATCCAAATTACAGAACTTGTGTTTCCAACGGCAGGGAGATCGCCGGCATCGAAATGAGAGTGGTGGTCCGCGCGCACGGCGCGCCGCTTCGAGTGCCGGTGCCCGTCCGTGGGCATGGCCACGGCGAACAGGGGGGGCATTCTATCGCAAACGCCGGACAATCTTTCAAATCTGAAAGCAGCGGGCGATGCACGGCGCGGGAAAGGAGGCGAGGTGGGCCTTCGTCGGCCGGCGCCGGAGACGGGCGGACCGCCAAGGCGGGTGCGTTCTTCGGGCATCGTCGTGCCCGGCCGTCAGCTCGGCCTTGCGCCGAACGTCGGCAGACCCGGCCGGCGCCGCGTCACGCGTGCGAGGCGCCGGGTCGCGGCATGAACCGGCACAGGCACAGCGGCACGACGACCAGCGCCGCGCCCGCGAGAAACGTGGTCGACGCGCCGAAATGCGTCCACAGCGCGCCGGCGATGCTGCTCGCGAGCAGCATGCAGATGCCGCTCACCAGGTTGAATACGCCGAACGCGGTGCCGCGCAGCGTGGCCGGCGAGGTTTCCGACACCATCGCGGCGAGGATGCCCTGCGTGAAGCCCATGTGCAGCCCCCACACGGCCACGCCGGCGAACATCGAGAGCGTCGACGTGCCGATGCCGAGCAGCAGGTCGGCCACGATCAGCAACACCATGCCGGCCGCAAGCAGCACGCGGCGATCGAGCCGGTCCGACACGATGCCGGCCGGCCAGGCCGACAGCGAATAGGTCACGCTCATCGCCACCATCACGGCCGGAATCCACGCCGCGTCGAGCCCCGTCTGCTGCGCACGCAGCACCAGGAACGCCTCGCTGAAGCGCGCGAGCGTAAACGTCGCGCCGGCCGCGACGACGAACCAGTAGCTGCGTGGAAACTCGCGCAGGGCGTTCCAGCGCAGCGGCGAGCGAAAGCGCCGGTCCGGTTTCGACTGCTCGGGCTCCCGCACGCCGAAGACGATCAATGCGATCGCGACGAAGGCCGGCACCACGGCAAACCACAGCACGGTCCGGATGCGGTCGCCGAACCACAGCATCAGCACGATCGCGAGCATCGGCCCGAAAATCGCGCCCACGGTATCCATCGACTGACGCAAGCCAAAACACGCGCCGCGGATTTCGGGCGGCGCGATGTCGGCCACCAGCGCGTCGCGCGCCGCGCCGCGAATCCCCTTGCCGACGCGGTCGAGCAGACGGGCCGCCACGACGACGGCCGGCGTGGACGCCAGCGGAAACAACGGCTTGGTCAGCGCCGCGAGCCCGTAACCGACCAGCAGCAGCCCCTTGCGGCGCCCGAGCCAGTCGCTGATCGCACCGGAGAACACCTTGACGATCATCGCCGTCGCTTCGGCCGCCCCTTCGAGGACGCCGAGCGCGGCGACGCTCATGCCCATCGTCGACACCAGGTAGATCGGCAACAACGCATGGATCAGCTCGGACGACAGGTCCATGAAGAGGCTCACGAGGCCCAGGGCCCACACGGTCCGTGGAATCGCAGGTCTGCGGGCAGTCGGTGACGGAGCGCTCATGGTGTCGTGATCAGTCGGTCGTTTCCCGCGTCAGTTTCGCATGCCGCCGCGCGCGGTCGTTCACGATTTGATGACGCCGGTGATCCGTCATCTTCTTCCAGCCGCGCGCTTCATCGCGCGTTCGCAGGCATGCCACGCAATAGCCGGTGCGGCCGTCGAACGAACATACGTCCACACAAGGGGACTTGACCGCCATGCTTATCGTCCTCGCGTCGCCGGAACGACTTCGACGGTGACGTGCGACAGGTCCCTGAATCGCTGCAGCACGCCGTGATAGAAGCGCGCATCACGATCCGGATCCGTCGTCGTCACCGACACCACCGCGCTCATGTGCCCCGGCCCGAGCCGCCACACATGCAGGTCGCCGACGCGGTCGCCGGCGCCTTCGATCGCGCCGCGCACCTTGTCCGCCAGACGGCGATCCGAACTCATGTCGAGCAGGATGCCGCCCGTGTCGCGCATCAGGCCGTACGACCAGTTCGCGATCACCAGCGCGCCGATGATGCCGGCCAGCGGATCCATCCACACCCAGCCGAACGCACGCGCGAGCAGCAGCCCGACGATCGTCAGCACGGAAACCGCGGCATCGGCGATCACGTGGATGTAGGCGGAGCGGATGTTGTGATCGCGCGCCGCCGCCGCGGACGCGCCATGATCGTGTTCCTCGAACGCCAGTTCGTGTTCGCGGCCGTTCAAGCGCACGATCGCCTTGAATTCATGCGGTTCGGGAATGGCTTCGGTCGACTCCAGATACCCATCGCGGCTTTGCATCGCGAACACCTGACGCGTGCCGTCCGGGCGGATCGTCGTCACCGACACGGCGCCCGCATCGACGAGCGTCGTCTCGTGCGTCGCAGGCGCGACGCGGAAAACCGGCGGGACGCCCGCCTCGAACACCGACACGACGAATGCGCCCTGCTGGTCGAAGATCCGGTGCGCTTCCTCTTCGTGGTCGTGATCGTCGTGATCGCCACGGTCGTGCCCGTGGTGATGACCGTGGCCATGACCGTGGCTATGGCCATGATGATCGCCGCTCAGCAGCCAGACGCTCGCGATGTTGACGAGCAAGCCGGCTACCGCGATCGGAATCGCCTCGCCGAAATGGATCGGGACCGGGGCGAGCAGACGCGCGACCGCTTCGTACCCGATCAGCAGCGCGATCATCGCGAGCACGATCGCGCTCGTGAAACCCGCGAGGTCGCCGAGCTTGCCCGTGCCGAACACGAAGCGCGGATCGTTCGCGTGCTTGCGCGCATAGGTATAGGCGAACGCGGCGATCAGCATCGCGCCCGCGTGCGTCGACATGTGCAGGCCGTCCGCGATCAGCGCCAGCGAGCCAAAAAGCGACCCGCCGACGATCTCGGCCACCATCATCGCCGCGCACAGCGCGATGACCGTCCAGGTCCTGCGTTCGTTCTGCTCGTGCGCCGCGCCGAGAAAAATGTGGTCGTGCCCTGCGCCGAAGGCGTCATCGCTGAAATTGCTCATTCCGCCTCCGTTTACTTGAAGTAGCTGTGTACGACTTCGATCAGTTGCTCGGTCGCGCTGCCTTCGTCGTCGTGCCCCTCGGCGTCAACCAGATGGCTGCGGATGTGATCCTCGAGCACGACCGCGAGCAGGCCGTTCATCGCGCCGCGGCCGCTCGTGATGAGGCGGAGGATTTCGTTGCAACCGCGCTCGTCCTCCAGCGCGCGTTCGATCGCTTCGACCTGTCCCTTGATGCGGCGGACCCGGTTCAGCAGCTTCTGCTTGTCCTTGATGGTGTGGCTCATGGTAGTCCCTTCATATAGCGGGGGGGACTATATCTCAAATTGCCTTTCCATATAGGGGGGTGCCCCTATGTGTTTCGTCAAGCGGTAGGGGCTGACTTGGGTTGGTAAATGGTGCCGTCGCGCAGCATGGCGAACAGGACGTCACAGCGTCGCCGTGCGAGCGCGATGAGCGCTTGGTTGTGGC
>NZ_CADFEF010000016.1:0-183844 GCF_902833125.1 Burkholderia sp. BCC1640 | reverse complement strand
GCAGGAGGACAACGACCCCGGAAACCCATACACTTATCCACAACCGGTCCTGCTATAGACCGGTCTCCACCCCGGCTCAAAATCCAATCGGCCCGGTGGCTCAAAATTCCGTCGGCGCGGACATCACCGAGTACCTGTTGGCGCTGTGCGCTTCGCAGATCATTTATTTAGTTGATTTGGAGAATTCTATGGAAGTCGACATCCCGTTCTAAAACGGGATCTGCGGCTACTGCCTTGGTAAGGTGGCTAATGTTGGTGGTTAATATATATAAGTGATTGATTTTGTGTAAGTCGTGACGGCCTGCAAAGCCGTTTAGGCCGGTTCGACTCCGGCTCGCGCCTCCAGGTAGGAAAAGAAAAGCCCCGCTTCGGCGGGGCTTTTCTTTTTTGCGGCTCGTCCTGGAAATTCGATCTGCTGGCGCCACTCAGATGACCCGCCAGAAAAGTGTGATCGGCCAGCTGTTCTCACCCTCGCCCAACGTGATGGTGTCTTCCTCGAAAGCGTGATTGCGCATCGATTGCGCGGCTTCGATGCTGAAGCAAACCGCGATCACCATCTTGATCGCGTCTGCATATTGCGGCTTCACCCAATGAAGCTTTGCGATGTCGTAGTCAACTTCGTCGAAGAATTTGTGGGGTACCGTCTGTCGCCCCTGCCGTGCGGAGTGGAAGAGGGATTCCGCCTTCAGTTCGATGCAAATCGCTTTGCCGAGCGCAGGGCGGATCAGGATGTCGACGTCTTGATGCGGATCCTGGTAGATCGCCTGTTCGCACTCCACGGTCGGATTGCCGGGAAGCTGGCGAAATTTGCTCGACAGCCAGAGCTTCAGTACGTTCTCCCAGCCGCCCTTTTCGAGAAAGTAATCGACGGGCTCGGGCGTCTGGCGATATTGAGTGGGTTTGCTTCGTTCAACGAGCGCGCCTTCCGCCCAACCGATGATCGTTTTGGGCGCGATATCCTGAGGCTGGTACATGGTTGTTCTCCTTCATTGAATGTGACGAATGAAGCGGTTGACCGCGGGATGCGGACATGCCCGCTGCGCACATTCTCGGAATGTCGCTGAGGGAGAGCCATAGAGCAGAAGTCACCCCGCGAACGTCATGCTCGTGGCGACTTCCTGTCCGCTCGCGGAGAGGACAGTGCGTGGCGGAAGGAGACGGAGCGACAGGTCAGCTGCCCGAACGGCGATGCCGGTCAGCCGTCGACCGGCCGTGCCGGCGTGTCGAGCCTCAACTGATAGAACGCCGCATCGAGCCAGCGGCCGAACTTGAAGCCCGCTTCGGTGATCGTGCCCGAGTGCACGAAGCCGAGCCGCGTATGCAGCGCGACGCTGCCGCCGTTGGTCGCGTCGATGCAGCCGACCAGCAAATGCACGTCGGCCTCGCGCGCACGCCGGATCAACTCGCGCAGCAGTAACTCGCCGAGCCCGCGGCCGCGATGGTCGCGGTGGACGTAGACGCTGTGCTCGACCGTGTACTTGAACGCCGGGAACGCGCGGAACGTACCCCAGCTCGCGAAGCCGACCAGCGTGCCCGATTCGTCGACCGCGCCGACGACCGGAAACCCGCCGGCGCGCTTCGTCGCGAACCACGTGACCATCGATTCCGGCGGGCGAGGCCGGTAGTCGTACAGCGCGGTGGAGTTCACGATCGCGTCGTTCAGGATCTCGAGAATGGCCGCGGCATGCTCGGCCTCGCTGCAATCGATCAAGCGCACGTCGCCGCGCGGTGTCGGGGAATTCATACGGGCTCCTGCGCCTGTCGGCCTTGAACGGATGACACATTCCGCGCGCCGACGGCGGCGGGGGCATCGCAGATCGCGACGACATAGCGCGCGACGTGCGACGACGGGTTGCTGAAAACCAGCGGCTGATCGACGCGCATGGCCAGACAGTCTCCTTCGTGCAGTTGGTGAAGCTGGTCGCCGAACGTGACGTCGACGCGCCCGCGGACGACCCACACCTGTTGATGCAGCGCGCTTTCGCGCCCGCCGGAGTCGTACGCGACGCGCGCGCCGGGCGGGAAATCGATCTCGACGAGCTGGATCGGCGACGGCCAGCCGGGCGGCGACAGATTGCGCCGCATGTACCCGGACGCCGGATCGCGCCATTCCGCCTGCTGTGCGCGCCGCACCAGCGGCTGCGCGGGTGCGTCGTCGCGATCGCCGGCGAACAGCCCGGCCAGCGACACGCCGAGACCGGCCGCGAGCTTGTCGAGCACGACGGCCGTCGGGCTCGCCGACGCACGCTCGATGAGCGAGATCATCGAACGGCTGACGCCGGAACGCGCGGCGAGCGCATCGAGCGTGTAGCCTCGTAGCGTGCGCAGGTCGCGCACGCGCCGGGCAATGCGTTCGTTGATGCCGGTGTCGTCGGCGGGGGTGGCGGTTGATTCTTGCATGATGGATTTATTTTCCAGCAAGCTGGAATTCGATGTCAACGGAATTGCTGCCGTCTCGGATCGAGGATTCGCTGGCGGCCAGGCGCTTGCCCGGAGATCGGAGCGAGCGTAATATACGAAACGGCTATATTTCGTTTAATTAGAGACATATGGGAATCATCAAGATATCCGAGCACATGCACGAACGGCTGCGCTCGACCAGTACCGCGCTGAGCCGTTCGATCAATGCACAGGCGGAGCACTGGCTGCGCGTCGGGATGCTCGCGGAGCTCAATCCGTCGCTGTCCTACGGCGATATCTGCCGGATGCTGATCGAGACCGAAGCACGCGGCGGCAACGCCGGGCCGACGGAGTCGGTCGCTCACGGCATCGAGCAGGTGGCATGATGGCGAGACGCGAAATCCCGATCCGCGGTGCCGCGGAAATCGCCAGGTCGCGCGAGGCCGCGAAGCTGGCATCCCAAGTGCTGACGATGATCACCGAGCACGTGAAGCCGGGCGTCACCACCGACGAACTGGACGCGCGCTGCCGCGAATACATCGTCGACGAGCTCGGCGCGATCCCGGCGAACATCGGCTACCACGGTTATCCGAAAACCCTGTGCACGTCGGTCAACCACGTGGTCTGTCACGGCATTCCGTCGTCGCGGCCGATGCGCGACGGCGACATCGTGAATCTCGACATCGCGGTGATCAAGGACGGCTGGTTCGGCGACACGAGCCGCATGTACTTCGTCGGCGAGCCGGGCGAACTGGCGCGTCGCCTCGTCGCGACGACCTACGAGGCGATGCATGCGGGCATTCGCGCGGTTCGTCCAGGCGCGACGCTCGGCGACGTCGGCTACGCGATCCAGCAGGTCGCGCATCGCGAAGGGTTCAGCGTGGTCCGCGAGTATTGCGGGCACGGGATCGGCGACGTGTATCACGACGAGCCGCAAGTGCTGCACTACGGCCGCCCGGGCACCGGCGTGCCGCTGCGGCCGGGGATGATCTTCACGATCGAGCCGATGCTGAATGCGGGCAAGCGCGACACGCGCGTGCTGGCCGACGGTTGGACGGTCGTCACGAAGGACCATTCGCTGTCCGCTCAATGGGAGCACATGGTCGTCGTGACGGAGCAGGGCTTCGAGATCCTGTCGGACGATGTGACGCCGCCGGCGTTCGCGGCGCTGTCCGGCACGCACGCGGCCTGACGCGCGGTGAGCCGCACGCAGCGGCGCAATGAAAAGGCCCCATGACGGGGCCTTTTCATTTGGCGTCGCGCGGCTCAACTGCGCGTCTTCTGCCATGCGTGTTCGACGAACACGCGGCAGAGCGCTTCCATCCCGTTGCGGTCCTCGTCGTCGAAGCGTGCGGCAACGGGGCTGTCGACGTCCCACACGCCAATCAGCGTGCCGTCGGCGGCCACCAGCGGCACGACGATTTCCGATTCCGACGCGGCATCGCAGGCGATGTGGCCGGGAAATTCGTGCACGTCGCGCACGACCTGCGTCTCGCGGGTCTGCGCGGCGGTGCCACACACGCCCTTGCCGAGCGCGATCCGCACGCACGCGGGCTTGCCCTGGAACGGGCCGACCACGAGTTCCGTCCCGTCGAAGAAATAGAAGCCGGCCCAGTTCAGGCGGTCGAGCGAGTGATAGACGAGCGCGGAGAAGTTCGCGGCGTTCGCGATCAGGTCGCGTTCCGTTTCGACGAGCGCGCGTGCTTGCTCGACGAGCGTCGCATAGAGTTCGGCCTTGGAGGCGTGAGGGTCGGTGGACAGCGTGAACATGGCTGAAATGCGAAAAGGGTTGTGGGCAGCGGGGTTGTGAAAAGCGCGATGCGCGTTCCGCAGTCTACGGCACGCACGGCCCGTTTGCAGCGCGTGGTTCGCGGGCGCCGTCGCTCAGTCAGGTTCGAGTTCGGCGAACCGCTCGGCCAGGAAATCGAGCAGCGCGCGCACCGCGGGCAGCAGCCCGCGCCGCGACGCGAACACCGCGTGCACGATCTCGCGGCGCGGTGCCCAGTCCGGCAGCACGGTCGCCAGTTCGCCGCGCGCGACTTCGTCGCGCACCATCATCGTCGGCAACTGCACGATGCCGACGCCCGCGACGGCCGCCGCGCGCAGCGCGAGCATGCCGCCCGTCACGAGCCGCGGCTGGTGGTGGATTTCCGCCTGCGCGCCGTCGGGGCCGCGCAGCCGCCACACGTGCGTGGCCTGTGGCACGCCGTGATCGAGGCTCGGCAAGCGGGTCAGGTCGGCGGGGACGGCCGGCACGCCCCGCTCGCGCAGCAACGCGGGGCTCGCGACGAGGCACTGCCCGCGCTCGGCCAGCACGCGCAGGGCGAGATCGCTGTCCTCGAGCGGCGGCGGGCGCACGCGGATCGCGACGTCGATCCCTTCGCCGACGACGTCGACGCGCCGGTTGGTCGCTTCCAGGTGAATTTCCACGCGCGGGCACGCGACCATGAACGCGGCGATCATCGCGCCGACCAGCGAATCGAGCAGCACGACCGGGCAGCTGACCCGCACGATGCCGCGCGGCTCCTCGTGCAGCAGCGCGATCGCCTCGTCGGCGGCGTCCGCTTCGACGAGCATCGCGCGGCAATGCGCGTAATAGGTCTGGCCGACGTCGGTGACAGAGAAGCGGCGTGTCGAGCGCTGGATCAGCCGCATCCCGAGCCGCGCTTCGAGCAGCGCGATGCGGCGGCTCAGCTTCGATTTCGGCATGTTCAGCGCGCGTCCGGCGGGCGCGAAGCCGCCGTGCTCGACCACCTGCACGAAGTAATAGAGATCGTTCAGATCCCGTTCGTTATCGTTCATGAAATAGAACGCTGAGTGCGATTTTGGCAGTCTACCGGATCGATCGTTCCACCTCTATATTCCTTCTCAGGATGCGAAACACGTGTTTCGCCGCAATTCGGAGAAGGCAAATGAAGAAGATCCAGGGTGTGTACAGTGCGCCGCGCGGTCATTGGGTCGGCGACGGTTTCCCGGTGCGTTCGATGTTCAGCTATCAGTCTCACGGCATGCACCTGAGCCCGTTCCTGCTGCTCGACTACGCCGGTCCTGCGAACTTCGAGCCGGCTTCGGCGCCGCGCGGGGTGGGCCAGCACCCGCACCGCGGGTTCGAAACGGTGACGATCGTCTATGACGGCGAAGTCGCGCACCGCGACTCGACCGGCGCGGGCGGCGTGATCGGCCCGGGCGACGTGCAGTGGATGACGGCCGCGAGCGGGATCCTGCACGAGGAATTCCACTCGGAAGCGTTCACGAAGCGCGGCGGCCCGCTCGAGATGGTGCAGCTGTGGGTGAACCTGCCCGCCGCCGACAAGATGGGGGCGCCCGGTTATCAGACGCTTCTGGACGCGGACATCCCGGTGGTCGAATTGCCGGACGGCGCAGGTCGCGCGCGGATCATCGCGGGCGAGTTCGACGGGCGGCGCGGCCCGGCCCGCACGCACACGCCGATCGACGTGTGGGACGTGCGGCTTGCAGCAGGTGGCCGTGCACGGTTCCCGATCGCCGAAGGGCGGACGCTCGCGGTGGTCGTGCTGAGCGGGACGTTGCTGGTGAACGGCGAGACGGTCGCCCGCGAGGCGCAGTTCGTGCAACTGAGCCGCGACGGCCGCGACGTCGAGATCGAAGCAAACGGCGACGCCAAGCTGCTGATTCTGAGCGGCGAGCCGATCGATGAGCCGGTTGTCGGTTACGGGCCGTTCGTGATGAACTCGCAAGAGGAAATCCGGACCGCGATCGACGATTTCAACAGCGGCCGCTTCGGCCAGATGCCGGCGTGACGGACAGGCCCCGCGCAACGCGGGGCTTTTTTTCATGCGCGGAGCGGCGGCACGCGTGCCGCGTGCGCTTCGAGGCATAATCGACGGTTGCCGCGCGCCGGCCGGCGCGCTTGAATCAGGACCGACCATGAATGCTTTCGCACCTGCCGCCTCCGCGCGCGCCGACGATCTCGACTGGCACTGGAAATCCTTCGACGCGCTGACGGCGCGTGAACTCTATTCGATCCTCGACGCGCGCAGCGCCGTGTTCGTCGTCGAGCAGAACTGCGTGTATCGCGACATCGACGGTGCGGATCAGGCCGCATGGCACCTGGCCGCGTACGATCCAGCGGGCCGTCTCGCCGGCTATCTGCGCGTGCTGCTGCCGGATGCGCAGCACACCGACGTGCGCATCGGCCGCGTGCTGACGACCGCACCGTTTCGCGGCGCGGGCCTCGGCAACGCGCTGCTGTCGCGCGCGCTCGAGCACATCCGCGCGCAGTGGCCGGATACGCAGGTGAGCCTGCATGCACAGGCCCATCTGCAGCGCTTCTATGGGGCATTCGGTTTCGCGCCGAGCTCGGACGTGCACGACGAGGACGGCATCCCGCACGTGTGGATGACCAGCGCGCGCGGCTGACGCGCCGCGCCGTCAGTGGGCGGCGCGCGTCACCGGCGGGTTTTGCGTGCGCCGGGCGGCCGCCCGCTCGTCGATCAAGCGGCCGCGCGCCGACAGCCGCAGCCAGTGCCGCAGCGCGATCAGCGCGCCGATCACGCTCATCATCGAACCCGGGATCCACAGCAGCAGGCCGCCGATCTGCTGGTCGCGCAGCGGGCTGAGCCACGTGAATGCGCGTCCGCAGATCGAGTAGATCGGATACAGCTCATGCGGCGTGAAGAAGATCAGCGCGCCGAGCGCGATCTGCGGCGGGATTGCCGCGACGACGATCAGGATCCGGCGGCCCGGCGACAGCCGCGCGGGCGGCGCGGGACGCGGATCGACGACGAGCCACCAGAACAGCAACCCGTCGATCACCATGCTCCAGTTCATCACGCGATACAGGCGCCAGTCGAGCATCGCGATGAAGTGGATCGGCGACAGCAGCCAGAAATAGATCAGCCCGACGAACAGCACGACCGCGACGATCGGATGGAACACCACGTCGAGCGTCGCGCGCACGGGCGCCCAGGCGAGCGCGGGGCGCACGAAGCGCTGCCGCCAGCGAAACGGGATGCCCGCGCGGATCGCCGCGCCCGGGTAGGCCAGCGCGATGAAGAACGGCCCGAGGTGATGCAGCACGAGATGCTGCGCGCGGTGCAGGAAGAATTCGTGCTCGAAGAAGTAGTCGAGCCGCGTATGCAGCGCGATGTAGAGCGCCGTCAGCCCGAGCCAGAACGAGAACTGCCGCAGCGGCGACACCTTCGTCTTCTTCACGCCGCGCGCGAACAGCACGGCGGCCGTCAGCACCGCGATGACCACGGTCGGCGACGGTTCCCACGGATCGAGCCAGTACAGGACGTTCATCGCGCGCGCATCACTTCGCCTGGGCCGGCGACTTCACGGCGAACGGCGTGTCGACCGTCTCGCCGTCGGAGAACTTCAGGCGCAGGCGCACGGTGTCGCCGGGCTTGATCGCGTGCCTGGGCTCCTCGAGCATGAAGTGATAGCCGCCCGGCGCGATGTCGACCTTGCCGCGCGCGGGGATCGTCAGCTTGTCGACCATTTCCATCTTCTGCGTCGAGCCGTTCGACACCGTCTGGTGCAGCATCGCCATCCCGTAGTCGGGGCTGTCGACGTCGACGAGATCGACCGGCTTGTCGCTCGTGTTGACGAGCGTCACGTAGCCGCCCGCGGGCAGTTTGTTCGGCAGCCAGCGCACCCATGCGTTGTGGGCGGAGATCGCGCCGGCGGCATACGCGTGCGCGCCGGTGCACAGCGCGGCGAGGAGGGCGAACGTCTTGAGGGTCGTCTTCATGTCGGAGTTCAGGTGGTGGAGGCGGTGTCGATGATCCGGCGCACATCCGCGGCGATGGCGTCGGGCGAGTCGCGGTCGGTCGCGAGCAGGCGCGCTCGACCGTTCGCGTCGAAGATGTAGACGGCCGAGCTGTGCGTGACCTCGTAGCCGCCGGACGGATCGCGTTTTTCCATCTGGTATGCGACGCGATAGCGCTTCGCGAGCGATTCGATCTGGCTGTCGGTGCCGGTCAGGCCGCGCGCATGCGCGGCGTCGAACGCGGCGACGTACGACTGCATCGCCTGCGGCGTGTCGCGTGCCGGATCGACCGAGACGAACAGGATGCGCACGTCGTTTGCTTGGGGGCCGAGCTTCGCGAGCACTTCCATCAGCCGTGCCATCGTTTCGGGGCAGACGTCCGGGCAGTGCGTATAGCCGAAGTAGACGAGCGCGACGCGGCCGCGAAACGCGTTCGCGTCGGTCGCGTGGCCATCGCCGCCGGTGAGCGTGAACGACAGGTCGGGCAGGTGGCCCGTGACGTTGGTCAGGTGCCAGTTCGGCTCGTCGTGCGTGCATGCGGCGAGCGCGACGGCGGTGCTCAGCGCCGCGGCCGTGCGGACGAAGCGGGTCAGACTGAAGAGGCGCCGGTGCGGCGCGGGACGGGCAGACGACATCCTGGGGCTCGATCGGACGGAACGGTCGTCGGCCGGCGCGGCGCCATGCGTCGCGCGGCCGGCGGTTGCCGACTGTAGCGCAATTCCCGCGCCTGCGTCCTTTCGAAACCCGTACGGCACGGGCCAGCGGGGCAATATGTCGCAGTTGACGCGGAGGGCCGCGCGAGGCTCGTGCCCCACCGGTTTCGCCCATCTCGCCACGCAGGCGCGGTAAGATGCGCACAATTCCATTCTCGCAGCGGCGGCCCCGCGTTTGCAGGCCGCTCCTCAGACCATCGAATCGATGCAATCCGTTCCGGCTTCCTTGTCCCTGACCGATACCGCGTTCTTTTTCGACTTCGACGGCACGCTCGTCGAGCTGGCGCCGACGCCCGACAGCATTCACGTGCCGCCGTCGCTGCTGACGCTGCTCGATGAACTGCGGCGTCGCACGCACGGTGCGGTCGCCGTCGTGTCGGGTCGCGGCATCGACAATCTCGACACGTTCCTGAACATGCCGGACCTGCCGATCGCGGGCCTGCACGGCGCTGAACGTCGCGATGCGAACGGCGACACGCAGCGCATCGGCTTCAACGACGAGCGGCTGCTGCGCATCGAGCGCGAACTCGCGGCCGTCGTCGATCGTCATCCGGGCATGCTGCTCGAAATCAAGGGCGCGGCCGTCGCGCTGCACTACCGCAACGCGCCTGAGCGCGAGCCGGCCGCGCGCGCAGCGGCCGAGCGCCTCGTCGCCGAATATGCGGATGCGTACGTGCTGCAGCCCGGCAAGATGGTATTCGAGATCAAACCGAAGGGCGTCGACAAGGGGCGCGCGCTGGCCGCGTTTCTCGACGAGCCGCCGTTCGCGGGCCGCATGCCGCTGTTCGCGGGCGACGACCTGACCGACGAGAAGGGCTTCGCGGTGGTTAACGCGCGCGGCGGTGTGTCGATCAAGGTCGGCGCGGGCGAGACGTCGGCCCGTACGCGGCTCGACTCGGTCGACGCGCTGCACGAGCAGATCGCCCGCTGGCTTGGCGCGGAGCAGCAGGGCGCATGAGTCGGCTCATCATTGTTTCGAACCGCGTCGCCCCGATTTCGGAAGGCGAACCGGCGGCGGGCGGCCTCGCGATCGGCGTGTACGACGCGCTGAAGGAGACGGGCGGCATGTGGTTCGGCTGGAGCGGCGAGGTGGTCGCGTCCGGCGCGCCGCAGATCCGCATCGAGGAGCGCGGCCCCGTGACGTTCGCGACCGTCGGGCTGTCGCGCCGCGATTACGACCAGTACTACCGAGGCTTCTCGAACGCGACGCTGTGGCCCGCGTTTCATTACCGCGCCGATCTGATCCAGTACGACCGCCACGAGTTCGAAGGCTACAGCCGCGTGAACGTCTGGCTCGCGCAGCAGCTCGTGCCGCTGCTGCAGGACGACGACGTGATCTGGGTGCACGACTATCACCTGATCCCGTTCGCGCGTGCGCTGCGTGCGGCCGGCGTGAAGAACCGCATCGGCTTTTTCCTGCACATTCCGTTTCCGGCCGCGCAGGTGCTCGTCAACGTGCCGCCGCATCGTGAGCTCGTCGAGTCGCTGTGCGCGTTCGACCTGCTCGGCTTCCAGACCGATCCGGACCTGCGCGCATTCTGCGACTACATCGAGTTCGAGGCGGGCGGCGAAGTGGCGCGCGAAGGGCATACGGTGCGCGTCAGCGCGTTCGGCAACACGCTGCGTGCGGCCGCCTATCCGATCGGCGTGTATCCGGACGAAATCGCGTCGCTCGCGCAGGCCGGCGAGAACGGCAAGGCCGCGCGCATGGCCACGTCGCTGCGCGGGCGCCAACTGATCATGAGCGTCGACCGCCTCGATTATTCGAAGGGGCTCGTCGAGCGGTTCCGCGCGTTCGAGAAGCTGCTGGAGCACCAGGCGTCGATCCGCAACCGCGTGTCGTTCCTGCAGATCGCACCGTCGACGCGCGCCGACCTGCGCGCGTACCAGGACATCCGCCTGCAGCTCGAAGCGGAGTCGGGGCGCATCAACGGCCGCTACGCGGAGCTCGACTGGGCGCCGATCCTCTACATTCACCGCCAGTACGACCGGCAGGTGCTGGCCGCGCTGTATCGCCTCGCGCGCGTGGGCTTCGTGACGCCGCTGCGCGACGGCATGAATCTCGTCGCGAAGGAGTACGTGTCCGCGCAGAATCCGGAGGATCCGGGCGTGCTCGTGCTGTCGCGTTTCGCGGGCGCCGCGCGCGAGCTGACGGGGGCGCTGATCGTCAATCCGATCGACATCGACGGGATGGCCGACGCGCTGTCGCAGGCGCTGACGATGCCGCTCGCCGAGCGGCGCGTGCGCTATGCGGACATGATCGCGCAGCTGCGCGAGAACAACGTGTCGGTGTGGCGCGACAACTTCCTGCGCGACCTGCAGCGCGTGTGATCCGCGCACCGCGCGGCGAAGGTTTGCGGTGCCATGAAAAAAGCCGCCGTGCGCGAAGCACGGCGGCTTTTTTTGTCGGCTGCGTGGCGCGGCGTCAGGCCACGCGTTCGCCGGTCGGTGCGGTGCCGTCGGGCGCGTGATGGCGGCCGTGCTGCTTCGCGAGCAGGTCGCGGTACAGGCCCGGACGGTTGCGCAGCACGTCGGGGCTGCCGTCGTCGATCACCTTGCCGTTGCTCATCACGATGATCCGGTCGAAGTTGCGCAGCGTCGACAGCCGGTGCGCGATCGCGATCACGGTGCGGCCGACCATCAGGCGGTCGAGCGCGCTCTGGATCGCTTCCTCGGATGCGCTGTCGAGCGCGGACGTCGCTTCGTCGAGCAGCAGGATCGGCGCGTTCTTCAGGATCGCGCGGGCGATCGCGATGCGCTGGCGCTGGCCGCCCGACAGCTTCACGCCGCGGTCGCCGACGATCGTGTCATAGCCTTCCGGCATCGCCTCGATGAACTCCGAACAGCGGGCGTCGCGCGCGGCGGCGAGCACTTCGTCGCGGGTCGCTTCAGGCCGGCCGTATGCGATGTTGTCGTAGATGGTCCGGTGCAGCAGCGAGATGTCCTGCGGCACGAGCGCGATCGCGTGCCGCAGGCTGTCCTGCGTGATCGCCTTCACGTCCTGCCCGTCGACCTTCACGGCGCCGTCCTGTGTGTCGTAGAAGCGCTGCAGCAGCGCGAGCACGGTCGACTTGCCGGCGCCCGACTTGCCGATCAGGCCGACGCGCTGGCCCGGTTCGATATGGAGATCGAAGTGGTCGAGGATCGCGCGGCGGTGCGGATACGCGAACGTCACGCGTTCGAAATCGACGCGCCCGCCCTTGGCCGACAGCGGTTGCGCGTCGGAGCGGTCCGGCATCCCGTGCGGCTCGAGCAGCGTCTTTACGGCTTCGGACAGGCGTGCCACGTGCTGCGTGACGTCGACGAGCGCGACCGCCAGATCGCGCGTGCCGTGCAGGATCGTGAAGCCGAGCGAGCTGACGAGCACGATGTCGCCGGAGGTCGCGCGGCCCTGGTCCCACAGCCACAGCGCCCAGCCGAGCAGGCCGGCGGACAGCATCGCGGTGATCACCGCGTGCAGCAGGCGCAGCTTCTCGAGATAGAGCAGGCTTTGCTGGCGCGCGTCCATCTCGGCCTTCACCGTCGCGCCGAAGCGCTTCTGTTCGCGCAGCGTCATGCCGAATGCGCGCACGAGGCCCATGTTGCCGATCACGTCGACGAGCTCGCCGTCGACCGCGGCGGCCTTCGACGCGAACGCGTGATGGCGCGCGGAACCGCGCCCGGCGAGCTTGAACAGCACGATCGAGAGCACGGCCGAACAGCCGAGCAGGCCGGCGGCCATCAGCGGGTTCACGACGATGATCATCAGGATCGCGCCCATCACCGCGATGCACGGCGGCAGCACGTTCCACGCCATCGTGTTCTCGGACGTATAGACGGCGTTCGACGTGGCGGTGATGCGGCTCGCGAGCGTGCCCGGCTGCTTTTCCGAGTAGTACGTCGGCGAGTGGCCGATCAGGTACTGGAACAGGTCGCGCCGCAGGTCGCCGGTGACCGCGACGAACGTGTGCGCGGCGACCCAGCCGCCGACGCGCCACAGCAGGTTGTCGGCCGCGATCAGCCCGACGAGCAGCGCGAACGCGCTCCACAACGGGCCCGGATGATGACGCCCGGTCGCGAGCACGTCGATCAGGTGTTTGATCGCGTATTGCGAGCCGAGCGCGCAGCCGACGGCGGCCAGCACGCTGCAGAGCACGACCAGGTGCGCGACGGGATGCAGGCGGATGTAGCGGAACAGGAACGCGATCGGCCGATGCGCGTAGCTCGACAGCTTCGCGTTGTGGGCGTTGCGCTGGGCAGGGGTGAGAGATTCCAAAATATGCGTGCGGTGATTCGGTGATTGAGCTGATCGGTGGATCGCAGCCCACGGTCGCCCGGACTGAATAATCCGGCATTGTAAACAAGGCCGTGCTTTGCGCCGCGCGAATCTTGCCTTGGTCAGGGGCGCGCGATCAATTTTGAGATAAAATCCGGCATCCTGTCCTGCCGCATGCGCCGGAATCGCGATGCCGGCGGCGAGGGATGACTCGGAACGCCAAAAGGGCCTTCCACTCTAGAACGGACGCCCAAGTCCGCGGGTTGCAAAGTGTTGCACCTTTGTAACAAAGTAAAGTGTTTGAAATGTTGTGCGCCGTATCGGGATTAACCCTAGATAATCGGCTCCGGGTTCGATTCCAGGTTTTTACGAACCCCTGTCAACGGGTCTTCGTTTCAAACGTTCTATGCCTGTCGCGTCGCCGACGCTCCTTGAGCAGCGCGGGTTCGACGCCCCCGGCAGGCTGATTCGTCCGACTTTCGGACGACATGCATCCAGCCCGGACCGCCGGCAGGTTGCCGACCCATACCTGGTTTTTAGCCGATTTTTTAGGAGTTACGCATGCGAATCGCCCAAATCGCTCCGTTGCACGAAGCGGTGCCCCCGAAACTGTACGGTGGTACCGAGCGAGTGGTGTCCTACCTCACCGAAGCTCTCGTCGAGATGGGGCATGACGTCACGCTCTTCGCGAGCGGCGATTCGCAAACGTCGGCGAAGCTCGAAGCGTGCTGGCCGCAGGCGCTGCGCCTCGACCCGACGATCCGCGACGTGATGGCTCCGCACATGCTGCTCCTCGAGCAGGTGCGCCGCCGTGCGGAAGAGTTCGACGTCCTGCACTGCCACATCGACTACTACCCGTTCTCGCTGTTCTCGCGCCAGCCGGTCCCGCATCTGACGACGATGCACGGCCGTCTCGACCTGCCGGAACTGCAGCCGATCTTCAACGCGTTCAGCGACGTGCCGGTCGTGTCGATCTCCGACAACCAGCGCATCCCGCTGCCGCAGGCGAACTGGCTGTCGACCGTGTACCACGGCCTGCCGGAAAACCTGCTGACGCCGATCCCGAACGTGAAGCCGAGCTACCTCGCGTTCCTCGGCCGCATCTCGCCGGAGAAGCGCGTCGACACCGCGATTCGCATCGCCGAGCAGGCCGGCCTGCCGATCAAGATCGCCGCGAAGCTCGACAAGGCCGACCGCGCGTACTACGAAGAGAAGATCAAGCCGCTGTTCGCGCTGCCGCACGTCGAATACATCGGCGAAATCAGCGAGTCGGAAAAGACCGAATTCCTGGGCAACGCGCACGCGCTGCTGTTCCCGATCGACTGGCCGGAGCCGTTCGGCCTGGTGATGATCGAGGCGATGGCCTGCGGCACCCCGGTGATCGCGTTCAAGCGCGGTTCGGTGCCGGAAGTGATCGAAAACGGCGTGTCGGGCTTCGTCGTCGAAGACGAGCTGTCGGCCGTCGCGGCGCTCAAGCGCCTCGATACGCTGCCGCGCGAGAAGGTGCGCGCCGCGTTCGAAGCACGTTTCTCCTCGAAGGTGATGGCGCAGAACTATGTGAAGGGCTACGAGGAACTGCTGCGCCAGAAGCACCGCACGGTGCTGCGCGAAGTCAACGCAAGCTGATGCCGGAGCGCCGGCCGCACTGCGGCTGAGGCCGTCATCGACGCCCCGTCCGGGTCACCGGCGGGGCGTTGTCACATCTGCGGCGCCGATCTGTTGTATTCTCGCCGCGCCCGGCGCCGCGAACGGCCCCGGAAGCGGTCCGGCACGCCATCCGGCCGTCTGTCCAGACGGTAATGTCCCTATAATGGCCGTGCCGCGAAATCCGGCCCCGCACGAACATCGAGAGGAGAGCAGTCTTGGCGAGATCGAAAACCACGCGCGCAGCGCCGGCCCCCGGCGCCGGCGTGATCTTCGCGTTGCGCGCGATCGGTCTCGTGCTGCTCGCGCGCTGGCTGTTCTCGATGTCCCAGATGGGCTATCGCGCGTCGCTGTCGGCGATGGTGTCGTCGCCATGGGCGTTCGTCTATCTCGTGCTGATCTTCCTGCTGCTCGCGCTGCCGGGCGCCGTCGCGCGCGCCGAGCGGCCGTTCCATCCGCTGCCGCAGTGGCTGCGACAGGCGCTGCGGGTCTTCGCGCTGATCGGTTTCCTGTTTGCCGTGTGGTCGATCGGCGCGTTCGCGTGGGCGGCCGGCTGGCGCCGTGCGCTGCACGCGGTGACGGCGACCAACGGCTGGCTCATCGCCGCGCCGGCGCTGTATGCGGCGATCGTGTGGATGTGCCGCCCGCGGCCGCTGTGGCGCACCAACGTGGCCGCGCGCCGCTTCGCGGTCGGCCGCTACGCGATCTCGCTCGACACGCTCACGCGTACCGCGATCGTCTGGATGGAGAGCCGCAAGGTCGGCCAGTACGACGCGCGCGAACTGTCGGTCCGCTGGCCCGGCCGGAGCGCGGCCGCCGAAGCCGAGCAGGGTGCGCAGGCGGCCGCCGTGCCGCCGCGTCGCGGCAGCCTGTTTCGGCGGCCGAAGGTGGAGCTGCTGTGGGATTCGCCGGCGGCCGTCGGTCATAACCGGCAGATCGTGATGCGCGCGCCGCTCGCGACCGAGGGCGACCGCGTCGCGGTGCTCGCGCTCGACGCCGCGCTCAAGCAGATCGTCTGACAAGGCCTGCGCGGCGCGCGGGCGACAAGGAGGCGCAATGATCGTTCGCTGGTTGCTGGCAGCCGTTCACCTGATGGCGTTCGGCGTCGCGTTCGCCGCGATCGCGGGGCGCAACCGCGCGCTGCGCCGGCTCATCGCGTCGGCGCAGGCCGCCGACCTGCCCGGCGTGTTCAAGGCCGACGCGGCCTGGGGATTGTCCGCGCTGGTGCTGATCGCGACGGGACTCACGCGCGCGTTCGGCGGCTTCGAGAAGGGCGCCGCGTATTACCTTCACGAGCCGCTCTTTCACCTCAAGATGACCGCGCTCGTGCTGATCCTGCTGCTCGAGATCGTGCCGATGCTCGGGCTGATCCGCTGGCGCATCGCCGCGCGGCAGCAGCAGATGCCCGATCTGGGTCGCGCACGCACCTACGTGCGGATCGGCCACTGGCAGGCCGTGCTCGTCATGGTCATCGTGCTCGCCGCGTCGGGAATGGCGCGGGGGATCGGGGCGGCCGGCTAGGCCTGGCCGGGCAGGTGCGGCCGGCTAGTCTTTCGACCGGGCGGACCCGCCGCCCGGCTCGTCCCGTGCTCAGCGCACGAGGCAGGGGCGCTTGTTGTTGAACGTCCAACCCGGAATCAGATACTGCATCGCGGCTGCATCGTCGCGCGCGCCGAGCCCGTGCTGCTTGTACAGCTCGTGCGCGACCGCGACCGCATCCATGTCGACGTCGATGCCGAGACCCGGACGCTTCGGCACTTCCACGAGCCCGTTCTCGATCTTCAGCGGCTCGCGCGTCAGCCGTTCCCCGTCCTGCCAGATCCAGTGCGTGTCGATCGCGGTGACCTGACCGGGCGCGGCTGCCGCGACGTGCGTGAACATCGCGAGCGATACGTCGAAGTGGTTGTTCGAATGCGAGCCCCACGTGAGGCCCCAGTCGCGGCACATCTGCGCGACGCGCACCGAGCCCTGCATCGTCCAGAAGTGCGGGTCGGCGAGCGGGATGTCGACCGCCTGCAACTGCACCGCATGGCCCATCTGCCGCCAGTCGGTCGCGATCATGTTGGTCGCCGTCGGCAGCCCGGTCGAGCGGCGGAATTCGGCCATTACCTCGCGGCCGGAGTAGCCGTTTTCCGCACCGCACGGATCTTCCGCATACGCGAGCACGTGATGCAGGTCGCGGCACAGCCGCACGGCCTCGTCGAGCGACCACGCGCCGTTCGGATCGAGCGTCACGCGCGCTTCGGGGAAGCGCTCGGCGAGCGCCGTCACGGCTTCGACCTCGCGTGCGCCTTCGAACACGCCGCCCTTCAGCTTGAAGTCGTTGAACCCGTAGCGCGCATGCGCGGCTTCGGCGAGGCGCACAACCGCCTCGGGCGTCAGCGCGGCCTCGTCGCGTACGCGCGTCCAGTCGTCGGTCGCGCCGCGGCCATCGCGGTAGGGCAGCGCGGTTTGCGTGCGGTCGCCGACGTAGAACAGGTAGCCGAGCATCTCGACGCGCTCGCGCTGCTGTCCCTCGCCGAGCAGGGCGGCCACGGGCACGCCGAGGTGCTGGCCGAGCAGGTCGAGCAGCGCGGCCTCGAGCGCGGTGACCGCGTGGATCGTGGTGCGCAGGTCGAAAGTCTGCAGGCCGCGGCCGCTCGCGTCGCGGTCGGCAAAGGTGCGCCGCACGTCGTTGAGCACCGCATGGTAGTTGCCGACCGGCTGACCGACGACGAGCGCGCGCGCATCCTCGAGCGTGCGGCGGATGCTTTCACCGCCCGGCACCTCGCCGACGCCGGTGCGGCCCGCGCTGTCCTTCAGGATTACGAGATTGCGGGTGAAGAACGGGCCGTGCGCACCGCTCAGGTTGAGCAGCATGCTGTCGTGGCCGGCGACCGGAATGGCTTGCAGGTCGACGATGCGCGGCGTGTCGTGGGAAGGCGAGGCAGTGACGGCGTTCATGGCGGCGATGGCGAAAGAGTGGGCAATGCCGTGCGGCAAAAGCTTTGCCGCGCGCGGCGGGAGGTGCGATCATTCGACAACCGACGTGCGCGGCGCGCAAGCCCCGCATGTCGACAGCAACCCGAAAGGGTGGGGGCGACCCGCTCGATGCCGGTGTCGCGGCAGACCGGAACAAACGCGGATGCGCGCTTCGGTCGACCGTGAAACCGGGCGCCGGCAGCCGCGCAGAAGCGCGAATGTCGGCCGATCGCGAACCACGGGACCTGGCAGGTGCTTGTACGCCGGCCTCGGTCGACAGGAGATCCGTGGCTCGATCATCAGTCGTCGGATGACTTGTGACGCAGTATAATGAATCATCGGCGTTCGCTCAAACCCCGCGTAAACCCTCGGCTCACATTACGATCATTCAAAAAGGAACCGGCCTCATGTCCGTGCCCACGCTTCCCGCAGCGCCGCGCCGTCGCGCACGCAGCCTCGCACAAGATGTCGTCGACGCGCTGACCGCGCAGATCGAAAACGGCACGCTGCGTCCCGGCGACAAGCTGCCGACCGAAACTGAAGTCATGGCGGCGCAGGGCGTCAGCCGCACGGTCGTGCGCGAAGCGATCTCGCGGATGCAGGCGAGCGGCCTCGTCGAGACGCGCCACGGCATCGGCAGCTTCGTGCTCGAACCGACGCGCCGCCAGACGCTCGGCATCGATCCCGCGACGATCACGACGCTGCGCGACGTGCTTGCCGTGCTCGAGCTGCGCATCAGTCTCGAAAGCGAATGCGCGAGCCTCGCGGCGCAGCGCGCGAACGATACCGACCTCGCCGCGCTGCGGCGTGCGCTCGACGCGATCGCGTCGGGGGCGGGCGGCGGCCGCGACACGGCCCAGCTCGATTTCCAGTTCCACCTGCAGATCGCGCAGTCCACCGGCAACCGCTACTTCGTCGACATCATGACGCAGCTCGGCGCGTCGATCATTCCGCGCACGCGCGTGAATTCGGCGCGCTTCGCCGGTGACGACCTCGAGCGCTATGTCGGCCGGCTCAATCACGAGCATGAAGACATTTACGAGGCAATCGCGCGTCACGACCCGGAAGCCGCGCGTGCCGCGATGCGCACGCACCTGACCAACAGCCGCGAGCGGCTGCGCCGTGCGCACGAGGCGGCCGAGGCGGAACGCGATACGCAGGCCAGCTGACGAGACGGCCCGCGCATTGCCGCGGGCGACGGCGAATATCACCACATTAACATCAGTCATCGTATAAGATCGGCGCGATTGCGCCGATCGTTTTATTGCCGGCTACCCATCCGTCGGTATCCGCATCGCGCGTGTGAAGGCGGGGCGGCGTTCCCGCCACCGCCCGCGCCCCGGCTACCTGGCTGTCCAGGCCGCCCATCCCGCTCGATCAGCCTCCCTTCGTCACGATGGTCTTCCACGCACCGCTCTTCACCTGATACAGCGTCGACATCCCGCTCTTCAGCGAGCCGTCGCTCGCGAACGAGATGCGGCCGGTGACACCTTCGAAGTCGACTTTCTTCAACGCCGGGCGATAGACCTTCGGATCGGTCGAGTTGACCGCCTGCATCGCCTTGATCGCCGCCCACGCCGCGTCGTAGCCGAACTGCGCATACGACAGCACGTCGACACCGAAGCGCTTCTTGAACCGCTGCTCGAAATCCTTGCCTTGCGGCAGCTCGTCGAGCGGCCGACCGTATTCCCACGCCATCGCGCCTTCGGCGGCCGGGCCGGCGATCTTGATGAACTCGTTGTCCTTCACGCCGCCGCCGCCGACGAACTGCGCGTTCAGCCCGAGCTGGCGCATCTGCTTGATGAAGTTCGCGGCGAGCGAGTCGAGACCGCCGAAGAAGATCAGGTCGGGATTCTTGCCCTTCAGGCTCGTGATCTGCGCGCGGAAGTCGACCGCCTGGTTGCTGGTGAACTCGCGGCCGATGATGTTGCCGCCGGCCGCCTTCACGGCCTTCTCGAACTCGTCGGCCTCGCCCTGGCCGAACGCGGTGCGGTCGTCGATGATCGCGATGCGCTTCGCCTTGGTCACGTCCACGGCGTACTTGCCCGCGTTGCCGGCGTTCTGGCCGTCGGTCGCGATCACCATGAACATGTTCGCGAGCCCGCGCGACGTGAGCGTCGGATTGGTCGCGGCCGGGTCGATCACCGGGATGCCGGCCTTGTCGTAGACCACCGACGCCGGAATCGTCGTGCCCGAGTTGAAGTGGCCGACCACCACCGACACGTTCTGGTCGACGAGCGCCTGGGCCGCCTGCACGCCGATGCGCGGGTCGGCCTGATCGTCCTGCACGACGAGATTGAAGTGCGCGGGCTTGCCGGCAATCTGGATCTTCTGCGCGGCCGCATCGTCGAGCGCGAGCTGCACGCCGTTCTGGAGATCCTTGCCGTAACCGGCGTTCACGCCGGTGAGCGGCGCGGCGAAGCCGACCTTCACGTCGGTCGAGTCGGCCGCCTGAGCGGCCTGTTGCGAGAGGATAGCTACCGCGGATACGACCGATACCGACAACAGGGAATGACGCAATTTCATGTTCGTTCCTCTTGTTCTTACACCAGCGGGTGGATACCGCACGCAGCCGGCGGGCCGGGCGCGTGCGACGGGCGGGCGGTTCGACCGCTTCTCGGAATCGGGCGGGGAGGTCGGCATGCTGATGCTTCCCGGAAGAATCTCCCGTCAGGCTCTGCGAGGAGCCCCGATCGCCTCGATATATAGGTCGCCGATATGTGCGGGTCTTGGCAATTTGCCGCGCATTCGGTGCGGATTTGCGCATAGCTTCCACGCGAGCGCGGACGGCCGGTATCGGGAGTTTCCCGTCGCGAGCACGACGGGCGGGGAGGCGGGCGGCGGAGCGGAGTTCGAACGCGGCGCGGCCCGCCGGGGCCGCGCCGCGTCATGAGAGCCGTCAGTCGGACAGCGCGTCCGATGCGGCTTCGGCGTCGTCGTGCGCCGCGGTCGTGCGGATGGCCGGGTCGCTGGTGCTCGGGCGGCCGGTCTCGACGTGACCCGCGAAGCGGCGCTGGAAGCCGAGCGGCTTGCCGTCGCTGACGGTCAGGTCGTACCAGCCGTTGCTGCCGCGCAGGTCCCAGTAGTCGTCGACGTGCGTGCCCGGCTTGAGGTCGAACTCACGCGCATGGCCGTGGCCGTATGCGTTCGTCACCTTGAGTCGCACGGTTTTGTGGCCGCGGTTCATCAGGCGCAGCGTGATGTTGCCGTTCGCGACGTCGTAGCCGTAGATGACCTCGGGGTTGACGCTCGCGGGGCCGACCGCCAACGCGGCGGGGCTGCGGAAATGGCAATAGAAGCCGTTCGGGCCGTACACGTCGAGGTCGTACAGGCCGAGCGACGGCGCCGGGCTCCACGTGTCGGAAAGCCGCTTGCCGGCGTCGACCGTGTAGGTCCACGGGCCGTCGACGCGATTGCGCGCCTGGACCTGGAACGCCGCGCCCGCGGTACCGGTGTTCGCGAAGGTCAGCCGGAACTGGCCGCTCGCGTTGTCGATCCGGCCGTGCACGAACAGCTCGTACGGCAGCGCGCGCGCCGGACGCAGTCCGGCCTCCTGCTTCGGCAGATGCTGGACGACCGGCGGCACCGGGATGTAGTCGGGGTGACGGTTGCGGTCGGGCGGCGCGTAGCCGCTCGTGTCCGGGAGCTGCGGCCAGCTTGCGTCAGGCGTCGCGAAGTCGAACGCGGACGTCAGGTTGCCGCACACCGTGCGGCGCCACGGCGACACGTTCGCCGCGGTGACCGCGTACTGCGCGCCGAAGCGTGCTTCGATGAATTGCAGCAGCGACGTGTGATCGAAGGTCTGCGAACAGACCCAGCCACCCTTGGTCCACGGCGACACCACCAGCATCGGCACGCGCGGCCCGAGCCCGTACGGGCCGGCCATGTGCGACGCGTCGCCGGCGAACACCTCGTTGGTCGTCGCGACCGTCGACAGCCCGTTGTCGCGCGACTGCGGCGCGAACGGCGGCTGCACATGGTCGAAGAAGCCGTCGTTTTCGTCATACGTGATGAAGAGCGCGGTCTTGCTCCACACGTCCGGATTCGACACGAGCGCCTTCAGCACCTGCTCGATGTACCACGCGCCGTAGTTGGCCGGCCAGTTCGGGTGCTCCGAGTAGGCTTCCGGCGCGCAGATCCACGACACCTGCGGCAGCGTGCCGTTCTTCACGTCCTGCTGCAGCACGTCGAACAGCGTGCCGCCGGCGCTGATGTTGGTGCCGGTGCGCGCCTTGTCGTACAGCGGCGTGCCGGGCAGCGCGCTGCGGTACTGGTTGAAGTAGAGCAGCGCGTTGTCGCCGTAGTTGCCGATGTACGGGTTCTGCGTCCAGCCCCACGAGCCGTTCGCGTCGAGCCCCGTGCCGACGTCCTGGTAGATCTTCCACGACACGCCGGCCTGTTCGAGCACTTCCGGATAAGTCGTCCAGCCGTAGCCCTTTTCCTCGTTGCCGAGCACCGGGCCGCCGCCCGTGCCGTCGTTGCCGACGTAGCCGGTCCACATGTAATAGCGGTTCGGGTCGGTCGAGCTCGGGATCGCGCAGTGGTACGCGTCGCAGATCGTGAACGCATCGGCGAGCTGATAGTGGAACGGGATGTCGTCGCGCTTCAGGTACGCCATCGTCGTGGTGCCCTTGTTCGGCACCCACTGGTCGTAGCGGCCCTTGTTCCACGCGGCGTGCATGTCCTGCCAGCCGTGCGGCAGGTCCTGCAGGAACTGCAGGCCGAGCTTGTCGGCGCCCGGGTGGAACGGCAGCAGCTCGGCCGGACCGACCGGCTGGTGGAACACCGACTTGCCGTTCGCGAGGCGCAGCGGGCGCGGGTCGCCGAAGCCGCGGACACCGCGCATCGTGCCGAAGTAATGGTCGAACGAGCGATTCTCCTGCATCAGGATCACGATGTGTTCGATGTCTCGGATCGTGCCGGTACGGCGGTTCGCGGGAATGGCGAGCGCATCGCGGATCACGGGCGGGAACAGGTTCAGCGCGGCGGCGCCGGCAGTGCCGGCGGCGACGCGCAGGAAATCACGACGGTTCGATCGGGTCATGGTCGTTATCGTGCGTTAAAGGGGGGAGCCGGTTGGCGGGACATGCGGGAAATAACGGGCGCGTCCGCGGCGCAGGATGCGGCTGCGCCAGTCGTGCCGCCGGGAGCATAGCGAGTATTCGGTGTCATTCATGTGAAGTCCGGAAACGTTTGCACGCGCGGCATTGAACGGACAACGGCCGACGGTCGTGATGCAAGGGAAGCGGGGATGCGGACAGCGGGAAAGCGGATAGCAGAACAGCAGAACAGCAGAACAGCAGAACAGCAGAACAGCAGAACAGCAGAACAGCAGAACAGCAGAACAGCAGAACAGCAGGGCAACAGGACAACAGAAAAGCAGATGGCGCGCGCCGGCGACGCGGATGCGGCGGCGTCAGGCGTCCGTCACCCACGCGCCGAACCATTCGCTCGGGCGCGCGATTTCATCCTGCGCGGCGACGAGTTCGAGCTCGTAGCGGCGCGCGTCGTAGGTCGCCTTCACGACCGCGTGCACGGCCGCGAGCGTGTGCTCGAACGCGGCGCGCACCGAGTCGCCGCGCAGCCGGCGAGCGACGAAGATGGCGCTGGTGAGGTCGCCGACGCCGACCGGATGGCGCGGAAACGCATACAGCGGGCGCTGGCCGATCCACGCTTCGGTCTCGGTGACGGCGAGCATGTTGAAGCGGTCGGCCGGGCTGTTGCGGTCGTGCAGGTGCTTGACGAGGATGATCTTCGGGCCGCGGCGGATCAGCGCGCGGCAGGCGTCGACGGCTTCGGCGACGGTCTCGATGCGTCGCCCGGCGAGCTTCTGCAGCTCGGTGTGGTTCGGCGACATGCCGTCCGCGAGCGCCGGCATCTCCTGGACGATGAATTCCTCGACGCCGGGTTCGGGCCGGATGCCGCCCGTCTGGCCCAGCGCCGGATCGCAGAAGTACCACGCGTTCGGGTTCATCGCCTTAACCGTGCGCACGATCTCGACCGTCGCGCGCGCCTGCGCCGGCGAGCCGACGAAGCCGGACAGCACCGCGTCGCAGCGCTTGAGCGCGCCGATCGCGGCAACGCCGTCGACGAGCTGCTCCATCTTCGCGGCGTCGATCGCGCTGCCGGCCCAGTGGCCGTACTGCATGTGATTCGACAGCTGGACGGTGTTGAGCGGCCAGACGTTGACGCCGAGGCGCTGCATCGGGAACACGGCCGCGCTGTTGCCGGCGTGTCCGTAGATGACGTGCGACTGAATGCTGAGGACGTTTTTCATGAGCGTTCGCCTGCAGGCGTTTCAGGGTCACGTCACACGATACCCGAGATCGTCGCGTGCGCGGAAGTCGCGCGGTCATCGAGTGTTGCGCGCCGTCGTCAGCCCGACCGCGTAGAATCGCGGGGCGCGCAGCCGCCTGGCTGCCCGCCAGCATTTCCCATTACCGTGATCGCCATGCCTTCGATTTGCAAGATGTTGTCCCTCGCGCGCGCCGCCGTGCTCGGCGCGGGTGTCGCTGCCGCATGCGCGACGCCAGCCGCGGCCGCCGTCCCGGCGCCGGCCGGTAACGACGGGCCCGTGTACGGCCCCCGCCTGGAAGGCTTCGCCTATCC
The DNA here is from genome assembly GCF_902833125.1 of Burkholderia sp. BCC1640. Classification (NCBI taxonomy): domain Bacteria; kingdom Pseudomonadati; phylum Pseudomonadota; class Betaproteobacteria; order Burkholderiales; family Burkholderiaceae; genus Burkholderia; species Burkholderia sp. BCC1640. The sequence continues at coordinate 159,510 of NZ_CADFEF010000016.1, read as the reverse complement.
GGAGCCGGTGCACCGCTACGCGTTCGTGTCCCAGCGCGAAACCCTCGAGATGATGTACATGGACGTGCAGCCGGCGCACCCGAACGGCCGCACCGTCGTGCTGCTGCACGGGAAGAACTTCTGCGCGGCGACGTGGGAGGACACGATCGGCGTGCTGAGCCGCGCCGGCTATCGCGTGATCGCGCCGGACCAGATCGGCTTCTGCAAATCGTCGAAGCCCGAGCGCTACCAGTTCAGCTTCCAGCAGCTCGCGCGCAACACGCATGCGCTGCTCGAGTCGATCGGCGTGAAGTCGGCGACGATCGTCGGCCATTCGACGGGCGGGATGCTCGCGATGCGCTACGCGCTGATGTACCCGAAGGCGACCGAGCAGCTCGTGCTGGTGAACCCGATCGGCCTCGAGGACTGGAAGGCGCTCGGCGTGCCGTCGCTGTCGGTCGACTACTGGTATGCGCGCGAGCAGAAGACGACGGCGGACGGCATTCGCCGCTACGAGCAGGCGACCTACTACGCGGGCAAGTGGGCGCCGTCCTACGAGCGCTGGGTGCAGATGCTCGCCGGCATGTATCGCGGCCCGGGCCGCGACGCGGTCGCGTGGAACTCCGCGCTGATCTACGACATGATCCTCACGCAGCCGGTGGTCTACGAACTCGGCGCGATCCGCGTGCCGACGCTGCTGCTGATCGGCGACAAGGACACGACCGCGATCGGCAAGGACGTGGCGCCGCCCGACGTGCACGCGAAGCTCGGTCGTTACCCGGAGCTCGCAAAACGCACGCAGGCGGCGATTCCCGGCGCGCAGCTCGTCGAATTCCCGGCGCTCGGGCACGCGCCGCAGATCCAGGACCCGGACGCGTTCCACAAGGCGCTGCTCGAAGGCATGGAGGCGGTGCACCCGCAGTGACGCCTGCACGGGCGCACCCGCCCGGTCAGCGGGTTTCGTTCGCGAGTTCGTCGCGGATCTGTGTCGCCAGTTCGAACGAGCGCACCCGCGCGGCGTGATCGTAGATCTGCGCGGTGATGATGACCTCGTCCGCGCCCGTTTGCGCGATCCGGTCGCGCAGCTTGTCGCGCACTGTGTCGCGCGAGCCGACGGCCGCGAACGACAGCGCGTGTGCGACGTTCGCGAGTTCGAACTCGCTCGCCTCGAGCGTGTCGACGGGCGGCGGCAGCTTGCCCGGCGTGCCGCGGCGCAGGTTGATGAACTGCTGCTGCAGCGATGTGAAGAGGCGCCGCGCCTCGTCGTCGGTATCGGCCGCGAACACGTTGACCCCGACCATCGCATGCGGTTTCGGCCACGCGGCCGACGGCCGGTACTGCGCGCGATAAAGCTCGAGCGCGCGCATCAGATAGTCCGGCGCGAAGTGCGACGCGAATGCGAACGGCAGCCCGAGCATCGCGGCGAGCTGCGCGCTGAAGAGGCTCGAACCCAGCAGCCACACGGGCACGTCCAGCCCCGCGCCGGGCACCGCGCGCACGCGCTGGCCGGGCACCGGTTCCGCGAAGTAGCGCTGCAGCTCGGCGACGTCGTCCGGAAACGCGTCGGCGCTGCCGATCAGGTCGCGGCGCAGCGCGCGCGACGTGGTCTGGTCGGTGCCAGGCGCGCGGCCGAGCCCGAGGTCGATGCGCCCCGGATACAGCGACGCGAGCGTGCCGAACTGCTCGGCGATCACGAGCGGCGCGTGGTTCGGCAGCATGATCCCGCCCGAGCCGACGCGGATCGTCTTCGTCGCGCCCGCCACGTGACCGATCACGACGGCGGTCGCCGCGCTCGCGATGCCCGGCATGTTGTGATGTTCGGCGAGCCAGTAGCGCCGGTAACCGAGACGCTCCGCGTGCTGCGCGAGATCGACGGTGTTGCGGAACGCCTGGGCGGCGTCGGCGCCGGCGGGAATGGGGGCGAGATCGAGTACGGAAAACGGAATCATGGGGTGGCCTTCGAAGGGGGAGGGGCGCGGTGATGCGCATGCGCAACAGATGCCGACGATTTTGCCAAAGGGTTCCGGAACGCGCTGGCGACGCGCGGATACCCATGAGCCTTTCAGGGGTGCAAGGTACGGTCTGGGGATTGTTGCAGAAATCAACCCAATCTCAGAATAATTACCAATCTTTACGGCGATTGGGCATGTCTTCGCATCGACGCACAAATTTCCACGAAACGTTTGATTTTCAAGACTGCAATATGCCTGCAAAGCGCTTACGCTAACGTGAACGAGGTGGTATCAGAATGGTTCGTCGGCCGCACAGCTTTGCCGAAATTGCACCAGTCCGTTTCGCGAGGCGTCCGAGCGCGGGGCGGCGCGGGCTGATAAAATCCGGCGCCTGCCCATGTTGTGCCGATGGCAGCCATTCGAATCTTCCCGCATCCCGTCCCGGGCATCGCGCGAGGATATGCCACGCGAAGCCGGGCATGGCCGCCTTCGGGGACCGGGCCGTGCCTCCCCATTACACAGACGCTGCTGGAACAAGGAGTCGGGTCGTGCCCGCGTTCGTTGCTGTCGGAATATCCAATCACGTTCAACCCGGTTCGATCGATCGGCAGGGCGCGCGCGTTGCCGGAGAGCGTCGCGCATGACGCCGGCCGTCACGTTGCTGGACTGGCTCCTGACGGTGTTTACGCTGGCCGCGGCCGGCTATGCGCTCGTCGCCGCGTTCGCGCCGCGTCCGCGCACGCCGCGCACTGCCGCGCGCGACGGCTTCGAGCCCGTCAGCGTGCTCAAGCCGCTGTGCGGCGCGGAGCCGCACCTGTACGAGAACCTCGCGACGTTCTGCGAGCAGCGCCACCCGCGCCATGAAGTGCTGTTCGGGGTCGCGTCGGCGGCCGATCCGGCCATCGCCGTGGTCGAGCGGCTGCGCGCCGATTATCCGGAATGCGACATCACGCTCGTGGTCGACGCGCGCGTGCACGGCAAGAACCTGAAGGTCAGCAACCTGATCAATCTGGCGGAGCGCGCGAAGTACGGACGCATCGTGATCGCGGACAGCGACATCGCGGTGCAGCCGGATTATCTGGAGCGCGTGACGGCGCCGCTCGCCGACGCGTCGGTCGGGGTCGTCACGTGCCTGTATCATGCGCGCAGCGTCGGCGGGTTCTGGACGCGGATCGGCGCGCAGTTCGTCGATGCCTGGTTCGCGCCGTCGGTACGGATCACGCACCTCGGCCGCTCGAGCCGCTTCGGCTTCGGCGCGACGCTCGCGCTGACGCGGGACACGCTCGACCGGATCGGCGGCTTCATCGCGCTGAAGGACGAACTGGCCGACGATTTCTGGCTCGCCGAGCTGCCGCGCCGCCTCGGGCGGCGCACCGTGCTGTCCGAGGTCGAGGTCGCGACCGACGTGATCGAGCCGTCGTTCGGGCCGCTCTGGCACCGCGAGACGCGCTGGCTGCGCACGATCCGTTCGCTGAATCCGGCCGGCTTCGCGTTCCTGTTCATCACGTTTACCGTACCGTGGCTCGCGATCGGCGCTGCACTGGCACTGCGTCTCGACGGCACCGTCGCCGGCACGCTGGCGGGTGGCGCGGCCGTCGTGGGCGCGTTCGGGCGGCTCGTGCTGCACGCGCGCGGCGAGGACGGCTGGCGCGCGTTCTGGCGCGATCTGCCGCTCGTCGCGGTGCGCGACACGCTGCTCGCGCTCGAATGGCTCGCGGCCGCGTTCGGCACGCACGTCGTGTGGCGTGGCGCGAGGATGACGGTCGTCGGCGGCGAACGCGCGACGGCGGCAGTGGAAGGCGGGGACGGCCGCTGAGGTGTGTTCCCCGAGGGAGCCGGCCATGCGCCCGGCCCCGATCGAATCCGGCCCGAAGGCCGAGACGCGCCGCGCGGCAACGCCGCGCGACGCGACATGACAGAGAGGCGGGCGCCGGCAGGGCGGCCCGCGGTTGATTGACTGAATCGTTGAAACGAATCGAACTATGCAGGCTACCGGAGCATTCATGAAAACGCTGTTCTTGCAGGCCCCTTCGTATGACGGCTTCGACGGCGGAGCCGGCTCGCGCTACCAGGCGAAGCGCGAAATCCGTTCCTTCTGGTACCCGACGTGGCTCGCGCAGCCGGCCGCGCTCGTGCCGGGCAGCCGCGTCGTCGACGCGCCGGCCGACGGCCTGTCGGTCGAAGAGACGCTGAAGATCGCCAATGACTACGACCTCGTGATCATCCACACGAGCACGCCGTCGTTCCCGACCGACGCGATGTTCGCGCAGGATCTCAAGAAGATGAAGCCGTCGATGCTGGTCGGCATGGTGGGCGCGAAGGTGATGGTCGATCCGCACAACTCGCTCACGGCGAGCGAGGCGATCGACTTCGTGTGCCGCGAGGAATTCGACTACACCTGCAAGGAAATCGCCGAAGGCAAGCCGTTCCCCGAGATCAAGGGCTTGAGCTGGCGCGCGAAGGACGGCTCGATCGAGCACAACGAAGCGCGTCCGATCCTCGAGAACATGGACGAACTGCCGTTCGTCGCGCCCGTCTACAAGCGCGACCTGAAGATCGACAACTACTTCATCGGCTATCTGAATTACCCGTACGTCTCGATCTATACGGGCCGCGGCTGCAAGTCGCGCTGCACGTTCTGCCTGTGGCCGCAGACGGTCAGCGGCCATCGCTACCGCACGCGCTCGGTCGAGAACGTGCTCGCCGAAGCGAAGTGGATCCGCGACAACATGCCGGAAGTGAAGGAACTGATGTTCGATGACGACACCTTCACCGACGACCTGCCGCGCGCCGAAGCCATCGCCATCGGTCTGGGCAAGCTCGGCATGACGTGGTCGTGCAACGCGAAGGCGAACGTGCCGTACAAGACGCTGAAGGTCATGAAGGAAAACGGCCTGCGCCTGCTGCTGGTCGGCTTCGAATCCGGCGACGACCAGATCCTCGTGAACATCAAGAAGGGCGTGCGCACCGATTTCGCGCGCCGCTTCAGCGCGGACTGCAAGAAGCTCGGCATCAAGATCCATGGCACCTTCATTCTCGGCCTGCCGGGCGAGACGCAGGAAACCATCAAGAAGACGATCGAGTACGCGAAGGAAATCAATCCGCATACGATCCAGGTGTCGCTCGCCGCGCCGTATCCGGGCACGACGCTCTACAAGCAGGCCGTGGAAAACGGCTGGATGGAAGAGAACAAGACCATCAACCTGGTGAGCAAGGAAGGCGTGCAGCTGGCGGCGATCGGCTATGCGCACCTGTCGCGCGACGAGATCTATCACCACCTCGAGCAGTTCTATCGCCAGTTCTACTTCCGTCCGTCGAAGATCTGGGAGATCGTCCGCGAGATGCTGACGAGCTGGGACATGATGAAGCGCCGTCTGCGCGAAGGCGTCGAGTTCTTCCGCTTCCTGCGCGCGCACGAGGCCTGATTCGTGACGACGCAGCGGGCGGCGCGGGCGCTGATCTTCACCGCGGACGACTTCGGGCTGCACCCGCGCGTCAACGCGGCGGTCGAGCGCGCGCATCGCGACGGCGTGCTGAACGCCGCGAGCCTGATGGTCGGTGCGCCCGCGGCGCAGGATGCGATCGAACGCGCGCGGCGGCTGCCGTCGCTCGCGGTTGGCCTGCACCTCGTTCTCGCGGACGGGCCGGCCACGCTGCCCGCGCATGAAATTCCCTCGCTCGTCGGCCCCGACGGGCGGTTCGGCGATGCGATGGCGAAGGACGGCTGCCGCTTCTTCTTCCTGCCGCACGTGCGTGCGCAGCTGCGCCGCGAGATCCGCGCGCAGTTCGATGCGTTCGCGGCGAGCGGCCTGCCGCTCGACCACGTGAACGCGCACAAGCATTTCCACCTGCATCCGACCGTGCTGTCGATGATCATCGAGATCGGCCGCGACTACGGGCTGCGCGCGGTGCGGCTGCCGTACGAAACGCGCGCGCCCGCGCTGCTCAAGCCGTGGATCGCGCTGGTGCGCGCGCGGCTCGACCGCGCGGGGCTCGCGCATAACGACTATGTGGTCGGGATCGAGCATACGGGCGCGATGGACGAGGCCGTGCTGCTCGACGCGCTCGCGGCGCTGCCGCCCGGCGTCGGCGAGATCTACTGTCATCCGGCGGAAGCGGGCGACGGCCCGATCACGCCGACGATGGCCGATTACCGCCCGGTCGACGAACTGGACGCGCTGCTGTCGCCGCGCGTGGCGGCCGCGCTGAAGGCCGCGGGCGTCGCGACCGGCGGTTTTGCCGACGTGTTCGGCCAGCCGGCGGCGCGGTGCGGCACGCGAGCGTCGCGCGAAGCGGGGGCGCAGCCGTCATGACCAGGTGGATCAAATGGCTCGGCTGGCCGATCGGCATCGGGATCCTGCTCGCGCTCGGTTTGCACGAAGGTATCGGCGACGTGACGCAGATGCTCGAGCGTGCCGGTTTCGCGCTGCTGTGGCTCGTGCCGTTCCACGCGCTGCCGTTGCTGCTCGACGCGTACGCGTGGCACCAGCTGCTCGACCGGCGCGCGTCGCTGTCGTTCCTGTGGTGGGTCGCGACCGTGCGCGAAGCCGTGAACCGGCTGCTGCCGGTGGTCGGGATCGGCGGCGAGCTGGTCGGGATCCGGATGGCCCGCTGGCAGGTGCCCGACGCGAGCCGCGTGACCGCGTCGGTGATCGTCGAGGTGCTGGTGACGATCGTCGTCCAGTATGCATTCGCCGCGCTCGGCCTCGTGCTGCTGCTCGCGACGACGCACGACATGGGCGGCGGCACGATCGGCCTCGCGCTGCTGCTGACGCTGCCGCTGCCGGTGCTCGGCGTCGTGCTGATGCGTCGCGGTGGGATCTTCCATGCGATCGAGCGGTTCGCGGGGCGTCTGCTCGGCGATTCGCACCGGTTGCTGCAGGGCGTCGACGGCCGCCGTCTCGATGGCGACATCGACGCGCTGATGTCGCGCACGGCGCTGCTGTTCAGCGCGTTCTTCTGGCAGTTGTCCGGCTACGTGCTCGGCGCGCTCGAAATCTACTGGGCGCTCGCACTGCTCGGCCATCCGGTATCGATCGGCGGCGCGATCGCGATCGAGGCGATGACGCAGGCCGTGCGGCATGCGGCGTTCATGGTGCCGGGCGGCCTCGGCGTGCAGGAGGCGACCGTCGTGCTGCTCGCGCAGATGTTCGGCGTCGATCGCGAGACGGCGCTGTCGCTCGCGCTGGTCAAGCGCGGCCGCGAGGTGCTGTTCGGCTGCCTGGCGCTCGGTTCGTGGCAGCTGGCCGAACTGGTGCGCACGCGCCGCCGGATCAAGGCGACGCCAGCCGGGGCGCGCACCCCGCAGGCACGCCGCGAGGCCGAGGTGCAAACCGAAACGATGCAGTGAACACGAGACGGGCCGCGCGCCCGTCTCGCGCTTTTGGCGTTGCACGGGTATCCTTGCCGCGTGTTTTCTCGACGCGCATTCCTTCCGATGATTTTCCGTTTCCGGCTGCTTCCCGTGACGATGCTGGCCGCCGCGCTGGCGTTGACCGGCTGCGACGACAAGCAAGGCAATCTCGACGTGCAACGTATCAGGGACTTTTTCAACGCGATCAAGCCGGCGCCGCTGCTGCTCAAGGGGTTGAAGGCCGGCGTATCGACCGAAGCCGACGTGCGCGCCACGATGGGCAAGCCCGAGACCGAGCGCGCGTTCACCGACGGCTCGAAGCGTCTCGAATATCCGCGCGGCCCGATGGGCAACCAGACCTGGTTCGTCGACCTCGACGCGAGCGGGCACTACACGGGCGCGACGCAGGTGCTGACCGCCGAGAACTTCGCGAAGGTGCGTCCGGGGATGACCGAGGACGAGGTGCGGCGCCTGCTCGGCAAGCCGGGCGACATCGCGCAGTACCCGCTGAAGCCCGAGATCGTGTGGAGCTGGCGGTGGCTCGAGGACGGCGTAAACACCGACGCATTCTTCAACGTTCATTTCGGCCCGGACGGGCTTGTCTATACGACTTCGCGCTCCGACATCCTGAAGGGGCGGTGAGACCACCCGCGGCGCTATATCGAAAAAGCGACCGGAAAATTGCAAAAAGTCCGCTTCCCTGCATGTCATCCGACTGTCAGGAAGCGGCTTTTTTCCTTTTGAAACAGTGGCGTAGGCCTTGCCTGCAAATGGTGCGACGAATTGCTGCGACGCAGCAATCGCATGCACGGTGATTTGAGGCAATCAATTTCGCTTGCGACTATCCGCGTCAGCCCGGCGCGGGAAGGTATGCGTGCCGGTGTTCATATCAACACTGGAGACGCGCGTGTTCCTTTACGGCTTTGGTCCTGTCCTCTGGGCCGGCACCGTGCAGACCATCGAGCTGTCGGTGCTGTCGCTCGCCGCTGCGGTGGCGCTGGGGCTGATCGGCGCGGTGGCGAAGCTGTCGCACAACCGGGTGCTTCGAGCGATCGCGACCGGTTATACGACGCTGATCCGCTCGGTGCCCGATCTCGTCCTGATGCTGCTGCTGTTCTACAGCATCCAGATCTGGCTGAACCAGTTCACCGACCTCGTCGGCTGGGACCAGATCGACATCGACCCGTTCGTCGCCGGCGTGCTGACGCTCGGCTTCATCTACGGCGCGTACTTCACCGAGACGTTCCGCGGGGCGTTCCTGTCGGTGCCGCGCGGCCAGCTCGAGGCCGGCGCGGCGTACGGGATGAGCGGGATGCGCGTGTTCGTGCGGATCATGTTTCCGCAGATGATGCGTTTCGCGCTGCCCGGCATCGGCAACAACTGGCAGGTGCTCGTGAAGGCGACCGCGCTGGTGTCGATCATCGGTCTCGCGGACGTCGTGAAGGCCGCGCAGGACGCCGGCAAGAGCACGTTCAACATGTTCTTCTTCATCCTCGTCGCGGCGCTGATCTACCTCGCGATCACGACCGTTTCCAACCTCGTGCTGATCCAGCTCGAGAAGCGTTATTCCATGGGCGTGCGGCACGCAGAACTATGATCGAGATCCTCCAGGAATTCGGCCAGGCGTTCCTTTACTGGGACGGCCAGCGCCTCTCCGGCCTTGCGGTGACGCTGTGGCTGCTCGTCGCGTCGATTTCGCTCGGCTTCGTGTGCGCGGTGCCGCTCGCGGTCGCGCGCGTGTCGAAGAAGAAATGGCTGTCGATGCCGGTGCGGTTCTACACGTACGTGTTCCGCGGCACGCCGCTCTACGTGCAGCTGCTGCTGATGTACACGGGCATGTACAGCCTCGAGTTCGTGCGGTCGCACTCGCTGCTCGACGCGTTTTTCCGCAGCGGCTTCAATTGCGCGATTCTCGCGTTCGCGCTGAACACCTGCGCGTACACGACCGAGATCTTCGCCGGCGCGATTCGCGCGATTCCGCACGGCGAGGTCGAGGCGGCACGTGCGTACGGAATGTCGCCGTTCACGATGTACCGCCGGGTGATCCTGCCGTCGGCGCTGCGCCGCGCGCTGCCGCTGTACAGCAACGAGGTGATCCTGATGCTGCATGCGACCACCGTCGCGTTCACGGCGACCGTGCCCGACATCCTGAAGGTCGCGCGCGACGCCAATTCCGCGACCTACATGGCGTTCCAGTCGTTCGGAATCGCCGCGCTGATCTATCTTGCGGTATCGTTCGCACTCGTCGCGGCATTTCGCCGGGCGGAGCGCCACTGGCTCGCGTATCTCGCGGCCGGCCGTCATTGATTTCACTTCGAGGAGAGCCAGTTGGCCGAGATCACTCAAACGAGCGCGTCCGCTTCCGTCAAGCTTGCCGCCGTCGACATTCACAAGCGCTACGGCGATAACGAGGTGCTCAAGGGCGTGTCGCTGAACGCGAAGGCGGGCGACGTCATCAGCATCATCGGCGCGAGCGGTTCGGGCAAGAGCACGTTCCTGCGCTGCATCAATTTTCTCGAGCGGCCGAATGCGGGGCAGATCGTCGTCGACGGCGAGGCCGTGCGCACGAAGACCGACCGCTCTGGCGCGCTCGAGGTTGCCGATCACAAGCAGTTGCAGCGCATCCGCACGAAGCTCGCGATGGTGTTCCAGCACTTCAATCTGTGGGCGCACATGAACGTGCTCGAGAACGTGATGGAAGCGCCGCTGCACGTGCTCGGCATTTCGAAGAAGGAAGCCGAGGAGCGTGCGCGCGAGTACCTGGAGAAGGTCGGTTTGCCGCCGCGCGTCGAGAAGCAGTATCCGTCGCATCTGTCGGGCGGGCAGCAGCAGCGTGTCGCGATCGCGCGCGCGCTGGCGATGCATCCGGACGTCATGCTGTTCGACGAGCCGACCTCGGCGCTCGACCCGGAACTGGTCGGCGAAGTGCTGAAGGTGATGCAGAAGCTGGCCGAGGAAGGCCGCACGATGATCGTCGTCACGCACGAGATGGGTTTCGCGCGCAACGTGTCGAACCACGTGATGTTCCTGCATCAGGGGCGGACCGAGGAAGAGGGCGATCCGAAGGAGGTGCTGGTGCGTCCGCAGAGCGAGCGCCTGAAGCAGTTCCTGTCGGGCAGTCTCAAGTAACGCGAAAGGCGGGTTTCATACGTGGTACCGGTGTCTCGTCCCGCAGGCGCCACCCGCACGACGCAGGTGGCGATCGTTGCATTGCCGCCCGTGTCGATGTCGGGTGTGGGTCCGATCGTCGATGCGTTGCATCTCGCGAACGAGATCGACGGGCGCTTGCTGTATCGCTGGCAGGTGTGTTCGTGGGACGGGCGGCCGGTGCCGCTCGCCGGCGGTGCGCAGTGGCATGCCGATGCGGCGTTCAACGATGCGATTGCTTGCGACTGGCTGATCGTCGTGTCGGAGCGGTTTCAGCAGTTTGCGGACTATCGGTTGTTTCTCGCGAGTCTCGCGCGGGTCGGGCAGCGCACGCCGGTTGTGACCGGGATTCACCACGGCGTGTGGTGGCTCGCGATGGCCGGGCAGCTTTCCGGATATCGCGTGAGCGTGAACTGGGAGACGTATCAGCAGTTCGCCGAGCAGTTCGAGCGGTCGATCGTCACGCAGCAGATCTTCGAGATCGATCGCGATCGGGCGACGTGTGCGGGCGGGCAGGCGACCGTCGATTTCATGCTGGCCATGATCGGCCGGGAACACGGGGCGGATCTGGGTGAGCGCATTGCCGATGCGCTCGGGGCCGGCACGCTGCGCAGCGGCGAGGAGCGGCAGCGGATTCCTTTCGTGACCGCGCCGGGCGAGCGGCATCCTCGGCTGAACGATGCGTTGCTGTTGATGGAAGCCAATGTCGAGGATCCCTTGACGACCGATGAGATCGCTGGGCTCGTGGGCGTTTCCCGGCGGCAGCTCGAAAGGCTTTTTCGCCAGTATCTCGGGGCGATGCCCTCGAAGTATTACCTCAATCTCCGGTTGCTCAAGGCCAGGACCCAGTTGCAGCGGACCAGCAAGTCGGTGGTTCAGGTCAGTCTCGCTTGCGGGTTTTCTTCGGCTGCGCATTTTTCCAACGCTTATCGCGAGCGGTTTGGTGTGACGCCTCGGGAAGATCGGCGAGCGTGGCTCGAGAAGCAGACCGGCGGGGGCAGTGAGCCTCGTGGGGGGGCGCTGGTCGAGCGTGGTGCCAAGGATTGAGGTTTTTGCGGTGCGCGGTTTGTTGGTGTGAAGCACCTGGGATCGTGTCGGTCTATTAGCGTCGCCCCTGCGCGGGGCGGCGGTTACTTTTCTTTGTCTTGCCAAAGAAAAGTAACCAAAAGAAAGGCGCTCGGATAACGCATGACCTCCCGGTGCCATAGCCATCAAAGTGGCCCTCGCCTAAGCGTCCGCGCCAGGCGGGAACCCGGAGTGGTTCGAGCAATGGGTCTGACATCACTCGCCATCCCCACGGAGCGGTATACCGCCCGCTGGCTCCGTCCTCGCTTCGCTCGGCCGACAGGTCCACCCATCGCCTTTTCAACGCGGTTGGACGAATGTTTTCCAGAATCGTGGTGGGTAGCACATCGATCCAATAAATCGAATTTGTCGTCGCTATGCAGCGGAGCCTCACTGATTCGGCGAACTGATCAGTGGGCGTTCCTGATGACGCGCGCGCTCATGAATTGCGGCTGAAGAACCTTGCAGCCGAGCGAAGCGAGGATGGAGCCAGCGGGCGGTATACCGCTCCGTGGGGTGGCGAGTGATGTCAGACCCATTGCTCGAACCACTCCGGGTTCCCGCCTGGCGCGGACACTTAGGCGAGGGCCACTTGGATGGCCACGGCACCGGGAAGTCATGCGTTATCCGAGCGCCTTTCTTTTGGTTACTTTTCTTTGGCAAGACAAAGAAAAGTAACCGCCGCCCCGCGCAGGGGCGACGCTAATAGACCGACACGACCTCAGGTGCTTCACGCCAACAAACCGCGCACCACCAAACGACCCCAAATAAAGCCCACAAAAAAAACCACCCCCGCCGAAAGGGCAAAATACGGCGAACCATCCGCTTCCGATAGAACCCGTCGCAAATCCGCAAGACGCTTGCGCCACCCTTACCTAAACTTGATCCTGTTGAACCCTCTTACGAAACCGAAAGGAACGACCATGACGACCTCGACCGTGACCCGCCAGACATTCGACGAAGTGATGGTGCCGGTATTCTCCCCCGCGCCGTTCGTGCCGGACCGTGCAGAGGGCTCGCGTGTGTGGGACACGGCCGGCCGCGAATACGTGGATTTCGCCTGCGGCATCGCGGTGACGTCGCTGGGCCACGGCCACCCGGAACTGCTGAAGGTTCTGGACGAACAAGGCCGCAAGCTCTGGCACATCGGCAACGGTTACACGAACGAGCCGGTGCTGCGCCTCGCGAAGCGCCTCGAATCGCTGACCTTCGCCGACCGCGCGTTCTTCGCGAACTCGGGCGCCGAAGCGAACGAAGCCGCCCTGAAGCTCGCACGCCGCGTCGCATTCGACCGCCACGGCGCCGACAAATACGAAATCGTGTCGTTCGTCCAGTCGTTCCACGGCCGCACGTTCTTCACGGTCAGCGTCGGCGGCCAGCCGAAATACTCGGAAGGCTTCGGCCCGGTGCCTGAAGGCATCAAGCACCTGCCGTTCAACGACATCGAAGCCGCCAAGGCCGCGATCGGCCCGCAAACCTGCGCGGTGATCGTCGAGCCGGTGCAGGGCGAAGGCGGCGTGATCCCGGCCGATCCGGCCTTCCTGAAGGCACTGCGCGAAGCCTGCGACGCCAACGACGCACTGCTGATCTTCGACGAAGTGCAAACGGGCGTCGGCCGCACGGGCCAGTTCTACGCGTACATGGACACGGGCGTCACGCCGGACATCCTCACGACCGCGAAGGCGCTCGGCAACGGGTTCCCGATCGGCGCGATGCTGACGACAAACGAACTGGCCGCGCACTTCAAGGTCGGCGTGCACGGCACGACGTACGGCGGCAACCCGCTCGCGTCGGCGATCGCGGACAAGGTCGTCGAACTGATCGGCGACCCGGCACTCCTCGAAGGCGTGCGCGAACGCAGCGTGCGACTGAAGGGCGCGCTGGAACGCATCAACGCACGCTTCGGCATCTTCAAGGACATCCGCGGCAAGGGCCTGCTGGTCGGCGCGGAACTCACCGCCGCATTCGACGGCCGCGCGAAGGACTTCGTCACCGCCGCCGCCGAGAACGGCCTGATCATGCTGATCGCCGGCCCGAACGTGCTGCGCTTCGTCCCGTCGCTCGTGATCCCGTTCGACCTGCTCGACGAAGGCGTGAAGCGCTTCGAGAAGGCGGTCGAGCAGGTGCTCGCGGCCCAGGAAGCCACCGCGCGCTGATCGGCGCACCCATCGCAGACAGGAACGACGATGCTATTTGTTCGCCCCGGCAAACTCACGGATCTCGATGCGCTCACGCACATGGCGCGCACCGCGCAGCCGGTCCTGCACTCGCTGCCGCACGATCGCGCGGCGCTCGAAGCGCGCGTGGCGCTCTCCGAGGATTCGTTTCGCGCGGACGTCGATTTCGCCGGCGAGGAGTTCTACCTCTTCGTGCTCGAGGATTCGTCGACGGGCAAGCTGCTCGGCACGGCGAGCATCGTGGCCGCGGCCGGCTACTCGGAACCGTTCTACGCGTTCCGCAACGACGCACTGATCCACGCGTCGCGCGAGCTGCACGTGAACCGCAAGATCCACGCGCTCACGATGTCGCACGAGCTGACCGGCAAGAGCCGGCTGGCCGGCTTCTACGTCGATCCGTCGCTGCGCGGCGACGCGGCCGCGCACCTGATCTCGCGCGCGCGGATGATGTACATCGCCGCGAACCGCCGCCGCTTCACGCCGGAAGTATTCACGCTGCTGCTCGGCGTGAGCGACGGCACGGGCGCATCGCCGTTCTGGGAAGCGGTGGGCCGCAAGTTCTTCGGCCGCAACTTCACCGACGTCGACATCGCGTCGGGCGGCCGCAGCCGCACGTTCATCGCGGAAGTGATGCCGGCGTATCCGCTTTACGTGCCGCTGCTGCCGGAAGCCGCGCAGCGCGTGCTCGGCGAGCCGAACGAATCGGCGCTGCTCGCGTATGACATCCATCTCGAGGAAGGCTTCGAGCCGGACCGCTTCGTCGACATCTTCGACGCGGGCCCGGTGTTGACCGCGCAGGTCGACCGCACCGCGTGCGTGAAGCATGGTGCGGAGCGCGTCGTGCGCGAGGCCGCGCACCAGCAGGGCGACGTCGCATACATGGTGTCGACCGGCAGCGGCGACTCGTTCCGCTGCGTGCTGGCCGACCTGCCGGGCGACACGGCCGACGCGCGGGGCGCCGATGCGCCGCTGGCCGGCGACGTGCGCGCGGCGCTCGATGTGAAGGAGGGTGACGTCGTGCGTTGCGTGCCGCTGCACCGCCGCGACGATGAAGACATGAAGGGAGACGCAGCATGATCGTCGTTCGGGTCGTACAAACGGGCGACGTCGACGCGCTCGTATCGCTCGCGAAGGAAACCGGGCCGGGCCTGACCACGTTCAAGCCCGATCGCGACGCGCTCGCCGCGCGCATCGAACGCACGCGCCGCACGCTCGACGGCGAGGCGGCGCCGGGCGAAGCCGGCTACTTCTTCGTGATGGAAGAATCGAAGACGGGCGACATCGCCGGCGTGTGCGGAATCGAGTCGCAGGTCGGCCTCGAGCAGCCGTTCTACAACTATCGCGTGAGCACGGTCGTGCATGCGAGCCAGGAGCTCGGCGTGTGGACGCGGATGCACGCGCTGAACATCTCGCACGACCTGACGGGCTATGCGGAAGTGTGCTCGCTGTTCCTGAGCCCGCGCTATCGCACGGGCGGCGTCGGCGGCCTGCTGTCGCGCTCGCGCTTCATGTTCATCGCGCAGTTCCGCGACCGCTTTCCGGAACGCATCTGCGCGGAGCTTCGCGGCCACTTCGACGACGACGGCACGTCGCCGTTCTGGCGCGCGGTCGGTTCGCACTTCTACCAGATCGATTTCAATGCGGCCGACTACCTCAGCTCGCACGGCCGCAAGTCGTTCCTCGCGGAACTGATGCCGCGCTATCCGGTGTACGTCGACCTGCTGCCGCAGGACGCGCAGGACGCGGTCGGCCTCACGCACCGCGACACGCTGCCGGCCCGCAAGATGCTCGAGGCGGAAGGGCTGCGCTACCAGAATCACGTCGACATCTTCGACGCGGGCCCGGTGCTCGAATGCCACGTCAACGACCTGCGCACGGTGCGCGAAAGCGTCGTCGTGCCGGTCGCGATCGGCGAGCCGGACGTCGGAGCCGATGCGCCGGGCGGCCATTCGCCGAAGTCGCTCGTGTCGAATACGTCGCTCGGCGATTTCCGCGTCGGCGTCGCGCCGGGCGTGGTCGCGAATGGCGCGTTCGTGCTGTCGGCCGACGATGCCGCCGCGCTCGACGTGAAGGCCGGCGATCCGGTTCGCGTGCTGCCGCTCAAAGTCAAACAGGGATAAACGAATCATGACGGAACTCTTCATCGACGGCGCCTGGGTCGCAGGCTCGGGCCCCGTCTTCGCTTCGCGCAACCCGGGCACCGATGCGATCGCATGGCAGGGCGGCAGCGCATCGGCGGCCGACGTCGACCGTGCGGTCGCGAGCGCGCGTCGCGCATTCGCCGGCTGGTCGGCACTCGATTTCGAATCGCGCTGCGCGATCGTCAAGCGCTTCGCGGCGCTGCTCACCGAGCACAAGGAAGCGATCGCCACCGCGATCGGCCGCGAGACGGGCAAGCCGCTGTGGGAAGCGCGCACCGAAGTCGCGGCGATGGCCGCGAAGGTCGGCATCTCGATCCAGGCCTATCAGGAACGCACCGGCGAGAAGCGCCAGGACATGGCCGACGGCGTCGCAGTGCTGCGCCATCGTCCGCATGGCGTCGTTGCGGTGTTCGGCCCGTACAACTTCCCCGGCCACTTGCCGAATGGCCATATCGTGCCGGCGCTGATCGCGGGCAACACGGTCGTGTTCAAGCCGTCGGAGCTCGCGCCGGGCGTCGCGCGCGCGACGGTCGAGGTGTGGCAGGAAGCCGGGCTGCCGGCTGGCGTGCTGAACCTCGTGCAGGGCGAGAAGGACACGGGCATCGCGCTCGCGAATCATCGGCAGATCGACGGGCTGTTCTTCACCGGCAGCTCGGACACCGGCACGCTGCTGCACAAGCAGTTCGGCGGCCGTCCGGAAATCGTGCTCGCGCTCGAGATGGGCGGCAACAACCCGCTCGTGATCGGCGAAGTCGAGGACATCGACGCGGCCGTGCATCACACGATCCAGTCGGCGTTCCTGTCGGCCGGCCAGCGCTGCACGTGCGCACGCCGCATCTTCGTGCCGCAGGGCGCGTTCGGCGACCGCTTCCTCGCACGTTTCGCCGACGTCACGTCGAAGATCACGGCCGACGTGTTCGACGCCGATCCGCAGCCGTTCATGGGCGCGGTGATCTCGGCCCGCGCGGCCGCGAAGCTCGTCGACGCGCAGTCGCGGCTGGTCGAGCAGGGCGCGAAGCCGATCATCGCGATGACGCAGCGCGATCCGCGCCTGGGTTTCGTGAACGCGTCGATCATCGACGTGACCGGCGTGGCGCACCTGCCCGATGAAGAGCACTTCGGCCCGCTCGCGCAGATCGTTCGCTACGCGACGTTCGACGAAGCGATCGAGCGCGCGAACGACACGGCGTTCGGCCTGTCCGCCGGCCTGCTGGCCGACGACGCGCACGCATGGGACCACTTCCGCCGCACGATCCGTGCGGGGATCGTCAACTGGAACCGCCCGACCAACGGCGCATCGTCGGCCGCGCCGTTCGGCGGCACGGGCCGCTCGGGCAACCATCGGCCGAGCGCGTACTACGCGGCCGACTATTGCGCGTATCCGATGGCGTCGGTGGAAAGCACCGAATTGACCTTGCCCGCGAGCCTGTCGCCGGGCCTGCATTTCTGATCGAGGGAACGACGATGAACGCACAAGAAGCCAATTTCGACGGACTCGTCGGCCCGACCCACAACTACGCCGGGCTGTCGTTCGGCAACGTGGCGTCGCTCAACAACGAGAAGTCGGCCGCGAACCCGAAGGCCGCCGCGAAGCAGGGGCTGCGCAAGATGAAGCAGCTCGCGGATCTCGGTTTCGCGCAAGGCGTGCTGCCGCCGCAGGAGCGTCCGTCGCTGCGCCTGTTGCGCGAGCTCGGCTTCTCCGGCAAGGACGCGGACGTGATCGCGAAGGCCGCGAAGCAGGCGCCCGAATTGCTCGCCGCGGCGAGCTCGGCGTCGGCGATGTGGACCGCGAATGCGGCGACCGTCAGCCCGTCGGCCGACACGAGCGACGGCCGCGTGCACTTCACGCCGGCCAACCTGTGCAGCAAGCTGCATCGCGCGATCGAGCACGAGGCGACGCGCCGCACGCTGTCGACGCTGTTCGCCGATCCCGCGCACTTCGCGGTGCACGAGGCGCTGACGGGCACGCCGGCACTCGGTGACGAGGGAGCCGCGAACCATACGCGCTTTTGCGCGGAATACGGCCAGCCGGGCGTCGAGTTCTTCGTGTACGGCCGCGCGGAATACCGCCGCGGCCCGGAGCCGAAGCGCTTCCCGGCTCGCCAGACCTTCGAGGCGAGCCGCGCGGTCGCGCATCGCCACGGTCTCGCCGAAACGGCGACGGTCTATGCGCAGCAGGATCCGGACGTGATCGATGCAGGCGTGTTCCACAACGACGTGATCTCGGTGGGCAACCGCGACACGCTGTTCACGCACGAGCGTGCGTTCGTCAACAAGCAGGCGATCTACGACACGCTGACGGCCACGCTCGACGCGCGCGGCGCGCGGCTGAACGTGATCGAGGTGCCCGAAGCGGCCGTGAGCGTGAACGACGCGGTGACGTCGTATCTGTTCAACAGCCAGCTGCTGTCGCGCGCGGACGGCTCGCAGGTGCTCGTCGTGCCGCAGGAATGCCGCGAGAACGCGAACGTCGCCGCCTATCTGGATCAGCTTGCGGCCGGCAACGGCCCGATCCGCGACGTGCTGGTGTTCGACCTGCGCGAAAGCATGAAGAACGGCGGCGGCCCCGCGTGCCTGCGCCTGCGCGTCGTGCTGAACGAAGCCGAGCGTGCGGCCGTCACGTCAAACGTGTGGATCAACGACACGCTGTTCGCATCGCTCGACGCGTGGATCGAAAAGCATTACCGCGATCGTCTCGCCCCGGAAGACCTCGCCGATCCGACGCTGCTCGACGAATCGCGCACGGCGCTCGACGAGCTCACGCAGATCCTGCGTGTCGGGTCGCTGTATGACTTCCAGCGCTGAGTCCCGCATGCCGGCCGCCGCGCTGCTCGACGACTTCCTCGCGTTCACGCTCGCGGGCGACGCGCCGGCCGTGAAGGACGGCACGTGCGCGGACAGTGCGGTGCGCTGGCAATGGCTCGGCGACGGGCTGCTCCAGCTCGAGCCGGCGTTGGCCGACGGGGCCGGCGACGCGGCGAGCGTGCTCGTGTCGGCCGGCGTGCATGGCGACGAGACCGCGCCGATCGAGCTGCTGTCGATGCTCGTGCGCGATCTCGCGGCGGCCACGCTGCCGCTCGCGTGCCGATTGCTCGTCGTGCTCGGCAACGTGCCGGCGATGCGCGCGGGCGAACGCTATCTCGACGACGACCTGAACCGCCTGTTCAGCGGCCGCCACACGCAAGTGCCCGCGAGTCGCGAAGCGCCGCGCGCGGCGCAGCTTGAAGCGGCGGCCGCCGCGTTCTTCGCGGCCGCGCCGGCGGGCGGCGCGCGCTGGCACGTCGACATGCACACGGCGATCCGCGCATCGGTGTTCGAGCAGTTCGCGCTGCTGCCGCACACGGGCACGCCGCCGACCCGCGCGATGATCGAATGGCTCGGCGATGCGCGCATCGCGGCCGTGCTGCTGCATACCGCGAAGGGCAATACGTATTCGCATTACACGGCCGAGCATTGCGGCACGCTCGCATGCACGCTCGAACTCGGCAAGGTGCGGCCGTTCGGCCAGAACGATCTGTCGCGCTTCGCGCCGGCGGACCGCGCGGTGCGCAAGCTCGTCTCGGGCGCGTGGGGCGGCCATCCGTCGCGCGACGTCGACCATCCGCCGTTGCCGCGCGTGTTCACCGTGATCGACCAGATCACGAAGCAGAGCGACGCGCTCGAATTGTTCGTCGCGGCCGACGTCGCGAACTTCACCGCGTTCGCGCGCGGCACCGTGCTCGCGCAGGACGGCGACTATCGCTACACGGTGCAGCACGACGAGGAGCGCATCGTGTTTCCGAATCCGACCGTGAAGCCGGGTTTGCGCGCGGGCCTGCTCGTCGTCGACACGACGCGCGAGACGCTCGCCGCACTCGTCTGACAAAAAAACGGTTGCGCGCGGTTACGGTGATCCGTCGCCCGCGCATCGTCCCGCAGCATCCCCGAATTGCGTCGACGCACGCATGCCGCGCAGACGGCCCGCGCGTCGCGCCTTGCGTATTTGCGACATCGTCTTGCAAGTTCGACGGCGCATCCGGCCGTCATCGCGCATGCAGTGCAGCATCGTGTGCCGGCGGCCGCTTTGCCGTATCAGGCCGCGCGGATTGGTACAATCGCGGCCTTGCGGCTGTTGCGCCGCATCAAGGTACGGCATCGGCATTGTCGTTGTCATCCGACCCTGCAATGATGCATGTGCCCGTAGTTCCGGAACATTCGAGTATCGAGGAGAACACCTGATGAAGTTGGATTGGCGTAAAGTGGCCGCGCACGCGGTAGTGGCGGCATCGGCCGTGGCGGCAGGCAGCGCGATGGCTGCGGATCTGAAGGAGATCCGGTTCGGCGTCGAGGCCTCGTACGCGCCGTTCGAATACAAGACGCCCGACGGCAAGCTGACCGGCTTCGACATCGACATCGGCAACGCGGTGTGCGCGAAGCTGAAGACGAAGTGCGTGTGGGTCGAGAACGACTTCGACGGCCTGATCCCCGCGCTGCAGGCGCGCAAGTTCGATGCGATCAACTCGGACATGACGATCACCGACCAGCGCAAGCACGCGATCGCGTTCACCGATCCGATCTACACGATTCCGAACCAGCTGATCGCGAAGCAGGGCAGCGGCCTGCTGCCGACCCCGCAAGCGCTGAAGGGCAAGCGCGTCGGCGTGCTGCAGGGCACGATCCAGGAAGCGTACGCGAAGAAGAAGTGGGCGCCGGCCGGCGTCGATGTCGTGCCGTACCAGACGCAAGACCTGGCCTACGCCGACCTGAAGTCGGGCCGTCTCGACGCGACGTTCCAGGATTCGGAAGCGGGCTCGAAGGGCTTCCTGTCGAAGCCGCAAGGCCAGGGCTTCGGCTTCGCCGGCGGCACGGTCAGCGATGCGGAGATCCTCGGCTCGGGCGTCGGTTTCGGCCTGCGCAAGAACGACGCGGCGCTGAAGACGGCGCTCGATCAGGCGCTGAAGGAACTGAAGGCCGACGGCACGATCGACAACCTCGCGAAGAAGTACTTCAGCGTGCCGGTCACGCTCAAGTAAGCGCTTCGATCCGTCGCACCATGCAGCCGGCCGCTTTCGCGGCCGGTTTGCTTTTGGGGCGCCGCTTGCGTTACGCGGGGAAGAACCGCCCCAGTTCGCGCGCGAGCTCGTTGAGCACGCTCATCTCCTGCTGCGTGATCTTGCGCGCCGGCTGCGCACCGGCCCAGTCGCCGTACAGCAGGCCGACGGTCTTCGTGCCGACGCGCACCGGCAGCAGCACGAACGCGCGCGTGTCGGGAAGCGCATCGAGATACCACGCGGGCAGGCGCTTCACCATCTTCGGGTCCTGCGCTTGCTCGATGAAGATGCCGACCGAGTTCGTGATCGCGAGATGGAACACGTCCGGCTCGAAGCGCTCGTCGAAGCACAGGCGGTCGAGCGCCGCGTCGACGTCCGGGCCGAAGCCGAGCCGCGCGGCGAACGCGCCGTCTTCACGGCGCACGAACATCACGGTGCGCGTGAACGCGAGGCCCGCCAGCAGGCTTTCCGACGCGAGCGCGAGCACCGGCGTCAACACATGCTCGGACGGCAGCGCGCGCAGGTCAGCGAGACCGGCTTCGAGGCATGCCTCGGGCTCGGGCTGCGCCCGCGCGATCGCGTCGGCGTTCGCGCGCAGCTCGACGATCTCGCGCATCACGGTGTCGCTCGCTTCCTCGCGTGCGAGTCGGTCGGCGATTTCCACCAGCGCGCCGGCGTCGATGTCCAGTTCCTGCTCGTAGTGCTGCGCGAGCACTGCGATATGCGCATCGCGCTGCGGGCCCGCGGGCATCGCGAGCGCACCGGCGACGTCGGTCGAGCAGCGGCTCACCGCGCGCAGCCAGCGCACGCGCTCGGGGCTGTCGTCGGCGCAGGCGTCGCGGGGCCGCTGGCGGTCTTCGTCGATGTCGTCCTCGTCGGCGCTGGCCGCGTGTGCGCTGCCGCCGTCGCCGTCGGCCATGCCCGCGCGGATCACGTCGGGCAGCCGCCAGCTCGCGGCGGCCTCGAGACCGATTTCGTCGAAGCCGACGCCCAGCACGTCGACGCACGCGGCCGCTTCGTCGCCGTTCAGCTCGGCGGCACGACGCCGGATCCGGTCCCATTCGCTGTCGAGATAGCAGACCACCAGCAGCTTGCCGACCTGACGCATCAGCGTGCAGACGACGGCTTCCTCGCCGCCGCGCAACTCGGCATGCTCGGTCAGCTTGCGGGCGACGCAGCCGGACAGCAGCGCGCGGTTCAGCTCGAGCTTCGCGTCGATGCGGCGCGGGGTGCTGTGGTGGAAATGGTCGACCAGCTTGAGTCCGACGACGAGATGGCCGACGGTGTCCATGCCGAGCACCATCAGCGCCCGCGTGACGGTCGTGATGTTGCCGCCGAACGCCATGTACATCGCGGAATTGGCGAGCCGCAGGACTTTCTGCGTGAGCGCGAAATCCGACAGCACGACGCGCACGAGCGCGGTGAAGTCGAGATCGTCGTTCTTCATCGCGGCCATCGTCGCGCGCAGCGACTCCGACAGCAGCGGGAAGTCGCCCCGTTCGTTCATCCGGGCCCACAGCTTGTCGAGCAGCGCCGTGCGGGGCAGGTGTGCGGTGATTGACATACGGATCTATCCGGTTCGCCGCGCGCGTCAGGCGGCGTGCAGGCGCAACTGCTGCGCCTCGAAGCGCCGCGCGAGCTCCTCGGACGGCAGCGCCTGACAGACGAGCCAGCCCTGGATGTGGTTGCAGCCCATCTCGGTCAGCAGCTCGCGCTGTGCCTCGGTCTCGACGCCTTCCGCGACGAGCTCGAGATCGAGCGTTTGCGCGAGGCCGACCACCGCCGACACGATCGCGCGATCGTTGCGCGACGTCAGCAGGTTCTCGACGAAACTGCGGTCGATCTTCAGCTTCGCGAGCGGGAAGCGCTGCAGATACGCAAGGCTCGAATAGCCGGTACCGAAATCGTCGATCGCGAAGCGGATGCCGAGCGCGGTCAGCTCCTCCAGCAGCCCCTTCGCCTGCACGGGGTCGTGCATCAGCAGGCTTTCGGTGATTTCCAGCACGATGCGGCGCGGGTCGATGCCCGTCAGCGCGATCGCCTCGCGCACGCTTTGCGTGAAGCGCGGGTCGCGGAACTGCTGCGGCGACACGTTGACCGCCACGTACTGCAGCGCGAGCCCCTGGCGATCCCAGGCGACGAGCTGCATGCACGCGGCCTTGAGCACCCAGTTGCCGAGATAGTTGATGAGGCCGATCGATTCGGCGAGCGGAATGAAGGTCGCCGGGGGCACGAGGCCGTGCACCGGATGGCGCCAGCGGATCAGCGCCTCCACGCCGTCCACCGTCCCCGACTGGCTGCGCGTGATCGGCTGGAAGTGCAGCGAAAACTCGCCGTTGCGCACGCCGTCGTACAGGTCGGCCTCGAGCTTCAGCCGTTCCGCGTCGGCCGGATCGTCGACCGGTTCATGGAACGCGAGCGCATTGCCGCCGGACGCCTTTGCCTGCGCGAGCGCATGGTCGGCGCGGCGCAGCAGCGGGCTGTGATGCTGGGCGCGATGGGGCGCGGCGCGCTCGTCCGGGTA
This sequence comes from Burkholderia sp. BCC1640, assembly GCF_902833125.1. NCBI lineage: Bacteria > Pseudomonadati > Pseudomonadota > Betaproteobacteria > Burkholderiales > Burkholderiaceae > Burkholderia > Burkholderia sp. BCC1640. The sequence continues at coordinate 136,142 of NZ_CADFEF010000016.1, read as the reverse complement.
CAGCGCGATGCCGATGCTCGCGGACAAGTGGACGGTCTGCCCCTGATACGCGTAAGGTTCGCGCACCGCGGCCTGCAGCCGGCGCGCGAGCGCGTCGGCGGCATTGCTCGCGCGCGTGCGGTCCGGCGCGGTGAACACGATCGCGAACTTGTCGCTCGCGACGCGCGCGAGCTGTTCGCCGGGTGCGACGAGCGCCTGCAGCCGCTGCGCGGTGTCGCGCAGCAGCGTGTCGCCGGCGTCGTAGCCGAGCGCGCGGTTGATGCGCTGGTAGTCGTCGAGGTCGAGCAGCAGCAGCGCCGCGCAGGTGCCGCTTTCGTCGGCGGCCTGCTGCGCGCGCATCAGCGCGGGCACGAGCGCGGACAGATTGTCGAGCCCCGTCATCGGATCGTGGTGCATCTCGTACGTCAGGCGCGCCTCGAGCGCGCGCCAGGCCGACACGTCGAAGGCCGCGATCGCGAAGCCGTCGACGCCGTGGTGGCGGCTTTTGAACGCGCGGATCTCGACGTCGAGCGGGTAGGTGAGCGACTTGACGATGCACATCGTCGCCTTCTCGACCTGGCCGGAACGCGCGGCGCGCGCAAGCAGGCCTTCGAGCACCGCGGTATCCTGTTCCGCGATCAGGTCGCGCAGCGTCAGCGTGTGCAGGTAGTCGCGGTGATAACCGATGAAGCGCAGGCTCGCGTCGGACACGTACAGAAAGCGCAGCTCGCGATCGACATGGGCGAGGAAATCCACCGTGCCGACCGTCTGTTCCAGCCAGTTGCGCACGGTGTCGTCGCGGCGCGGCGCACCGGCGCGCGCAGGCATCAGCGCGCCGCCCGACCAGGCGAAGCGGCGCAGCGTATGCAAGGCATTGCGCCAGGAGCCCTTGCGTGGCGTCTGTTTCCTGTTGGCTTCCATGTATCTCGCTGACGTGAAGGGCTGGAACCGGCTGTCCGGAAGGAATAACGGCAGACTGCGCGGAATCTTTAACCGGCCGGCCGCGGCTGGCGCTGCCGCCGGGCCGGGTCGTGCACACCGGCGTTCGACAGGCGAACGCCGGTATGGCCTACATCGAGGCTGACTTTATAAGAAATGAGGACGCAGATGAAGCGAAAACTGTTGGTGGGCGGCGCGGCGGCGCTGCTGGTGGCCGGCCATGCGCTGGTCGCGCAGGCGCAACTGAAGCCGGGCGACGCGGCGCCCGACTTCACGACGCAGGCGTCGCTGGGCGGCAAGACTTACACGTACTCGCTGGCCGATGCGTTGAAGCACGGGCCGGTCGTGCTGTACTTCTACCCGGCCGCGTTCACGAAGGGTTGCACCATCGAGGCGCATGCGTTCGCGGATGCCGTCGATCGTTACAAGGCTTACGGCGCGACGGTGATCGGCGTATCCGCGGACAACATCGACACGCTGACGAAGTTCTCGGTGAGCGAGTGCCGCAGCAAGTTCCCGGTCGCGGCCGATCCTGACGCGAAGATCATCCGCGAATACGACGCGAAGCTGCCCGCGCTCGATCGTGCGAACCGCGTGTCCTACGTGATTTCGCCGGAGGGGAAGGTGCTGTACGAATACACGAGCCTGTCGCCCGACAAGCACGTCGAGAACACCCTCGGCGCGGTGAAGGCGTGGGCTGACGCGCATCCGAAGCAGTAAGCGGCAGTCAGCAAGCGCACAGTAAAGCGGCCCGCATCGCGGGCCGCCGGCACGACGAAAACGCGCCGCCCGGGCGGGCGGCGCAGGCGTGCGTTACGCGCGCAATGCCTGTTCGATCGGCACGCTGCCGCCGACGAAGCCGATGACCTTGCGCGAAATGCCGAGCTTGATCGCCTCGATCGCGGCCCATGCGACATCCTGGCGTGACACCGGCGGCGCAGGGTCGAGCGGCTCCTCGGTCAGCGCGATCTTGCCGACGCCCGGGCCGTCCGCGAGCGGGCCGGGGCGCAGGATCACGTAGTCGATGCCCGATGCGATCACGCGGTCGTCGCCTTCGCGCTTCATCCGCGAATAGTGGCGCAGCGCGTCGCCGCTGCGCTCCGGCCAGTACGCGCTCAGCGAACTGATCACGACCAGCTTCTGCACGTTGTAGGCGAGCGCATGCTCGGCCGTGCGCGCGACCGCGTCGCGGTCGATCTGCTCCTCTTCGGCGGCGCCTTCCGATTCCGCCGAGCCGGCCGCGTAGATCACGTGCGTGATGCCCTGGAACGCGTGCGAGAAATCGCCCGTCAGATCGGCCTCGACGACCTTCGCGCCCGGCAGCGCATAGCCGTGCCGGCGCACCAGCGCAGTCACCTCGAATTCCGGCTGCTCGAGCAGCAGATCCGCGCAGGCTCGACCCGTGCGGCCGGTCGCGCCAATCAGCAATACCTTCGTCGTCATGAAACCGCTCCTTGCGCGATGCGTCATCCTCCCAGATAGGGACGGACGACCGATACTCAAGTGTATGTCGATTTGGGGAGGCGGCGCGCGGGTAATTGGGGCTGTACCGCTCCGTAACGGCCGGCGCGGCACCCCGTTATCCGCGCGGTCGCGCGCATGGATGGCGGAATCGACCCGCCGACCGGCTATCATGTGCGCGATGCATTTTTCGCCGCTACGCAATACAACGCGGCGACCAACCGGTTGGAGTACACATGGCATTACCCCTGGACAACGTCAGCATGGCCGTGTTCTGCGACTTCGAGAACGTCGCGCTCGGCGTGCGCGACGCGAAGTACGAGAAATTCGACATCAAGCCCGTGCTGGAGCGGCTGCTGCTGAAAGGCAGCATCGTCGTGAAGAAGGCGTATTGCGACTGGGAGCGCTACAAGGGCTTCAAGGCGTCGATGCACGAGGCGAGCTTCGAACTGATCGAGATTCCGCACGTGCGCCAGTCCGGCAAGAATTCGGCCGACATCCGGCTCGTCGTGGACGCGCTCGACCTCTGCTACACGAAGTCGCACGTCGATACGTTCGTGATCATCAGCGGCGACTCGGATTTCTCGCCGCTCGTGTCGAAGCTGCGCGAGAACGCGAAGAAGGTGATCGGCGTCGGCGTGAAGAAGTCGACCTCGGACCTGCTGGTCGCGAACTGCGACGAATTCATTTTCTACGACGACCTGGTGCGCGAGCAGCAGCGCGCGCTGGCGAAGCGCGAACAGCAGCGCACGGGCAACGGCGGCGCGAAGCGCGCCGACGAGCCGTCGCGCAAGCCGGAGCTGGAAGTGCGCCGGAGCGAGGCGATCGCGCTCGCGGTCGAGACGTTCGACGCGCTGGCATCGGAGCGCGACGACGTCGGCAAGATCTGGGCGTCGGTGCTCAAGAGCGCGATCAAGCGCCGCAAGCCGGATTTCAACGAGTCGTATTACGGCTTCCGTGCGTTCGGCAACCTGCTCGACGAAGCGCAGGCGCGCGGCCTGCTCGAGGTGGGGCGCGACGACAAGTCGGGCGCGTTCGTGTCGCGGCCGCGCCAGTCCGCCACGGCGGCCGAGCCGATGGCGGCGCGTGAAACGGGTGGCGCGCAGCACGGTCACGGCGGGCGCCACGGCGAGGCTGCAACGGCCGAGCGTGAGCCGCGGCATCGCGGGCAGCGTGCGGAAGCGGCCGTTCACGAAAGCGTGCAGGTCGATGCCGAAGAGGCGGACCTCGTCGACGTCGTGAGCGACGCGGCGCACGTGCCGGCCGCGACGGCTGAAGCGAATGAAGCAGCCGAGGCGCACGGCGACGCGAAGGACGGCCGCAAGCGCGCGCGCAAGAGCGCGGCGAAGAAGACCGGCGCGAAGAAGGGTGGCGAAGCGAAGGGCGCCGGCCGTCACGCGGCGGCTAAGCCGGACGAGGCTGCGCACGGCGGCGCCAAGCACGGCAGCGAGAAACATGCCGAAGCGCCTCATCGCGACGCGGAGCACGGTGAGGATCGCCACGTCGCGGCGCAGCATGCGGCGCCGACGGCCGGCGAGCACGGTGCCTCGACGGCGGCCGCGCAGCCGCAACACGAAGCAGCACCGGCTGCCGAATCGACCGGTGAAGCGGCTGTCGAAGCGGCACCCGGCGCCAAGCCGAAGAAGCCGGCCCGCAAGACGGCGACCCGCGCGCGTCGCCCGCGCAAGACGGCAGCCGCCGCCGAGTAACGGCGTCACGGCGGGGCGGCGTCCGATCGGGGGCGCCGCCCGCGTCGCCGCGTCGGCCGGTGCAATGCCGGCCGACGCGTTCCGCTATCTGTTCAGCACGTATGGCTGCGTCATCACTTCGAGGAAGTGACCGTCCGGATCGTCGAAGTACACACCGCGCCCGCCGTTGTGGCGGTAGATGTCGCCGGGATGCCGTTTCGCAGGATCGGCCCAGTGCGGTAGCCCGCGCTCGCGAATGCGCGCGAACACGCGATCGAAGCCGGCCTCGTCGGTCAGGAAAGCGTAATGCTGGGCCGTGATGTCTCCCTCTTTTTCGTAGAAGTCGAGCGACACGCCGTTGTCGAGCTGGACGACCAGCATCGCGCCGAACGGCGTCGGCGCCGGGAGTTCCAGAAGCTCGGTGAGGAAGCGGCTCGACGCGTGCTTGTCGCGGCACCAGACGATCGTATGGTTCAGCTGGACGTTCATGGCGGGTCCCCGGGAAGGGGCGCGAGGGTGGGCATGGACACACGATAGCCGATCGCGGCCGGCGTGCAAGCCCGTCAAGCGGCCGCCCGATGCGGCCGCGTGCCCGTTACCCGCTTACTCGCCCGCCACCGCTGGTCCGCCCGGGTTGCTCCGGCGGTTGCGGCGCTTTTCGCCCCACACGCGGAACCGGTCCATGTATAGATAGACGACCGGCGTCGTGTATAGCGTCAGCACCTGCGACATGATCAGGCCGCCGGCGATCGCGATCCCGAGCGGCGCACGCAGCTCGGCGCCGTCACCGCTGCCGAACGCGAGCGGCAGCGCGCCGAGGAGCGCCGCCATCGTCGTCATCATGATCGGCCGGAAGCGCAGCAGGCACGCCTCGTGGATCGCATCGAACGACGACTTGTTGCCGTTGCGCGTCTGGTCGATCGCGAAGTCGACCATCATGATCGCGTTCTTCTTCACGATACCGATCAGCAGGATCACGCCGATCAGCGCGATGATGCTGAACTCGGTCTTGAACAGCAGCAGCGCGAGCAGGGCGCCGACGCCGGCCGACGGCAGCGTCGACAGGATGGTGATCGGGTGGATGTAGCTCTCGTACAGGATCCCGAGCACGATGTAGACCGCCAGGAGTGCCGCGAGGATCAGGATCGGCTGGTTGTTCAGCGACTGCTGGAACGCCTGCGCGGTGCCCTGGAAGCTGCCGACGATCGTCGGCGGCACGCCGATCTGCGCCATCGTCTGGTAGATCACCTGGGTCGCCTCCGACAGCGACACGCCCGGCGGCAGGTTGAACGAGATCGTCGTCGCGACGAACAGCCCCTGGTGGTTGACCGACAGCGGCGTCGTGCTCGGGCCGAAGGTCGCGATCGCGGACAGCGGGATCATCGTCGACTTCGACGTCGACACCGCCGCGCCCGACGACGCGCTCGACTTGCCGCTCGACGCGATCGAGTTCAGCGCCTGGTTGCGCGCCGAATCGGACGCGATCGCCGCGGCGCTGGTGGCGGCCGTCCCGGCGCTCGACGTGCCGGCCGAGGTCGCGACGAAGGTGCCGGCCGCGGCGTTGGTCGTCTGCGAGCCGTTCGCGCTGCCGCCCGACGTGCTGATCCACACCTGGTTCAGCATCTCCGGGCTCTGCCAGTATTTCGGCGCGACTTCCATCACGACGTGGTACTGGTTCAGCGGGTTGTAGATCGTCGAGACCTGGCGCTGGCCGAACGCGTCGTACAGCGTGTTGTCGATCTGTGCGGGCTTGATGCCGAGCCGCGCGGCGGTCGCACGGTCGATCGTCACCATCGCCTCGAGGCCGCCTTGCTGCTGGTCGGAGTTCACGTCGGTCAGCTCGGCGCGCTTTTGCAGCGCCTCGGTCAGCAGCGGGCCCCACTTGTACAGCTCGGCGCTCGAATCGCCGAGCAGCGTGAACTGGTACTGCGCATTGCTCTGCCGGCCGCCGACGCGGATGTCCTGCGCGGCCTGCAGGAACGTGCGCGCACCCGCGACGTCCGCGAGCGGCTTGCGCAGCTGCTGGATCACCTGATCGGCCGACAGCTTGCGCTCGGTGCGGTCCTTCAGCGTGACGAACATGAAGCCGGAGTTGGTCTGCGTGCCGCCGGTGAAGCCCGCGACGCTCTTCACGTTCGGGTTGGCCTGCACGATCCGCATCATTTCGGAGAACTTCAGCTTCATCGCCTGGAACGACGTCGACTGGTCGGCCTGGATGCCGCCGATCATCAACCCGGTGTCCTGCTGCGGGAAGAAGCCCTTCGGCACGATGATGTACAGGTAGACGTTCAGGCCGATCGTCGCGAACAGGATCAGCAGGACCAGCAGCGGACGGCGCAGCGCCCACGACAGCGTGCGCTCGTAGCCGCGCTGCATCCGCGTGAAGAAGCGCTCGAGGAACCGGCCGAGGCGGCCTTCCTCCTGCACCTCGTGCGACTCGCGCAGCAGCCGCGCGCACATCATCGGCGTGACGGTCAGCGAGACGGCGAGCGACACGCCGATCGCGAGCGACAGCGTCAACGCGAATTCGCGGAACAGGCGCCCGACGATGCCGCCCATCAGCAGGATCGGCAGGAACACCGCGACGAGCGATATGCTCATCGACAGCACGGTGAAGCCGACCTCGCGCGCGCCGTCGAACGCAGCCTGCAGCCGCGGCTTGCCGTTCTCGATGTGGCGCGTGATGTTCTCGAGCACGACGATCGCATCGTCGACGACGAAGCCGGTCGCGACGATCAGCGCCATCAGCGACAGGTTGTCGATCGAGAAGCCCAGCAGGTACATCGCGCCGAACGTGCCGATGATCGAGATCGGCACCGCGACGCTCGGAATCAGCGTCGCGCGCCAGTTGCGCAGGAACAGGAACACGACCATCACGACCAGGCTCACCGCGATCAGCAGCGTGTGCTCGGTGTCCTTCAGCGACGCGCGGATCGTCGTCGAACGGTCGAGCACCGGCGTCACCGTGATGTCGGCCGGCAGCGACGCCGTGAGTTGCGGCAGCGCCGCGCGCACGCGGTCGATCGTCTCGATGATGTTCGCGCCGGGCGAGCGGTAGAGGATCACGAGCACCGCGCGCTTGCCGTTCGACAGGCCCAGGTTGCGCAGATCCTCGACGCCGTCGACGACCTCGGACAGGTCGGACAGCCGCACGGCCGCGCCGTTGCGGTAGGCGACGACCAGGTCGCTGTACTGCGACGCCTGCGAGGCCTGGTCGTTCGTATAGAGCTGGTAGTGCTTCGGGCCGAATTCGATCGCACCCTTCGGGCTGTTCGCGTTCGCGGACGCGAGCGCGGCCCGCACGTCCTCGAGGCCGATTCCGTAGTGGAACAGCGCGTGAGGCTCGAGCTCGACGCGCACGGCCGGGTTCGCGGAACCGCTCACCGACACCTGGCCGACGCCGTCGATCTGCGACAGCGACTGCTGCAGCACCGTCGACGCGGCGTCGTACAGCTTCGCGGGCGACGACGTTTCCGATGTGAGCGACACGACCATGATCGGCGAATCGGCCGGGTTGACCTTGCGGTACGTCGGGTTGCTCTTCAGCGACGCGGGCAGGTCGGCGCGCGCCGCGTTGATCGCGGCCTGCACGTCGCGCGCGGCGCCGTCGATGTCGCGGTTCAGCCCGAACTGCAGGATGATCCGCGCGTTGCCGACGGTGCTGGTCGACGTCATTTCGCTGACGTCGGCGATCGAGCCGAGGTGCCGCTCAAGTGGGCTCGTCACGCTGGTCGCGACCGTCTCGGGGCTCGCGCCGGGCAGCGACGCCTGCACCGAGATGGTCGGGAAGTCGACCTGGGGCAGCGGCGACACCGGCAGCTTGATGAACGCGAACAGGCCCGCGAGCGCGACGCCGAGCGCGAGCAGCGTCGTCGCGACGGGGCGGGTGATGAAGGGGCGCGACAGGTTCATCGCTTACGCGCCCGTCTGCTTGCCGGCGTCGCGGCCGGGGCCGTGCCGTTCGAACCAGCCGCGCACGCGGCGCGCGAGGCTGTCGAAGCCGAGGTAGATCACCGGCGTCGTGAACAGCGTCAGCACCTGCGACACGATCAGGCCGCCCGCGATCGCGATCCCGAGCGGCTGGCGCAGCTCGGAGCCCGCGCCGGCGCCGAAGATCAGCGGCACCGCGCCGAGCAGCGCGGCGAGCGTCGTCATCAGGATCGGCCGGAAGCGCAGCAGACACGCCTGGTAGATCGCCTCGCGCGGTGGCTTGCCTTCGACGCGTTCGGCTTCGAGCGCGAAGTCGATCATCATGATCGCGTTCTTCTTCACGATGCCGATCAGCAGCACGATCCCGATGATCCCGATGATGTCGAGATCGTGCCCGGTGATCATCAGCGCGAGCAGCGCGCCGACGCCGGCCGACGGCAGCGTCGACAGGATCGTGATCGGATGGATGTAGCTTTCGTACAGCACGCCGAGCACGATGTACATCGTGACGACCGCCGCGAGGATCAGGAACAGCTGATTCGACAGCGATGCCTGGAACGCGAGCGCCGCGCCCTGGAAGCGCGTCTGGAACGAGCCGGGCAGGCCGATGTCCTTCTCGGCGGCGTCGATCGCCTTCACGGCCTCGCCGAGCGACGCGCCCGGTGCGAGGTTGAACGAGACCGTCGTCGACGGGAATTGCGACAGGTGCGCGACGAGCAGCGGCGACGGCCGTTCGTGGAACGATGCGATCGACGACAGCGGCACCTGGCCGCCGCCCGCGGACGGCAGGTAGATGTCGTTCAGCGATTCGGCGTAGTGCTGGTCCTTCGGCTCCGACTCGAGAATCACGCGGTACTGGTTCGACTGCGTGAAGATGGTCGACACGATGCGCTGGCCGAACGCGTCGTACAGCGCGTTGTCGACGGTCGCCGGCGTGATGCCGAAGCGCGCGGCGCTTGCGCGGTCGATCTCGATGTAGACCGACTGGCCGTTGCTCTGCAGGTCGGTCGCGACGTCGGCGAGCGACGGCTCCTTCTGCAGCCGCGTGACGAGCTTCGGCACCCAGGTCGCGAACTCGTCGGGGTTCGGGCTCGTCAGCATGAACTGGTACTGCGTCGGGCTCACGGTCGAGTCGATCGTCAGGTCCTGCACCGACTGCATGAACAGCGTGATGCCGGTCACGTTCGCGACGCGCTGCTGCAGGTCGCGGATGATCTGCGCGGCCGACTCGGCGCGCTCGTCGCGCGCCTTCAGGTTGATCAGCATCCGGCCGCTGTTCAGCGTGATGTTGCTGCCGTCGACGCCGATGAACGACGTGAGGCTTTCGACGTTCGGATCCTTCAGGATCTCGGCCGCGAGCGCCTGCTGGCGTTCGGCCATCGCGCCGTACGAGATCGATTGCGGCGCCTGCGTGATCGCCTGGATCACGCCGGTATCCTGCGCGGGGAAGAAGCCCTTCGGCACGTACACGTAGAGCAGGGCGGTGAGCCCGAGCGTCAGCAGCGCGACGACGAGCGTCGAGCGCTGGCGGTTCAGCACCCATTCGAGCGCGACCGCGTAGCGCGCGATCACCCAGTCGATCGCGCGGTGCACGCGCGCCTCGAAGCGGTGGCTTTCGGGCGGCGGCGAGTGGCGCAGCAGCTTCGCGCACATCATCGGCACGAGCGTGAGCGACACGATCGCCGAGATCACGATCGTCACCGCGAGCGTGATCGCGAACTCGTGGAACAGCCGGCCGACCACGTCGCCCATGAACAGCAGCGGAATCAGCACCGCGATCAGCGACACCGTCAGCGAGATGATCGTGAAGCCGATCTGCCGCGAGCCCTTCAGCGCGGCCTCGAACCCCGAATCGCCTTCCTCGACGTAGCGCGCGATGTTCTCGATCATCACGATCGCGTCGTCGACGACGAAGCCGGTCGCGATCGTGAGCGCCATCAGCGACAGGTTGTTCAGCGAGAAGCCGGCCATGTACATCACCGCGAGCGTGCCGATCAGCGACAGTGGCACCGACAGGCTCGGGATGATGGTCGCGTAGATGTTCGCGAGGAACAGGTACATCACGAGCACGACCAGCGCGACCGCGAGCAGCAACTCGAACTGCACGTCGCGCACGGCGGCGCGGATCATCGTCGTGCGGTCGGTGACGATCTGCACGTCGAGCGCGGCGGGCAGCGTCTCCTGCAGCTTCGGCAGCTGCGCCTTGATCGCGTCGACGGTCGCGATCACGTTCGCGCCCGGCTGGCGCTGCACGTTCAGGATGATCGCGGGCTCGGTGTTCACCCATGCGCCGAGCTTGGTGTTCTCCGAGCCGGCGACGACCTTCGCGACGTCGGTCAGCATCACCGGGCGGCCGCTCTTGTAGGCGACGACCGCGTCGTTGTATTGATCGGCGCTGGTGAGCTGGTCGTTCGCGTTGATCGTGTACGCGCGCGTCGGGCCGTCGAAGTTGCCCTTCGGCGTGTTCACGTTCAGGTTCGAGATCGTCGTGCGCAGATCGTCGAGGTTCATCCCGTACTTCGCGAGCGCGGTCGGGTTGGCCTGGATCCGCACGGCCGGCCGGTTGCCGCCCGACAGGCTGACGAGGCCGACACCCGCGATCTGCGAGATCTTCATCGCGAGGCGCGTGTCGGTCAGGTCCTGTACCTGCGTGAGCGGCAAGGTCTTCGACGTGATGGCCAGCGTCAGCACCGGCGCGTCGGCCGGGTTGACCTTCGCGTAGATCGGCGGGGCGGGCAGGTCGGACGGCAGCAGGTTGCCGGCCGCGTTGATCGCGGCCTGCACTTCCTGTTCGGCGATGTCGAGCGGCAGGTCGAGCGAGAACTGCAGCGTGATCACCGACGCGCCGGCCGAGCTTTGCGACGACATCTGGTTCAGCGACGGCATCTGGCCGAACTGCCGCTCCAGCGGCGCAGTGACCGACGACGTCATCACCTCCGGGCTCGCGCCCGGATAGAAGGTCTGGACCTGGATCGTCGGGTAGTCGACTTCGGGCAGCGCGGCGAGCGGCAGGAAGCGCAGCGCGACGAGACCGGCCAGCATGATCGCCGCCATCAGGAGGGCGGTGCCGACCGGCCGGAGAATGAAGAGGCGGGATGGATTCATCGAGCGGCCCGCGCGTTACTGGGCCGCGGGGGCCGCTGCCTGCGACGCGCCGTGCTTCTGCCCGCCGCGGTGGGCGGCCGCACCCGATGCACCCGACGCCGCGCCGGCGCCGTGCGCGCCCGACGCGCCTTTCGGCTTGTCGGCCGGGATCGTGATCTTCGCGCCTTCGCGCAGCCGGTCGGAGCCGTCGGTGACCACGCGCTCGCCGATCGCGACGCCGCTGACGATGCTCGTGCGCTCGCCGTCGACCGGGCCGACCTTGACCTTGCGCACCGTCACCGTGTTGTCGGGTTTCACGATGTACACGAACTGGCCGATCGAGCCCGTCAGCACGGCGGCCGTCGGCACGATCGTCGCATCGCGCATCACGTCGACCAGCAGCCGCGTGTTCACGAACTGATTCGGAAACAGCAGGCCTTCCTTGTTGTCGAAGGTCGCGCGCAGCTTGACCGTGCCGGTGCTCGTGTCGATCTGGTTGTCGAGCGTCTGGAGCGAACCCGTCTCGAGCGGCACCGTGTTGTTGCGGTTGTACGCGGTGACCGACAGTTTCCGGCCCGCGTTCACCTGCTTGACGATCTGCGGCAGGTTGTCCTCCGAGGTCGTGAAGATCACGCTCATCGGCTGCAATTGCGTGATCACGACGATCCCGTTCGTGTCGCCCGGCGTCACGTAGTTGCCGGGGTCGACCTGGCGCAGGCCGACGCGGCCCGACACCGGCGCCGTGATGCGCGCGTACGTGAGGTTGAGCTTCGCGGAGTCGATCGCCGCCTGGTCGGTCTTCACCGTTCCTTCGTATTGCTTGACGAGCGACGCCTGGGTGTCGACCGTCTGCGACGCGATCGAGTCCTGCGACAGCAGCGTCTGGTAGCGCTTCAGGTCGATGCGGGCCGTCGCGAGCAGCGCCGAGTCGCGCGCGTGCGTGCCTTCGGCATTCTCGAGCGCGACCTGATACGGGCGCGGGTCGACCTGCGCGAGCAGGTCGCCTTTCTTGACGATCTGGCCTTCCTGGAACGCGACGGACTGCAGATAACCCGACAACTGCGTCTTGACCGTCACGTTCGCGAGCGGCGTCACGGTGCCGAGCGCGGACAGCACGATCGGCATCTCGCCCTGCGTCGCGGTCGCGACCGATACGGGTTGCGGAACGTTCGCCATGGCGGCGGGGCCGCCGCGGCCGCGATGGCCGCCACCGCCTCCGGCGCTCGCGCCGGAGGCCGCGCTGCCCGCTGCCGACGCGTCCGCCTGCGTACGGTTCCACGGGTGCCACCACAGCAAGCCGCCGATGACGACGACCGCGAGCGTCCCGATCACCAGCGTGCGGCGCGGGCGGCGCACGGCGGGGGAGGCAGGATCCTTCGAAGGGGGCGTGGGCTTTTGTTGGTTGTCCATCGTGTTCTGTCAGGAAGACGGCGCGGCGGGCCGGGAGACGGGCCCGGGGCGGCGCGTGGGCTTGCGGTGCCGGAGGGCCGGCTCGATCCGGGCCCTTCCGGCCCGCGCGGGAAAAGAAAAGAGCGGTGCGCGCCGCGAATGCGGCGCGACGATGGGCATGATGCTACGTCCCGTCCCCGTTACAGTCCAGTCGTCTATCTTTCAACGGGTTACGGTCGTTACAGAAGGCGACGGGACGATGACGGATCGATTACACGGCGCTGCGCCGGGCGGGTGCGCCGCCGATCTCGCGGGTGATTTTCGCGATGCATTCGTGCAGCGCGGGCACCACGTGTTCCTGCAGCCATTCGGGCGGGCACTGACTGGATGCGCCGCCGCAGTTCACCGAATAGCGCTGGCCCGACGGGCCGACGAAACCGGCCGCGACCGCGTTCAGCCCTTCGCGCCATTCGCCGATCGCGATCGCATGGCCCGTGCGCATCGCATCCTCGACGCCGGGGTTCAGGCGCGCCGATACGTGCGGCCAGTCGTCGCCGGCCGTCGCGCGCAGCGCGTCGAGCAGCACGCGGCGCTCGTCGTCCTCCAGTGCCGCGAGATACGCGCGGCCGACCGCGGTGCGCGCGATGTCCATCCGCGAGCCGATCTCGAGACGCGTGACGAGCACGGCCGAGCGCGGCCGGATCACGTCGATCGCGACCATGTCGAGCCGGTCGCGCACCGCGAGGTGCACCGACAGCGACGTGCGCTCGGCGAGTTCGATCATGAACGGCCGTGAGCGCGCGCGGATGTCGAAGTTGCGCAGGAAGCCGTGGCTCAGTTCCAGCACCGACGCGGTCAGCACGAAGCGCTCGCTGTCGGGCAACTGGAACAGGAAGCCGGCGCTGACGAGCGTCGCGGTGATGCGCGACACCGTCGGCTTCGGGATGCCCGTCAATTCGGTGAGTTCGCGGTTGCTGACCGGGGCATCGGCGGCCGCGATGCGCCGCAGCACGGCGAGGCCGCGCGCGAGCGCGGTGATCTCGTCCGGCGACGATTCGCGGTCGCGGGGCGCGGGAGGCGTTACAGGTGTCGACACGAGGGATTCTCTCTATTTCCGAAACTCGATTTCAATTTTGTTGGTATTGTAGGATGATTGTCAAAAGATGCGTGTTCCATGGGTGAATCGTTCATCGGATGAGATTTTACGGGTTCACCCTTGGTTTATTAGGAAAGCGCTCAAATGTGCATTACCGGGAAGTGAACAAACCGGTGCAAATACCGCTTGACTTGTCGGGCGGAAACGGAAAGAATGTCTCACGTTTTCGAAACATCGTTTCACGAGTTTAACCGGCAACGGTGTTTCGCGCAGTCTCTCAGGTTCTAGCACGGCCCTCGGAATGGCTAGAACTTTTTTAGCGCCACGGTCTCCGTGGCGCTTTTTTTTTGCCCGTCCGCCGGACGCATCAGGTCCGTATTATCCCCCGATCGCTGAAATCGCCCGTTCGACCGTGCTCGTGCGCGCCTGCGTGCGTGCGGCGCGCGCAAAAAAAAAGCGCGATGCCCGCAATGGGCATCGCGCGTAAACCGGCGTGGAGCGCCGACGAATGAAACGTGAAGAAGAAAGCGTGACAGGGGCACGCGGCCCCACGGTGCAGAGGGTCAGCCCTTCGCGAGCTTGATGCTGGTCGGCTCGGCGGTCAGGTAGCCGACGCTGGCGCCGAAGCGGTCCTTGAAGTTCGCGCGCACGAGCGGATCGAGCGTCGGCTTGACCTTGTCGTGCAGCGGCGTCTCCCAGTCGCCCGCGTGCTGGAAGTTGCTCATGATGTAGGTCCAGCCGTTGATCTCGTCGACCGCGTGCAGGCCCGTCGATTCGGCGCCGGCCGGGCACGACAGCACGCGCACGAGCGACTTCGTGTCGACGTTGTACGCCCACAGGAAGTTGTTCACGTGCATGCCCGAGTCTTCGCCGATGAAGAGCGTGCGCAGCTTCTCGGAGAACTTCAGGTTGTCGGGGTTCGCGATCTTGTCCGGGTTCGCGAGGTTGCCGAGCGCATCGGCCGCGGCGAGGTCCTCGCCGACGAGCGCGGCCGGCGCGCCCATGTCGACCGGCACCCACTCGCTGTCGATCGCGCCGCCCGACGTGTCGCGCTGGCCGGCCTTCAGGTTCAGCGCGTAGACGGCGCCTGCTGCGATCTTCTTGTCCACCGCGACGTCGCGCGACACCGCATTGCCCTGGACCATCGACGTCTCGATCCGCGACATCGCCGTGTAGACGATCTTGTCCTTCGCGTTGACCGTCGTGCCTTCTAGCTTCGTGAACGCCATGCTGCCGCCGATCAGCGCCGCGTAGCGATGCGTCTCGAGGAACGCGGCCGCCTTTTCCATCCCGGGCTTCACGCGCATCCAGTTGAACTTGCCGCCGAAGTGGATCTTCGTGAAGCTCGCGTCGTTCGGCTCGGTCGTCGTCAGGTCCATGATGTCCGACGCCTTCAGCGTGTTCGCGAGCGTCTCGATCTCGCTGCTGGTCGCGTGACCGATCCTGATCCACGTGAGCGTCGCGCTGCCGGCGCCGGCGGACGACGTCTGCGTCCACTTCGCGACGTACAGCGTGCCGGCCGACAGGTCGGCCGCCTTATCGGCGACGAACATGAACAGGCCGCCGTTGGTGGCGTCGTCGCCCATCATTACCGTGCGCTGGTCCGGCATCACCTGGATCAGCTCGTGCGAGATGCGGCCGAGGCAGTAGTGCTTCTTCACCGAGCCGGTGCCGTCCGGGTTCACCGTGATCTCGGGCAGGTGGCCGTAGTGATAGGGATTCGCCTTCGTCTCGTCGCCGAACGTGTTCCGGCTGAATGCCTTGAACTGCGCGTCGGTCGCGGCCTTCGTCGCGTCCGGCTCGTATTCCTCGCTTGACAGGTGCGTGCCCCACGGCGACAGGCTCGCGCCGCACGTGATCCACAGGCCGTGCGCCTTCGACGTGTCGACGTTGTGATACTTGACCACCTTCAGCGCGCCGCTGGACGGATCCTGGTCGAGCGTGATCACCGCGATCGGCGACGGCAGCTGGCCGTACTGCGATGCGCTCGCCTGGTCGCGCGTCGTGTATTCGAACTGCACGACCGCGAACACCGTGTTGCCCTTCACGCCGGCCACGTTCGCATTCTTCAGCGTCAGCAGCGAGCTGCCGTCCGGGCAGTCCGAATAGAACTGGCGCTCCTTGCCCGCCACCGAGCGGTCGATGATCGGCTGGTTGTTGATGTCGTAGTAGCCGCCCGCGAGCGTCGTGCCGCCCTTGCCGTCCGGCACCATGTCGCCCGTCACGAAGAACGGCCGGTACGCGAGCTTGAAGTTGCGCGACGAGCCGTCCGAGAACGACACCGACAGCGTCGAGCCGACCGTCGTCGTGGCCATCGCGGCCGCGTTGTCGAGCGTGGGCGCGGCCATCGCCGAGAATGCCGCCGACGTGTACGCGGCGGCGGCCGGCGTTGCCGCCGGATTGTCGTCGCCGCCGCAGCCCGTCAGCAGGGCCGGCAGCGCGAGGCCGGAGAGGGGCAGCATGGGCGCGCCGGCGAGGATCTTCAGGGCCTGACGACGGGAAGCATTGGGCAACGCGGGCATGTGGAGTCCAGTTTCGAATGTTGGAAGAATGGCCTTTCGCGAAGCAGGCGATCAGCAAGCAATGCGAAGGCGAGTTGAAAACTGGACCGAAGTTTAGGGACGCTCGATGAAAGTTTTTTGAATTGAAAACGTAATGATGCGTCGGGCGTCCGTCAGGCGCGCCGCCGGACGCCGGTTGGGCGCGTATTCGCGCTCAGTCGCGCTCGGGCGTCGCCGAGATGCGGTGGATCGACAGGTCGGCGCCGTCGAATTCGGCTTCGCGCTCGAGGCGCAGGCCGACGGTCGCCTTCAGCGCGCCGTACACGAGCGTGCCGCCGGCGGTGGCGATCGCGATGCCGCCGAGCGTGCCGATGAGCTGCGACACGAACGACACGCCGCCGAGGCCGCCGAACGCGGGTTGCCCGAACACGCCGGCCGCGATGCCGCCGAGCGCGCCGCACATCCCGTGCAGCGGCCACACGCCGAGCACGTCGTCGATGCGCCACTTGTTCTGCACGCAGGTGAACATCGCGACGAACAACGCGCCGGCTGCCGCGCCGGTGACGAGTGCACCGATCGGGTGCATCACGTCGGAGCCCGCGCAGACCGCGACGAGGCCCGCGAGCGGCCCGTTGTACGTGAAGCCCGGATCGTTGCGGCCGGCCATCCACGCGGCGAGCGTGCCGCCGACCATCGCCATCAGCGAGTTCACGGCGACCAGGCCGCTGATCTTGTCGAGCGTTTGCGCGCTCATCACGTTGAAGCCGAACCAGCCGACCGCGAGCACCCATGCGCCGAGTGCGAGGAACGGAATGTTCGACGGCGGGTGCGCGGCGATCCGGCCGTCCTTCGCATAGCGGCCATGACGTGCGCCGAGCAACAGCACGGCCGGCAGCGCGACCCAGCCGCCGAATGCATGCACGACGACCGAGCCTGCGAAATCGTGGAACGGCGCGCCGAACGCATGCGTGAGCCAGCCCTGCACGCCGAAGCGTTCATTCCATGCGATTCCTTCGAAGAACGGATAGATGAAGCCGACGATGATTAGCGTCGCGACGAGCTGAGGGTTGAATTTCGCGCGTTCGGCGATGCCGCCGGACACGATCGCGGGAATGGCCGCCGCGAACGTCAGCAGGAAGAAGAAGCGCACGAGCGCGTAGCCGCTGTGCTGCGACAGCGTGCCGATGTCGTCGAAGAACTCGACGCCGTACGCGATCGTGTAGCCGATGAAGAAATACGCGAGCGTCGACACCGAGAAGTCGACCAGGATCTTCACGAGCGCGTTGACCTGGTTCTTCTTGCGGACCGTGCCGAGCTCCAGAAATGCGAAGCCCGCGTGCATCGCGAGCACCATGACGGCGCCGATCAACAGGAACAGTGTGTCGACGCCGGATTTCAGACCATCCATGCTGTGGCTTCCTTGCGCAAAAAACGGGCAAGGAACGCAAATATCGAGCCAACTTGGTGAACGTGTGAGTGTAAGTGGTGCGAGCGGCCGTGCGATTCGGCACGCGGGCGATGCGTGCACGGGAGAGGGGCAGGCCGCGGGTGGGGCCGGAGGGGCAGCGAATGCACGCGCGTGGTGCGATGCGAGCGCAACTGGTGCGTGCGATGCGCGGCGTGGTGCGCAGCGATGCACCGGTCTGGCGCGTCAGCGGCGGGCGAACAGCACGCGTGAGCGCCGCAGCCGCAGTGCGCAGGCACACCAATAGGCGGCAACGGTGGTGAGCCCGAGTGCGGCAAACGCGAGCGCCGCGAAGCCCGCGTGCGACTGGCCGTCGCCGTCGGGGCCAAGGATGCCTTGCGCGACGATCAGCGCGGCCGTCCAGAAGCCGATCACCGCCTGGGCGAGCAGGCGAGCGCACGCCACGCGGCGCGGGCGCCCGGCAGCGCGCAGGCACGATGCGGACGGTGAGCGAAGGCACAGGAACAGGGTGGCGGCGAGCGCGGCGGCCAGCGCAATGAACCAGTCGATGAGGAAAGCCATGAAGAAACGGGCAGCAGACGGAGCGGATTGAGGCCCGCCCACTTTAGTCTCGGCACGCCTGCGATTGAATCAGACAAATCCGAAATTGAAAGGCATTTTTAATCACCAGTCGTCATTGGCCCTGTTCCACAGGCGGTATCATCGACGCTGGTCCAACCATTCAGGCCGTGCGGCGCACGGCCGGAGATCGCTGATGAAGATGAAGACTTGGCTGGCGCGTCGCGTGCCCGGGTCCGTGCTGGCGGCCGCGGCCGTTGGTGCGGCGCTGTTGCTCGCAGGCTGCGAGAAGTCCGGCACGCCGGCCACGCAACCCGATACGGCCGCCAGCGCGGCCGCCGATGCCGCGAACAACGCGGCCAAGGCGCTCGACCAGGTGGCGAGCACCGTCAACCAGCAGATCAATGCCGCGAAGGCCGGCATCGCGAGCGCGGCCTCGGCCGTGCCGCCGCTGTCCGCGAGCGGCCTCGCGTCCGCCGCGCAGGCGCAGATCGATGCGGCCGCGTCCGCCGTCGTCGCACACGCGGCATCGGAAGCGGGCGCGAAGATGGCGGAGGCCGGCAAGAAGCTCCAGCAGTGGAGTCAGCAGAACGCATCGGGTGCGAAGCCGGCCAGCGGCGAGTAAGCGCCCCTTGCGGAATTCGTGAAATGTAACTATAGTGCGTACACATTGCCGCCGGCTGCCGTTCGGGCCGGCGTCACCGAGTGAGTGAGGAATGAATACCAGCAGCCGGTTCGCGTTTGCCGTTCATGTGCTTGCCTTGCTGTCGATGCAGGAAGGTGCGCCGCTGTCGTCCGACATCATCGCGGGTAGCGTGAACACGAATCCGGCGCTGATTCGCCGTCTGCTGTCGATGCTGGCGGCCGCGGGGCTGACCACGTCGCAGCTCGGCGCGGGCGGCGGCGCGCTGCTGGCGCGCGAGCCCGGCGAGATCACGCTGCTCGACGTGTATCGCGCGGTCGACGATGCGCAGCTGTTCGCGCTGCATCGCGAGGCGCCGAATCCCGCATGTCTCGTCGGGCGGCACATTCAGGGCGTGCTGATCGACTATATCGGCGACGCGCAGCGCGCGATGGAAGCATCGCTTGCCACGCGTACGCTTGCGGACGTCACGGCCGACGTGCTCGAATCGGAGCAGCGCAGCCGGCCGACGGGAAGCACCGGCGGATAAATCGCAGGCAGCGGCTGATGCAGGGCAGGAGGCCGGGTGACGCGCACGCGCGGCGACCGGCACGACGGAGTGTTGCTCCGTTTTTTTTTCGATCTTATATGTAATCAATGCAGTTACTTTTTGCTTCTGGAGAATCGACATGACGCAACGTACCTTGAACATCGCACTGTTCGGCGCCACCGGGATGATCGGCTCGCGCATCGCCGCGGAAGCCGTGCGCCGCGGCCATCGCGTGACTGCGCTGTCACGCCATCCGGGCGCGGCCGGCGACGGCATCACCGCGAAGGCGGCCGACCTGTTCGATGCGGCCAGCATCGCGGCCGCGCTGCCGGGCCACGACGTCGTCGCGAGCGCGTATAGCCAGAAGCAGGACGAACCCGCGAAGATCGCCGCCGCGGCGAAGGCGCTGGTGGAAAGCACGCGCCAGGCGGGCCTGAAGCGGCTCGTGGTGGTGGGGGGCGCCGGTTCGCTCGAGGTCGCGCCGGGCAAGCAACTGGTCGACACCGAAGGTTTCCCGGACGCGTACAAGGCAGTCGCGCTCGCGCATCGCGATGCGCTCGATTATCTGAAAACGGTCGGCGATATCGACTGGACGTTCTTCGCGCCGGCGGCCCTGATCGCGCCGGGCGAGCGCACGGGCACGTTCCGCACGGGCACGGGCAAGCTGATCGTGGACGCAGAGGGCAACAGCAGGATCTCGGCGGAAGACTACGCGGTCGCGTTCGTCGATGCGCTCGAGCAACACAGCTTTGTGCGCGAGATCGCAACGGTCGCGTATTGAGCGATCCCACGGCAAGGCGGCGCGCAGGTGCCGCATTCGCCGTGAGCGGCCAGCAGGCTGCGCAGCCGCAATGACTTCAGGCGATTCCACCTCGACGGGTGGAATCGCCTGTTTCGTCTGGTGTGCCGATGATCGATGGGCCGCTGCGCGCGGGATCGCGCGTGACGCGGATGCTTCCCGGCCTGATTGGTATTTATCCCGGTCGACGCCGCGCGGCGGTTTCCATATTGTTCCCCGTCATGCAGGATGCATAGAAAAAATTTCTATCTACGAGGGACCGGGTAAATGGATGCCATCGATCGCAAACTGCTTGAGCTGTTGCAGGCAGATGCCACATTGCCGATCGCGGAACTCGCGCAGCGCGTGAATTTGTCGCAGACGCCCTGCTGGAAGCGCGTGCAGCGGCTCAAGGAAACCGGCGCGATCCGCGCGCAGGTCGCGCTGTGCGATCCGCGCAAGCTCGGTGTCGGCACGACGGTGTTCGTCGCGATCCGCACGAACCAGCACACCGAGGAGTGGGCGCAGCGCTTCACGCAGGCCGTGCGCGACATGCCGGAAGTCGTCGAGGTCTACCGGATGAGCGGCGAGACCGACTATCTGCTGCGGGTCGTGGTGGCCGGCATCGACGATTACGATCGCGTGTACAAGCAACTGATCCGCGCGGTGCCGCTGTTCGACGTGAGTTCGTCGTTCGCGATGGAGCAGATCAAGTATTCGACCGCGCTGCCGGTGCGCGATCTGTCCGAGCCGGCATAGCGCGCGGGGCGGCAACGGACCGCGTCGGTGCGCATGGGCGTTACGTGTGCGCGCCGCCGATACGTGCCGTTATCGCCCGGTCAGCGGCCGCGCGACAGCGCGCGTGCGCGTTCGTCCGCGAGCGCGTCGCGGCGCACGAACTCCGCGACGAACGGGCTGGCCGGATGGTGGTGCAGCGCGTACGGCGTATCCCATTGCGCGAGCCGGCCGTCCTTCATCACGCCGATCCGGTCGGCGATCGCGAACGCTTCCGCCTGGTTGTGCGTGACGAGGATCGCGGTGTGACCCGTGCGCTTCAGGATGTCGCGCAGCTCGAACGCGAGCCGCTCGCGCGTATCGACGTCGAGATTCGAGAACGGCTCGTCGAGCAGCAGCAGCTCGGGCGACGGCGCGAGCGCGCGGGCGAGGGCGACGCGCTGCTGCTGGCCGCCCGACAGTTCGTGCGGATACGCGCTGCCGGAAGCGGCGAGGCCGACGAGCTCGAGCATGTCCGCGACGCGCGCGCGCCGCTCGGCCTTCGGCATGCGCCGCAGGCCGAACGCGACGTTGTCGGCCGCACTCAGGTGCGGGAACAGCGCGTAGTCCTGGAACATCATCCCGATACGTCGCCGTTCGGGCGGTACGTCGAGCGACGGCGCCGCGACGGGCGTGCCGTCCAGCACGATGCGTCCCATGCGCACGGGCTCGAAGCCCGCGATCGCGCGCAGCACGGTGGTCTTGCCGCAGCCCGATGCGCCGAGCAGGCAGCCGATGTCGCCGCGCGGCAGCGCGAGGCTCAGCCCGTCGACCACCGTGCGGCGGCCGTGCGGCGTGTCGTAGGCGACGCAGAGGTCGTCGAGTTCGAGCAGGTTCACGGTGTCAGGCTCCGATCTTGTGACGGGTGCGCGCGAGCAGGATCACGGGCACGAGCCCGGCCAGCACGATCGCGAGCGCGGCGACCGCGCCTTCCTCATAGGTGCCGCGCGCGGCCTCCGCATACAGCCAGGTCGCGAGCGTGTCGAAATTCAGCGGGCGCAGCAGCAGCGTCGCCGGCAGCTCCTTCATCGCGTCGACGAAGACGAGCAGTGCGCTCGTCGTGAGCGCGGGCCGCAGCAGCGGCAGGTGCACGCGGCGCAGCGTGCCGCCGGCCGTCTCGCCGAGCGAGCGCGCGGCGTGTTCGAGCGACGGCGGTATGCGCGCGAGGCCGGCTTCGATGCTGCCGGCCGAGATCGCGAGAAAGCGTACGGTGTAGGCGATCACGAGCGCCGCCGCCGACCCCATCAGCAGCAGCCCGTCACGGCCGAGCGCCGCGCCGAGCAGCCGATCGGCCGCCGCGAACGGGATCAGCAGGCCGATCGCGAGCACGGTGCCCGGCACCGCGTAGCCGAGGCTCGCGATTCGCGCGCACACACGGGCCGGGCCCGCGCGCGCGCTGTCGCGCTGCGCGCGCGCCGCCCATGCGACGACGAGCCCGCATGCGAGCGTCGCGACGGTTGCGGCGGCGGCGATCGTCAGCGTGTTCGCGAGCCCGGTCATCAATTGCGCGGATACGCCGCCGACGAGATGCAGCCGCTTGCCGGTCTCGACCGCGAGGTACGCGGCCGGTGCGCCGAAGCCGAGCAGCACCGGCAGCCAGCCGAGCGCGGAGGCGCTCCACGCGGCCGCGCCCGTCAGCTTGCGCGGTGCGACCGGACGCATGCGCCGGCCGTGCGCGTAGCGCTGGCGGCGGCGCCCGTAGCGTTCGAGCGCGATCATGCCGACGACGATCGCGAGCATCGCGAGCGCGATCTGCGCGGCGCCGGCGAGATCGGAGCGCGTGATCCACGTCGTGTAGACCGACACGGTCAGCGTCTGCACGCCGAGGAATTCCGATGCGCCGATGTCGTTCAGCGTTTCGAGCAGCGCAAGGCTCACGCCGACCGCGATCGCCGGCCGCGCGAGCGGCACGACGACGTGCCAGAACGTCGCGATGCGTCCCGCGCCGAGCGTGCGCGCGGCTTCGAGCAGACTCGCGGACTGCGTGACGAACATCGCGCGCGTGCTCAGGTACACGTACGGATACAGCACGAAACCGAGCACGAAGATCGCACCGGGCAGCGAGCGCAGGTCGGGCAGACGGAACTGGCGCGGGCTGTCGAAGCCGAGCAGCCAGCGGATCGCGCCCTGCACGGGGCCGATCGGATGGAGCAGGTCGAGATAGGCGAACGCGACGATATAGGTGGGCACCGCGAGCGGCAGCAGCAGCGCCCAGGTCAGCATCCGGCGGCCGGGAAAGTCGTACGCGGTGACGAGCCACGCGCAGCCGGTGCCGACCACCGTGACGATCGCGCCGACGCCCGCGAGCAACAGCAGCGTGCTGACGAGCGCCTGCGGCAGCACGAATTCGGCGAGATGCTTCCAGTGCGCGAGATCGGCGCCGAACGCGGCGGCGACCAGCACCGCGAGCGGCGCCGCGACCGCCGCGGCGATCGCGACGGCCGCGCCCAGCCAGAGGGCGCCCGCGCGCGAACGGAGCGGCCGGCGGCGCGCGCGGACGAACGTTGTGTCAGTTGTCAAAGCCGACCTTGTCGACGAGCTGGCTGGCCGCCTTGCGGTGCTTCGCGATGTCGGTCAGCGGCAGCGGGTCGACCTTCAGCGTGCCGAAGCTCGCGATCACCGGATCGAGCTTCACGTTCGCGCGCACCGGATATTCGTAGTTCGCCTGCGCATACAGCGCCTGCGCTTCCGGCGACACGAGGTACTCGAGCAGCTTCACCGCGTTGGCCTTGTGCGGTGCGTGCTTCGCGACCGTCGCGCCGCTGATGTTCACGTGCGTGCCGCCGCTTTTCGCGTTCGCGAACGTCGGCCGCACGACCTTGATCGCGTCGCCCCACTTGCGCGCATCGGTGCCCGGCTCCGCGTTCTTCATGTGACCGACGTAGTACGCGTTGGCAAGACCGACGTCGCAGATGCCACCGAGGATGTCGCGCGCGACGTCGCGGTCGCCGCCCGTCGCCTTGCGGGCGAGGTTCGCCTTCACGCCCCGCAGCCACTTTTCGGTCGCGGCTTCGCCGTCGTGCGCGATCATCGCCGCGACGAGTGCCGTGTTGTACGGATGCTGCCCCGAGCGGATGCAGACCTTGCCCTTCCATTTCGGATCGGCGAGATCCTCATAGCGGAACGCGTCGACCTTCAGGTCCTTCTCCACGTACAGCACGCGATCGCGCAGCGACAGCGCGTACCAGTCGCCTTGCGCGCCACGCAGGTTCGCGGGAATCGCCTCGTCGAGCACCTTCGAGCGCACCGGCTGCGCGAGGCCGCCGTCGACGAGGTCGAGCAGGTTGCCGATGTCGACCGTCATCAACACGTCGGCGGGCGACTGCGCGCCTTCCGCCTTTACGCGCTCGAGCAGGCCGTCCTTCACGAACACCGTGTTGACCTTGACGCCGCTCTGTTTCGTGAACGCGTCGATCAGCGGCTGGATCAGCTTCGGTTCGCGGGTGGTGTACAGGCTCACTTCCTCGGCCGCGTGGGCCAGTGGCGCGAATGCGGCGGCGGCAAGGGCGAGGGCGCCGGCGAGCGGCAGCAGGCGGGTGCGCGGATTCGACATGGAGACTCCGATGAGGCAGGCGGACGAAGAAGCGTTCCGGGGCGTGCCTGCCGCCCGAGCAACCCGAAACATTACAAAGCGAAAGATTTCGGATTCTAGATCGAAATGGGAATGATTATCAAATGAAAGGTGTCGGAAAGCCGGGAGGAAGATGGGAGGGAGGTGTGCTACCGGGGCGTCGCAGCGCAGGCGCAAGCGCGTAGAATGCCCGCTTCAACGAAATCGACGGAGCCGTACCGACCATGAACGATCAGCGCAAGAAGAACCCTGTCCGCAACGTGAGCATCCTGATCGTCGTGGCCGTGCTGCTCGTGATCGGGACGATCCTGTATAACGCGATCTCGCAGAAGCACGCGTACGACGAGGCCCATCCGGCCGAGGCCGCGAGCGCCGCGTCGCACTGACTCCGGCGCGGATGCGCATGATCGCTGCACGGCCCGGACGGGCCGCCAGCGATGCGCAGGAACGGCAGGAAGAGTGGAAGCGGGGGGGCGGCGCGAGGCGTCGCGCCGCGATAGATGCGGACGCCGAAGCCCGCGCGCCGCGTGGAAGGTCAGTCGCGCGTCAACGTGACGCAGGCGCAAATTTCGGGCGGATTCGTGCGTAGAACACGAGCGCGAGCAGCGCGAGCCATGCCGCGCCGACGTAAAGCGCGACGCGCGTATCTTCGAACCAGCCGAGCATCACGATCACGAAAGCCATGAACGCGATCGTCAGCGCGGGTGCGACGGGCCACAGCGGCACCTTGAACTTCAGCGCCGCGACCTCCGTGCTCGACAGGCGGCGGCGCATCGCGACCTGCGACAGCAGGATCATCAGCCACACCCACACGGTCGCGAACGTCGCGATCGCCGCGACCACCAGGAACACGTCCTTCGGCATCAGGTAGTTGAGCAGCACGCCGATCAGCAGCGCGCCGGCCATCACGAGCACCGTGACCCATGGCACGCCGTGCCGCGACGTCGCCATCAGCACGCGCGGCGCCTGGCCCTGCCGCGCCATCCCGAACATCATCCGGCCCGCGCCGAAGATATCGCTATTGATCGCCGAGATCGCCGCGCTGATCACCACGAGGTTGAGAATGGTCGCCGCCGACTTCACGCCGAGCGCCGAGAAGATCTGCACGAACGGGCTGCCGTCGCTGCCGACGCCTGTCCACGGGCTGATCGACATCAGCACGACCATCGTCAGCACGTAGAACAACAGGATGCGCGCGGGCACCGCGTTGATCGCGCGCGGAATCACGCGCTCAGGATCCTTCGCCTCGCCGGCGCTCATCCCGATCACCTCGATGCCACCGTACGCGAAGATCACGACCGACAGCGATGCGATCAATCCGCCGATCCCGTTCGGGAAGAAGCCGCCATGGTTCCACAGGTTCGCGAATGTCGGCACGTCGGCCGAATGGCCGAAATGCATGCCGGTCAGCAGGATCGCGACGCCGCCGCCGATCATCGCGACGATCGCGCCGACCTTGATGATCGACAGCCAGAACTCGAGCTCGCCGAACACCTTCACATGGCACAGGTTCAGCCCGCAGATGATCGCGACGACGCCGAGCACCCAGATCCATTGAGGGACATCCGGAAACCAGAAGCCCATATAAATGCCGAATGCCGTGATGTCGGCGATCGCGACGATCACCATTTCGAGCGTGTAGGTCCAGCCGGTGACGAAGCCCGCGAACGGGCCGAGGTTTTCGGTTGCGTAGTGGCCGAACGAGCCGGCGACGGGCTCGCGCACGGCCATCTCGCCGAGCGCGCGCATCACCATGTAGACAGCCGCGCCGCCCAGGATATAGGCCAGGATTACCGCCGGGCCCGCGAGCTGGATCGCGGACGCCGAGCCGTAGAACAGGCCGGTGCCGATCGCCGAGCCCAGCGCGAGAAAGCGGATGTGCCGCGCGCTCAGATGGCGCTGCAAGTTCTTCATCGAGTCTCCGATATCGTTATGCGACGGACCGGGCGAACGGGGCCGGCCCGGTTGGCTCAAGTTGTATATACAACTTGAAGATGTCGGAATGATAACAAGCCGGAGCCAGCGACCGGAATCGGGTATTCCCTGACTGGCGCAACCGGTGTAATCGGAGGTGGGGCCGTCGCGCGGCGGACGCGTCGGCCGTATGTGGCGTGCGGGTCATGCTTCGGGAGGGAGTTGCGGGAGCGGGGAGCGCCGCCGGCCGGCCCGCTTGCGTGCGTGCGCGGGCGGCCGGCGGCGGAACGACGTCAGGGCCTCATGCGGGCAGGCGGATGACGCTCGCGTCCTTGCGAATCAGCAGCGACGACGCGAGCATCTGCTTGCACTGGTGCGCGAGCACCTTCAGGTCGTGCGTGAGCTCGGCGCCCACCGCGTCGGATTTTTCCGCGGACACGACCATTGCGTCGAGGTCGCGGGTGATCTGCTTCGTCGTGTCGAGCTGGTCGGCCGGCGGCGGCTCGCCGGCTTCCGCCTTCTCGAGGTTCTCGAGCACGGCGGACAGGCCGCGGCGCAACGCATCGTCGTGGACGATGTTCTCGTCGGCCGCGCACGCGCTGCGGATCAGCGGCGCGGCGGCTGTGATCTGGGCACCGAGCACGTGCGTCTGCACGAGCAGGTCGTTCAGCTCCGGCACGAAGCGCTGGTGCGCCTTTGGCTCGATCATCATTCGCTGGAACGCCTGGCCGAGGTTCGCGAACGCGATGTGCACGTCCTTGCGTGCGAGGCGGTAGCGGTAGTCGTCGTCGAGGGCGGTGGCCGGCGTCTCGATCGCCGCGGCGACGACCGGCACGACCGCTGCGCCGTCGGCGGCCGGCACGGGCGGCGGCGACACGCCGCGCCCGGCGCGCCACACGGCCTCGAAATACTTGCGGGTCGAGGTCAGCATGTCGGTGACGAGCTTGCCCATCAGCCGGTATTCCCAGTACGGGAACAGGCGGCTCGCTGCGATCGCGATCATGCAGCCGACCACGGTGTCGATCGCGCGCTCGCCGATGATCCGCATGCTGCCCGGCGCGAGCAGGTGGAACATCAGCAGCACGTAAGACGACGTGAACACGACGCTCGCCGCGTAGTTGAACAGCAGCAGGCTGTAGCTCATCACCATCGACCCGAACATGATCGCGATCAGCAGGTGCGGCTCCTTGACCGTGTAGATCAGCGCAATGCTCGCCGCGCAGCCGATCAACGTGCCGACGATACGCTGCGCGTTGCGCTGCTTGGTGAGCGAGTAGCCGGGCTTCAGGATGATGATGGTCGTCATCACGATCCAGTAGGCGTTCGTGAGCGGCAGCAGCCGGCCGAGCCAGAAGCCGACCGCGACCGCGATCGTCACGCGCAGTGCGTGGCGAAAGCTCGGCGAGCGCATGTTCAGGTTGGAGAAGATCAGCAGCGGCGACATCCGGCGCCGCTGCAGGAAGCGCGTGAGCGCCTTGTCGATCTTCAGTTCGGTCTGCTGCGGGTCGGTATGGCCCGACAGGTTGCGGCGCATCCGGTCGATCAGGCGCGTCGCGCTCCAGATGCGCCGGAACGTCGCGAGCACGGCTGCGTAGGCTTCCGCGTTGGTGGCGGGGAAGTTCTTCTTGCGCATCAGCTCGATCTCGTACTCGATCGCGCGCAGTTCGGCCTTGACGCTGATCCGCGAATGCGGCGCGCGATTCTCGAGCACCGCGAGGCCGATTTCCTCGAGGTCGCGGGCCGCCTTGCGGATCAGGTCGCGGTAGAAAATGATCAGGTCGGAGCCGCCGAACGTGTTGCGCACGAGCGGGTAGTCGGTGTGCGCGCCGACGAACAGCTCGTGCAGGTCGACGCTGTTGATGAACAGGTTGTACATCGTCGTACGGCCGGGGTCGAGCTTGCCGCGGCGCAGCTTCGGCAGGTTGCGCAGCACGATGTCGCGCGCGGTTTCCTGCGTTTCGACCGCGGTGATCTGCTTCGCGACGAGATTGCGATAGCACTCGTCGAGATCGGCATCGAGATCGTAGAACTGCGCACGCGCGAGCAGGTAGTCGGCGCACGCGAACAGGCTTTCGGCGAGCGCCTGCTGTTCGATCCGGCGCGCCTGCCATTGCGACACGAGCGTCGCCCAGTACGTGTACCAGAGGCCGCCCGCGAGAATCCAGCCGGCATTGACGAACGCTTGCAGCGGCGTGAACTTCTCCTCGAGCGTCATTACCATCATGAACAGCGTCGCGAAGCTGATCTGCGGCCAGCGGTTGCCGTAGACGACGATCAGCGACAGCACGAACGTGAGCGGCACGATCGTCAGCCATAACGCGAAGATGTTCGGCGTGGCGAGGCCGGTCGCGAGCGCGGCCAGGAAGCCGATCACGCTGCACGCGAGCATTTCGTTGTGCTTGTACTTCAGCGGGCCCGGCATGTCGACGACGCACGCGCCGAGCGCGCCGGTCGAGATCGTGAAGCCGAGCTCCCGGTTGTGAAACACGATCAGGCACAGCACGGCCGGCAGCGATACGCCGACCGCGATCCGCAGGCCACCGAAAAAGTACTGGCTGTAGAAAAACTTTCTGATTTCGACCGAATAGCGCATCGATGGGCTGAATGACAGACGAAGACGCCCGGGGCGGCGTATTGACTGGCGACGAGTCTATCGTATTTCGTGATCCGCAAAACCTGGCCTTTCGGACGAGGTTCGCCGCGACGGTCCTTTTGCTATCCTTGGTGCTCCCGTTCGCACGGCTTGGCCGGCGCGAGGCTCCGACACCCGCTTCATGCTCCATCTCTTCTATTCGAACCGTCACGAAACGCTGGCCGACGCGCTGCTCGACGACCTGGCCGCGTTTCCGGCCCGCAACGGCCCGTGGGCGCCGCAACAGGTCATCGTGCCGAGCGCGGCGCTGCGCCGCCGTCTGGAACTCGACATCGCCGTGCGCCACGGCGTGTGCGCGAACGTCGAGTTTACGTATCTCGCGCAATGGCTGTGGGCGCAGATCGGCCGCGTGCTGACGGTGCCCGCCCGCTCGCCGTTCGCACCGGACCGCCTCGTGTGGCGCTGCTACCGGCTGTTCGCGCAGGGCGCGAGCGGCGCGCCGTGGCTCGCGTCGCCGCGGCTGGCTGCGTATCTGTCCGCGTCCGACGACGCGATGCGCTACGAGCTCGCACAGCGCGTCGCGGCCGTGCTCGATCATTACCTGACCTATCGGCCCGAATGGCTGGCCGCATGGCAGGCCGGCGAGTCGGTGCTCGCGGGCGACGTCGCGCCGCGCGGAATCAGCGATGCCGCACACGACGACGAGCACTGGCAGGCGGCGCTGTGGCGCGCGCTGCTTGCGGAGCTGAGCGACAGCGGCACGCCGCCCGCGCATCGCTTCCTCGTGGAGGCGCGCAACCTCGATCCCGAAACCGTCGCGCGTGCCGACTGGCCGGAATCGGTCAGCGTGTTCGCGCTGCCGACGATGCCGCCGCTGCACGTCGCGCTGCTGCGCGAGCTGTCGCGCTGGATCGACGTGCGCGTCTATGCGCTCAATCCGTGCCGAGAATTCTGGTTCGACATCGTCACCGCCGCGCATGCCGAGGCGCTCGACGCGGCCGGCCGGCTGGACTATCAGGAAGTCGGCCATCCGCTGCTCGCGGAGTGGGGCCGGCAGACGCAGGCGCAGCTGCACATGCTGCACGAACTGACTGAAAGCGCCGCTTCGGGCGATGCGTCGCGTTTCGTCGGGAATCCCGCGCCGACCTGGCTCGCGCGCGTGCAGAATGCGATCCTCGACCTGCAACCGGAGGCGGAGCTCGGCGAAGCGCCTGCCGAGCGCGGGATCGAGGTGCACGTATGCCACAGCCTCGCGCGTCAGCTCGAGGTGCTGCATGACCGCCTGCTCGCGTGGTTCGATGCGGACGCGACGCTGCAGCCGTCCGATGTGCTCGTGGCGGTCGCCGATCTCGCGGCGGCCGGGCCACTGATCGATGCCGTGTTCGGCACCGCGGGCGCCGGCGGCGCGCGCGTGCCTTACCGGATCACCGGCCTGCCGCCGTCGCAGGCGAACCCGGTCGCGCGCGTGCTGCTCGAATGGCT
Organism: Burkholderia sp. BCC1640; assembly: GCF_902833125.1. Taxonomy (NCBI): domain Bacteria; kingdom Pseudomonadati; phylum Pseudomonadota; class Betaproteobacteria; order Burkholderiales; family Burkholderiaceae; genus Burkholderia; species Burkholderia sp. BCC1640. Next base: position 105,807 of record NZ_CADFEF010000016.1, on the reverse strand, counting down.
CGCGTTGCCGGAACGGCAGGTCGGCGCGCCCGAGTTGGTCGAATGGCTGCGCGTCGACGCGGTGGCGGCCCGTTACGGCATCGACGCAACCGCGCTCGAGACGGTTCAGACCTGGCTCGCGGCCGCCGGCGCGCGGCGCGGGCTGTCGCCGACGGTGAGCGACGATGCGGCGGTGCCTGCGCCGCGCCATACGTTTTCCGATGCGCTCGCGCGGCTCTTCCTCGGCTATGCGATGCCCGAGGGCGCGGCACCGGTCGGCGCGTGGCTGCCGATCGAGGCGGCAACCGGCAGCGAGGCCGAACTGCTCGGCCGGCTCGCGCGCTTCACGGACGATCTCGACGGCTTCTCGCGACGGCTCGCCGACGCGCACACGCCACGCGCATGGAGCGAACTGTTCGCCGACACGCTTGCTCGGTTCTTCGACTCCGGTGCCGCGTATGCCGATGCGCTCTCGGGCGTGCGCGACGCGCTCGACGCGATGCTGGCCGCGATGACGGAAGGCGCGCCCGACGAAGCCTTGCCCGCGGCCGTCGTACGCGCGGGGCTGGCAGCCGCGCTCGACGATCCGGCGCGCGGCGGGGTGCCGTGGGGCGGCGTCACGTTCTCGTCGCTGACGAGCCTGCGCGGGCTGCCATACCGCGTCGTGTGCCTGCTCGGCATGGACGACGGCGTGCTGCCGAGCCTCGCGCGCGCGGACGAGTTCGACCTGATGGCCGTGTTGCCGAAGCTCGGCGACCGGCAGCGTCGCGACGACGAACGCAACCTGTTCCTCGACCTGCTGCTCGCCGCGCGCGACCGGCTGCTGATTGCCTATACGGGGCGCAGCATTCGCGACAACGCGCCGTTGCCGCCCGCGGCGCTCGTCGACGAACTGCTCGACCATCTCGCGCTCGTCACGGCCGGCGAGGATGCCCCACCGGACGCGGTCGATGCCGCGCGGCGCGCGTTCATCGTCGAACATCCGCTGCAACCGTTCGCGGCCGAGTATTTCCGGCCCGGCAGCGAACTGGCGTCGTACGACGCCGAGCGCGCGACGCTGGCGTCGCTGCTGGCAGCCGAAGCCGCGCGCGACGCGACGCGCGAGCAGCCGTTCTTCGCGCAGCCGCTGCCGGCCGAGCCGGTCGAACCTGTCGCGTTCAGCGAATTCGAACGGTTCTGGCGGCATCCGGCCCGCGCGCTGCTGCGTGCGCGGCTCGGCATCGTGCTGTCCGACGCGCAGGCCGAACTGCTCGACACAGAGCCATTCGCACTCGACTTTGCGGGCAGCGACGCGCTCGCCGAGCGCGTGCTGCCGCTCCTGATCGAATCGGACGAAGGCGGCGTGCACGATCATGCGCTGCGCATCGCGGACGCCAGCCCGGAACTACCGGGCGGCGCGACGGGCGCGGTCTGGCGCGACCAGGCGCTCGGCTCGATGACGCAGCTTGCGTCGAACGTGCGGCGTGCGCTGGCCGACGGCATGGAACGGCGGCCGTTCACGCTCGCGATCGCGCCTGCCTGGCCCGACACCGAACAGGCGCTGTTCGGTGCCGATGACGCGATGCTGTCGAGCGATGCGGTGAGTGCGCCGCTCGAACTGCACGGCATGCTGAACCGGCTGACGCCGGCAGGCCAGATCATCTATCGCTATGCACGGCCGAGCGCGCGCGACTACCTGTCCGCGTGGCTCGCGCACCTCGTCTACTGCGCGGTGGAGCCCGACGGTCCGCGCCGCACGCTGTGGTTCGGCAGCGGCGGCGCGTTCGAGCTCACGCCGGTCGCGGCACCGCTCGAGCGCCTCGCGCCGCTCGCCGCGCTGTTTCGCGCGGGGCGGCGCATGCCGCTGCGGTTCTTCCCGCGCAGCGCGTGGGCGCGCATTTCCGACGGCGAGGCGAAGGCGGCGAGCGTCTGGATCAACGAGCGCGTGGTGAGCGAAGCCGACGATCCGGCGATCGCGATCGCATGGCGCGGTGCGCATCCTTCGCTCGACGAGCCGTTCGGCACGCTCGCGCGGCTCGTGTTCGAGCCGATGCTGGAACATCTGAAGGAGGTCGCATGAGCGCCGCATCCCAGCCGCAGGCGGCGCTCGAACTCGATGTTTTCGCGTGTCCGCTCGACGGCGTCAACCAGATCGAGGCGTCGGCCGGTACCGGCAAGACGTGGAATATTTGTGCGCTTTACGTGCGCCTGCTGCTGGAGAAGGATCTCGGCGCGGATGAAATCCTCGTCGTGACCTTCACGAAGGCGGCGACGGCCGAGCTGCACGAGCGGATCCGCGGGCGGCTGGCGCAACTCGCGCATGCGCTCGATACCGGCGACGACGGCGGCGATCCGTTCGTCGCGCGCCTGCTCGAGACGACGCTCGGCGAAGCCGGCGCGCTCGACCCCGAGACCGCCGCGAAGCGGATCCGGCGCGCGCTGCGCGCATTCGACCAGGCGGCGATCCACACGATCCACGCGTTCTGCCAGCGTGCGCTGCAGGAAGCGCCGTTCGCGGCCGCGATGCCGTTCGCGTTCGAGATGCAGGCCGACGATGCGGCGCTGCGCTTCGAGCTCGCGGCGGACTTCTGGCGCACGCGCGTCGAGCCGATGGCCGCGCGCTGGCCCGGCTTCGCGACGTGGCTCGTCGATTCGGGCGCGGGCCCGGCCGCGCTCGACGCCCAGCTCGCGCGGCGGCTAAAGAAGCCGCTCGCCGCGCTACGCTGGGACGGCGTCGTCGAACCGGACGCCTCGGCGGAGGCCGCTGCCGTCGAATGCTTCGCGGAGGCCGCGCGGATGTGGGCCGACGAGCGGGAGGCGATCGACGCGCTGCTGCGCACCGCGCAGCCCGTGCTCAATCAGCGTTCGCACAAGCCCGACGCCGTCGCCGATGCGCTCGGCGCGTGGTCCGCGCATTTCGCGCAAAGCAATGCCGCCGCCGCGCTGCCGAAGGCGGCGCTCAAGCTCACGCGCACGGCGCTCGCGAAGGCGACGAAAAAGGGTGGCGCGACCCCCGAACACCCATTCTTCGACGTCGCCGACGCGCTCGAAGCGGCGGTGGCCGCCGCCGAGGCCACGCAGCGCGCGCGCTGGCTCGCGCTGGTCGCCGACTGGCTCGACACCGCGCCGGGCGAGCTGGCCGAACGCAAGCGTACGCGCCGCGTCGTGTCGTTCGACGATCTGCTCGCGAACCTCTATCACGCGCTGCATGCGCATCCGTGGCTCGCCGAGACGCTGCGCGCGCGCTATCCGGCCGCGCTGATCGACGAATTCCAGGATACGGACCCGCTGCAGTTCGCGATCTTCGACCGGATCTTCGCACCGGGCGGGCCGCTCTTTCTCGTCGGCGATCCGAAGCAGGCGATTTACAGCTTCCGCGCGGCGGATCTGCATACGTACCTCGCCGCGCGGGCAAGCGCGAGCGCGTGCTATACGCTCGCGGTCAACCAGCGTTCGACGCCGGCGATCGTCGATGCGTGCAACCGCTTCTTCATGTCGAACCCGCGCGCGTTCGTGCTCGACGGGCTCGACTATTACGCGGTGCGCGCCGGCACGCGCGTGCGTGCACCGTTCGTCGACGGCGCCGACCCGGGCCCGGGCGGCGATTTCCGGATCTGGGCGCTGCCGGGCGGCGACGGCACGCTGCTCAAGCGCGACGCGCAGGCACAGGCCGCCCAGGCGTGCGCGGCCGAGATTGCCCGGCTGATGCGCGGCGCGCGCGAAGGACATGTGCGGCTCGGCGATACGCCGCTGTCGCCGGGCGACGTCGCGGTGCTGGTGCAGACGCACCGGCAGGGGAGCCTCGTGAAGCGCGTGCTCGCCACGTGGGGCATCGGCAGCGTCGAGCTCGCGCAGGCGTCCGTGTTTTCGACCGGCGATGCGGAGCAGCTCGAGCGCGTGCTCGCGGCGATCGATGCGCCGGGCGACCTGCGGCGCTTGCGCGCGGCGCTGGCCGCCGACTGGTTCGGCCTCGATGCCGGGGCGTTGTGGCGGATGGAGCAGGGCGACGGCGATGTGTCGCGTGCAGCGGCCGACAGCGCGGACGCGATGAGCTGGGTCGAGCGCTTCTCGCGCTATCGGCTGTTGTGGCGCGAACGCGGCTTCGCGGTGATGTGGCGCACGTTCACGCGCGAGCTGCGGATCGCCGAGCGGCTGATGGCCGGCGCGGACGGCGAACGCCGCGTGACCGACATCAACCATCTGGCCGAACTGACGCAGGCGCGCGCGTCCGCGCAGCCGGGCATCGCGCCGACGCTGCGCTGGCTCGCCGCGCAACGGCTCGACGGCGGCGGCGAGGAAGCGCAGCTGCGTCTCGAGTCCGATCGCAACCTCGTGCAGATCGTGACGGTGCACAAGTCGAAGGGCCTCGAATACGCGGTCGTGTTCTGTCCGTTCCTGAACGACGGCGGGCTGCGCGAGCCGCCCGCGTCGGCGCTGCCCGACGCGCGCGAGTATCACGACGATGCGGGCGACGCCGTGCTGCATTACGGGTGCGACGACGAAGCCGCCGAGCATGCCGCGCGCCAGGCGCTGCGCGAGCAGGCGGCGGAACGCGCGCGGCTCGTCTACGTGGCGCTCACGCGCGCGGTCTATCGGTGCTATCTCGTCGCCGGGCTTTATCTGTCGTCGCGCTCGACCCGCGAGGCGCGGCGCAGCGTGCTGAACTGGCTCGTGGCCGGGGCCGGCCAGTCGTTCGACGCGTGGCTTGACGAGCCCCCCGACGAAGCGGTGCTCGATGCTGCGTGGCAAGCGCTCGCCGGTGGGCCCGTGAGCGTTGCACCGTTGCCGGTGCCGGCGCGCCGTGAGCGGCTGGCTGCCGGCCACGATGCATCGCAGACGCTCGCCGCCCGCCATGCGACGCGCGTGCTGCGCGACGCGTGGCGGATGGCGAGCTTCAGTTCGCTGACCGCGTCGATGGCGCGCGAGGAGGCGGGCGTCGCGGTCGTGCCGGACGACGAGCTGCGGCCCGATCACGATGCGCTTGCCGCCGGCGCGCCGGACGGCGCGCTTGCCGTGGACGACACCGTCGCGGTCGAGCCGCCGGACGACGACATCCTCGTGTTTCCGCGCGGCGCGGCAGCGGGCGAGTGTCTGCACCGCCTGTTCGAACTCAGTCGGTTCACCGAGCCCGATTCATGGCACCAGGCGGCGCTCGGCGCGCTGCATGACCGGCCAGTCGAGGCCGAGCCCGAACTCGCGACGCGCCTGCCCGCGATGATGGCGCGGCTCGTCGACGATGTCGTGCGCACGGAGCTCGTGCCGGGCATGCGGCTTGCGGATCTCGATCCCGCCAAGCGGCTCGACGAAATGGGTTTCCTGTTCCCGGCGCCGTCGCTCGAGCTGGGCGCGCTGCGCCGGCTGCTGGTCGCACACGGCTATCCGGACGTTGCGCTAGACGCTGGCGTGCTCGCCGGTTTCATCAAGGGTTTCATCGACATGATCGTCGAACACGACGGCCGCTTCTGGATCGTCGACTGGAAGTCGAACCATCTCGGCAATACGCCGGACGCTTACGGCCCGCGCGCGCTCGACGTCGCGATGGCCGATCATGCCTATCACCTGCAGGCGCTGCTCTATACGGTTGCGCTGCATCGCTATTTGCGCGGGCGGCTGCCCGACTATGACTACGACACGCATATCGCGGGCTATCTGTACCTGTTCGTGCGTGGCGTGCGGCCGGACTGGCGCAGTGCCGGCGAACCGGCCGGCGTGCATGCGCGGCGGCCCGCGCGCGAACTCGTCGACGCGCTCGACCGGATGATGGAAGGGGGCCGCACATGAACGTGTCCGACGATACGCTCGAATTCACCGGCGGCCTCGTCGCGCGCCTGCCCGAGCCGGCTGATTTCGGCATCGCGCTCGCGGAAGGGTTCGCGCGACGCATCGGCGACCTGTCGCGCCGTGCGGGTGCGCCGGCCGCGGCCGCGCGCTGGGCGGCGCGTGCCGCGTTCGCGACGAGCCGGGCGACCGCGGGCGGCCACGTATGCGTGTCGCTCGGCGCGCTCGCGCAGCGCTACGAGGAACCGGTCGACGACGTGCGCGCGGCGCTTGCAGCAAGCGGCGTGGTGGCGTTCGGCACGCTCGCGCGCGGCGACGAGCGGCCGCTGATCGTCGACCGGCACGACCATCTGTATCTGTCGCGCTATTTCGACTACGAACGGCGGCTCGCCGATGCGCTCGTCGCGCAGGCCGGCGTCGCCGCGCCGGGCGACGTGCTGTCGCCCGACCGGTTGCGCGACAGTCTCGCGCGTTACTTCGGGCCCGCGACGGGCGAAATGGACTGGCAGCGCGTCGCGGCGATCGTTGCGCTGACAGGACGCGTGACGATCGTCAGCGGCGGCCCCGGCACCGGCAAGACGACGACCGTCGTCGGCGTGCTGGCTTGTCTGCTCGACGCGCATCCGGGGCTGCGCATCGCGCTGGCGGCGCCGACCGGCAAGGCCGCGCAGCGGATGCAGGAAGCGCTGCACGCACGGGCGGGCGACCTGCCGCCGGAACTTGCCGCGCGCCTGCCCGACACGTCGTACACGTTGCATCGCCTGCTCGGCGGCGGCGGGGCGGCGGGCTTTCGCCATCAGCGCGACAATCCGTTGCCGTACGACCTGATCGTGGTCGACGAGGCGTCGATGATCGACGTCGCGCTCGCCGCGCATCTGCTCGATGCGCTCGCGCCGGGTGCACGGCTCGTGCTGCTCGGCGACAAGGATCAGCTTGCCGCGGTCGAAGCCGGCGCCGTGTTCGCCGAACTCAGCGCACGGCCGACGTTCACCGCCGCTGCGCGCACGCGCATCGCGGATGCGCTCGGGATCGACGAAGCGGCTTTCGTCGCGGCCTTGCCGGTGCCGGACGGCGAAGTGGCGGGGGCGGTTGCTGTTGCGGCTCAAGCCCCGGCCCCGGCTTCCGCGCCATTGTCGGCGAGCGCGGCGCGCAAGCCGCCCGCACGGCGCAACGTGGATACGCGACAGGCGTCGCTGTTCGATGACGACCCGCAGGACGAAGCGGTTTCCCCGGCTGATGCGGTGCCTCTGGCCGCTCCGTCGTCACCTGCACCGACAGACCTCGCTAGCGCATCCGCGGCCACCGATCCTGCATGGATCGAGGCCGACGAACTCACATGGCTCGACGCCGTCGAGCTCACGCCGCTCGATCAGGCCCACGCGGGAGGTTCGGCAACACGGGTGTCGACTGTTGCAACGGTGGCCGACGACATCGCCGCCGCGTCGCCCGCACCGCTCGCAGACTGCGTCGTGTGGCTCGAACGCAATTACCGTTTCGGTCTCGATTCGCCGATCGGCCGCCTGTCGCTCGCGATCCGCCGCGGCGACGTGCAGGGCGCGCTCGACGCGCTGCCGGCCGACGCGGCCGCTGCCGCGTCGTTTCACGACGACGCGGGCGAGACGCTTGCGGCGTCGACGGTCGAGCGGCTCGCGCGCCGGTTCGGCGCGTACCTCGATGCGTTGCGCATCGCGTTGTCCGGGCCGGAGCCCGATCCGCTGCCGTTGTTCGATGCGCTCAACCGCTTCCGGATCCTGTGCGCGACGCGCACGGGATCGCGCGGCGCCGAGCACGTCAATGCGCTGGTGGCCACGCACGTGCGGCATGCCGCACGCGTGCCGCTCGCGGTCGGCGCACACTGGTTCACCGGGCGCCCGATCATGGTGACGCGCAACGACTATGCGCTCGGGTTGTTCAACGGCGACATCGGCATCGCGTTGCCGGACGCGCAGGGCGTGCTGCGCGTATGGTTCCGCCGCGCGGACGGCACCGCTCGCGCCGTGTCGCCCGCGGCGCTGCCGCCACATGAAACGGCGTTCGCGCTGACCGTCCACAAGTCGCAGGGCTCCGAATTCGACGAGGCCGCGCTCGTGCTGCCGGCATCGTTCGGCCGTGTGCTCACGCGCGAACTCGTCTACACCGCGGTCACGCGTGCGCGCACGCGCGTGCAGGTGATCGGCCCGCGGCGCGTGCTGGCGCAGGCGGTCGCGACACGTACGCAACGCGATTCGGGCCTGGCGGCCCGCGTCGACGAGGCGCTCGCGCGGCGCCGCAAGGAGACGTCGCGATGATGATCCGCTACACGCTCGATCCGGCCGAAGTCGAATGGACCGCCGTGCGCGCGCAGGGCGCCGGCGGCCAGAACGTCAACAAGGTGTCGAGCGCGATTCATCTGCGTTTCGACATCCGCGCGTCGTCGCTGCCGCCCGTCATCAAGGAACGGCTTCTCGCGCTGTCCGACCAGCGCATCACGCGCGACGGCATCGTCGTGATCAAGTCGCAGGAATACCGCACCCAGGAGAAAAACCGCGACGCAGCACTCGCGCGGCTCGATGCGTTGATCGGCAGCGTCGCGTTCACGCCGCGTGCGCGGGTGGCGACACGGCCGACACGCGCATCGAAGGAGCGGCGGCTCGAACACAAGTCGCGCCGCAGCGTGGTGAAGTCCGGAAGAGGGAAGGTGATCGACTGATGAAACGAATCGCCGGCCAGCCTGCATGGCGGGCGGCGTCGTGCCGCCGTATGCGCTACCGCATCACGGTGCCCGCGCTGTCGAGCACGAAGTCGACGCAGAACACGACGAGACGGTTTTGCGCGCGAATCGCGACGGCTGCCGTGTAGCAATCGCGGCCTTCGGTCAGCGAGAAGTGCGGGCCCATGAGCGCGACGCGCCCCGGCGCCGCGATCGCGCGCTGGAAGTACGGGCGTCGCGACCAGTTGCTGTGCGTCTCCGGGAACAGCGGCGAGAGTCGCGTGCCGCTCGTCTGGCCGTCCTCGGGACGCGCGCCGATCGACGGCAGGAACTGTTCGCCGATCTCGTCCGTGACGAACACCCGGCGTGCGGCCGGCACCACGAATACGCGCTGCGCGGCGTCCTGCAGGCTGCCGCTCGCGGAAAACGCGGCCGCGCCGGCGAGCACGAGCCGCTCGATCGCGTCGAAGCCCGGCTGCTCGGCGATCGCCGGCGTATGCCGGTGGGCGATGTAGCGTTGCCACGCGGCGTCGAGCATCGCGGGCGCCGCGGCGCTCGCGTGCGCGATCGATGCATCGGGCTGGCCGAACTGGAAACCCTGGACGAAATCGATATCGGCCTCCATCAGCGTCTGCAGCGCGTCGTCGCTTTCGACGCCCTCGGCGAGCACCATCGCGCCGGCCTGGTGGAGCATCGATACCAGATGATGCATGATGCGGCGATCGTCGGCCGACGCGTTCGCGCGTTCGACGAGCGATCGATCGAGCTTGACGATATCGGGTCGTGCGCGCCACACGCGGTCGAAATTGGAGAACCCGGTGCCGAAATCGTCGATTGCGATCAGGAAGTCCCGGTGCTGGATCATGTCGATCGTGCGGGCGAGCGCGGCTTCATCGCGCGCCGGCTGCTCGACGACTTCCAGCACGATGCGGTTCGGCGGCAGCGCGAAATGACGGCACAGCGCCTCGACGAATTCGCGCTGCACGAGGCCGGAATCGAGCACGCGCGGCGTCACGTTCAGGAACAGCCAGCCGTCGCCGATGCCTTGCGCGACGAAATTGGCCGTATGCAGGCAGCGGGCGAGCCGGTCGAGCAGCAACGCGTCGGCAGCGGCACGCGTCCTGTCGAATAGCGCGACCGGCGAAACCAGCGCGCCGTTCTCGTCCATGACGCGCAGCAGCGCTTCGTAGCCGACCACGCGCTTGTGCGTGATCGACAGCACCGGTTGAAACACGCTGCGCAGCGTCGTCTCGCGATACGTTGCGATCCAGCCGCTGGGCGTCGGCGTGAGGCGTTCGAGCAGGGAGTCGAGCGAGAGGTCGCGGGAGGGCTTCATGTCAACGGTGCCCTGGGGCGATCGGGGGGCGGTATCGTGCGCGCCACGCAGAAGCCGTCGCACGCGCAGGTGGACGCGAAAGAACGTGGTGCATCGTAACCGCCTTCTGCGGATGAGTGATCCGAGTGTAACGGGAATGGTGCGGCGCGCGTATCAGGGTAACTCCAGACGCAAACGCTACACCGACGGCTGGAAGGGGCCGTCCGCCCGGCGCGTGATACGCAAGGGCCACCGGCCGTGTATGCGGCGACGGCTCCAAATATGCCGCGTGCATCGCGTGCGAAGAATGCGGCAAAGCGGCAAAGCCGGGCGGTTGCATCGCCATCAGGCGAAATTCGCTATGCGCCGTCGCGCACCGGTCGACCCGCGGCGCTCGCGGATTGGCGGCCGGCGCGTCGCGGGCAACCCGCACCGGCGGGTGCCGGCCCCGCCTGCCGCTCAGGCCGCTTCGCCGCCGCGCGGGCGCAGCCCGGGAATCCGCTTGATCACGCCGGTGGCGAGCGCGGTGCCGACGAGCACGATCGCGCAACCTTCGATCATTACGAGCGATACGTGTTCGCTGAGGAACAGCGCGCCCCACAGCAGGCCGAACACCGGGATCACGAACGTCACGGTAATCGCGCGGGCCGGGCCGATGTGCGCGATCAGGTGGAAGAAGATGAAATACGCGATGCCCGTGCAGGCGATGCCGAGCGCGAGCACGGCGCCCCATGCATGCGCGCTGACGGCCGCGGCGGGCCAGGTCGCGATCGCGAACGGCGCCAGCAGCACGGTCGAGCCGATCATGCTGCCGGTCGCGTTGACGAGCGGATCGACGCCGCTGAGCGTGCGCTTCGTGTAGTTGGCCGCGATGCCGTACAGCAGCGTCGCGCCGAGCGCGGCGGCGGCGGCGAGCGCGGTCGCGTTGGCGCCGGTGCTGCCGTGCGCGTTCGCGATCTGATCCCACACGAGCGTGAGGACGCCGGCAAAGCCGATCACGAGGCCGAGCGCGCGCGGCAGCGACAGCTTGTCTTTCAGCCACAGATAGGCGACGAGCGCGCCCCACAGCGGCGTCGTTGCGTTGATCACCGACGTCACGCCGGCCGACAGCGTCAGTTCGGCGAACGCGAACAGGCAGAACGGGATGCCTGAGTTGAGCGCGCCAACGACGAACAACGGCCACGCGCGACGGCGCAGCTGCGCGCCGAGCTCGGCGGGCCTGAAGCGCGTCAGCGCGAAGCCTGCGAGAAACAGCGCGCCGATGCCCACGCGCAGCGCCATCAGCGGCGCGACGCCGAAGTCGGCGACGCCGATCCGGATGAACAGGAACGACGCGCCCCACAGGGCAGCGAGGACGGTCAGCAGAAGGGCGTTCTTGGGCGACATTGAGCGTGGCGGCGACGGGACGGGATGCGAGGAATCTTACACCGCGTTCCCGTGCCGTCGTTTCACGATCGGATGAAATGGCAAGAACCGGGGAAATCCGCTGGCCTCCGCCGCGAACCGGCCCGTGCGGTCGTTCAGTGATGGTGCCAGCCGCCGCGTCCGCCGAAGCCGAAATTGAGCGACACCGCGGGGCCCCAGTAACCGCCCCAGGCCGGGGCATAGGCGGGCGCCGGATAGTAGTACGCCGGGCCCGGATCGACATAGACGGGCGCGGGCTGCACGGGCGCCGCCGTGTAATAGCCGGACGGATAGTAGCCGTAAGGGTAGTAACAGCCGGCGAGCGTCGTGCACGCGAGCGCCGCGGCGACGAGGGTCCTGTTCATGATGTCTCTCCGGCGGAGCCGGCAATCGGCAGATGCTTAAGCTTAGGCCGCGCGGCGATGACAAGGTGCGCTAAACGGTAACGGATCATTTCCGGGCCGCTGCGGCGTGTTGCGGCGCCGCATACGAAAAACGGCGCTTCCGCCGTGCGGAAACGCCGTCAGGCCGGCGCTTGCCGCGCGTCGCGCGGCAGCCGGGTAAGCCGGTCGGCTTATTTGCCGACCTGGTTGCCGATGATGCCGCCTGCTGCCGCGCCGCCCAGCGTCGACAGCGCGTTGCCGCCGATCGCCGCGCCGGCGACGCCGCCGACACCCGCACCGATCGCGGTATCGCGCTGGCGCCGCGTCATCGAATCGCAGGCCGAAAGGCTGGCCACCGTCGCGACGAGCAGCGCGCATACCCCAAAACGCCGAATCGAATGGTTCATGATCGCTGTCCTTGTGGTAGTGAACGGAGGTCGCGCGGCCGCCTGACGGCCGCGCATGAATCCAATCTACGCGTCGCTCCGTGGCGCTGCTGTAAGGACTTGTTAAGGCTCGAGCGGTTTCGTAATCAATTGTTTCGCTTGCGCCGGCAGGCACACGGCATGCGCGCGAATGCAAAAAAAGCCCGCTCGAAAGCGGGCTTCCTGCCGTGCTTCACGAGGCGAAGCGGTCCGCGCGGACCGCCGCGTTCGCTTGCCGACTTACTGACGGTGATAAATCTCGGCGCCGGTCTTCACGAACTCGACCGCCTTGACCTCCATCCCCTTCTTCAGCGCCTCGGTTTCCGACACGCCTTGCTGTGCCGCGAACTCGCGCACGTCCTGCGTGATCTTCATCGAGCAGAAGTGCGGGCCGCACATCGAGCAGAAGTGCGCGACCTTCGCCGAATCCTTCGGTAGCGTCTCGTCGTGGAATTCGCGCGCCTTGTCCGGATCGAGACCGATGTTGAACTGGTCTTCCCAGCGGAACTCGAAACGCGCCTTCGACAGCGCGTTGTCGCGCACCTGCGCGCCGGGGTGACCCTTGGCCAGGTCGGCCGCGTGCGCGGCGAGCTTGTACGTGATGATCCCTTCCTTCACGTCGTCCTTGTTCGGCAGCCCGAGGTGCTCCTTCGGCGTCACGTAGCACAGCATCGCGGTGCCGAACCAGCCGATCATCGCGGCGCCGATGCCCGACGTGATGTGGTCGTAGCCCGGTGCGATGTCGGTGGTCAGCGGCCCGAGCGTGTAGAACGGCGCTTCCTTGCACCAGTCGAGCTGGAGATCCATGTTCTCCTTGATCAGCTGCATCGGCACGTGGCCGGGGCCTTCGATCATCACCTGCACGTCGTGCTTCCACGCGATTTGCGTGAGCTCGCCGAGCGTCTTCAGTTCGCCGAGCTGCGCTTCGTCGTTCGCGTCGTAGATCGAGCCGGGACGCAGGCCGTCGCCGAGCGAGAAGCTCACGTCGTACGCCTTCATGATCTCGCAGATCTCTTCGAAGTGTTCGTACAGGAAGCTTTCCTTGTGATGCGCGAGGCACCACTTCGCCATGATCGAGCCGCCGCGCGACACAATGCCCGTCATCCGGTTCGCCGTGAGCGGCACGTACTGCAGGCGGACGCCCGCGTGGATCGTGAAGTAGTCGACGCCTTGCTCGGCCTGTTCGATCAGCGTGTCGCGGAAGATTTCCCAGGTCAGGTCCTCGGCCTTGCCGTTGACCTTTTCGAGCGCCTGGTAGATCGGCACCGTGCCGATCGGCACCGGGCTGTTGCGGATGATCCACTCGCGCGTTTCATGGATGTGCTTGCCGGTCGACAGGTCCATCACCGTGTCGCCGCCCCAGCGGATCGCCCACGTCATCTTGTCGACTTCCTCGCCGATCGACGACGTGACAGCCGAGTTGCCGATGTTCGCGTTGATCTTCACGAGGAAGTTGCGGCCGATGATCATCGGCTCGGATTCCGGGTGGTTGATGTTCGCGGGGATGATCGCGCGGCCGCGCGCGACTTCCTCGCGCACGAACTCGGGGGTGATCTCGGCGAGTGCGTTCGCGCCGAAGGCCGCGGCGCCGAACGCCTGGCCCGGGTGCTGGCGGCCCATCATCGCGGCGAGCTTCGCGCCGTTCGGGCCGCTCGACTTGAGGCTCTCGATGTACTCGGCGCGGCGCTGGTTCTCGCGGATCGCGATGTATTCCATTTCCGGCGTGATGATGCCCTGGCGCGCGTAGTGCATCTGCGTGACGTTCTTGCCGGCTTGCGCGCGGCGCGGGTTGCGGTGCAGGCCCGGGAAACGCAGGTCGGCGGTGGCCGGGTCGGCCGCGCGCTCGAGGCCGTACCGGCTCGACAGGCCGTCGAGCACCTCGGTGTCGCCGCGCGCTTCGATCCAGCGCTGGCGCAGTGCCGGCAGGCCGGCGCGGATGTCGATCTTCGCGTCTGGATCGGTGTAGGGGCCCGACGTGTCGTACACGTAGATCGGCGGGTTCTTTTCGCCGCCGAAGCCGGTCGGGGTGTCGGCCTGCGTGATTTCACGCATCGGCACGCGGATGTCGGGCTGCGAGCCGGTTACATAAACCTTTCGCGAATTGGGCATCGGGGCGACGGCGGCGGCGTCGACGTGGGCGTCCGCGGACAGAAACTTCGGATTGGCGTTCATGCAATCTCCTGTGTGAGCGCCGGACAGGCGCCACGGCGCTTGCCCGGAGCCCTTGACGAATGTGGGGCTCGAGCTAAGCAGGAGACGAGGCTTGGTGAGGCGGCGGATTTCGTCAGAAGGATGGCGGCGAAATCCGTACGCTTCCCTGCGCTGGCATTATCCAGATCAGGTTCAAAGGGTATTTCTCACCCGCAATGCCGGTTGTTTGACCGAACGCATTGCAGGACCCCCGCGTTAGCAGCGCACACGATACACTGGCTTCGCGGCGGTTTCAACCGGTGGCAGACCGGTGGCCGCGGTGCAGTTGCAGCAATGCGGGCGGCGCGCCCGCCGCGCAAGCCGCGATGCATGACACCGCCGCACGGCCCTGCGGCCCGGCTGACGATGACGGCGCGGTGCAGCATTGGAGCGGTTTCGGCAGTCCCTGAAAAAAATTCTCGAAACGACTGTCATATCCCGCGACGTCCTCCGTCTATTCGGCTCCTCAAACCCATGTTTCGGAGAGATGTCATGAAAAAAGTACTGATCGCAGCCTGTGTCGCCGGTTTCGCCATGGCCGCAACGGGTGCGTATGCGCAGAACGACGCGATGTCGAAGGAAGGCGCGTCGATGTCGAAGGATGCGATGGGCCACGACGCGATGGCGAAGGACGGCGCGATGAAGAAAGACGCCATGAAGAAGCACGCGATGTCGCACGACGCGATGGGCAAGTCGACGTCGGGCGACAAGATGGCGCCGTCGAACTGACCGACGCGGGCGGGGCGCGGCCCGCGCGTGCGGTACACGAGGCCGCCCGCGCATCGCGCACCGCCGCTACGTTCCGGGAGTCTTCACCATGCAAACCGTTCCCGCTGCCGGGCGCACGGCTGCCACGCCGCCCGCGCGCAACATTCATCCGCTGTGGGTGCGTGTGAGCCACTGGCTCAACGCGCTCGCGGCGATCCTGATGGCATTGTCCGGCTGGCGCATCTACGATGCGTCGCCGATCTATCCGCCGTTCACGTTCGCGCACGGCATCACGCTCGGCGGCTGGCTGGGCGGCGCGCTTCAATGGCATTTCGCGGCGATGTGGCTGCTGGTCGGCAACGGGCTGTTCTACCTCGCGATGTCGATCGCGACGGGCCGCCTCGCGCGCAAGATGCTGCCGGTCACGCCGGCGTCGATATGGCGCGACGTGCGCGCGGCGCTGGGCGGCCGGTTGTCGCACGACGACCTGAGCGTCTACAACGCGGTGCAGCGTGCCGCGTACCTGACCGCAATCGTCGATCTGATCGTGCTGGTGCTGTCGGGGCTCACGATCTGGAAGTCCGTGCAGTTTCCGCTGCTGCGCGAGCTGTTCGGCGGTTACGACAACGCGCGCGTCGTGCACTTCTGGGCGATGTCGCTGCTCGTCGCGTTTTTCGTCGTACACGTCGCGATGGCGCTGCTGGTGCCGCGCTCGCTGCTCGCGATGCTGCGCGGCCGCTGACCCGCACGCCGCGGGCGAAGGAACTCATCATGTCGGAATCCGGAAACAACCGCGGTCGGCCGAGCTGGACGCTCGACCGCAAGTCGCTCGAGCTCGACGTGCGCCGCGAACTCGAGATGCCGTCGCGGCGCCTCTTCAACCGGCGCGTGCTGACGCTCGGCGGCCTGACGATGCTGACCGGCTGCACGCTGCAGGACGACGCGTCGGTCAACGCGTTTCTCGAGAAAGTGTCGCGCATGAACGATCGCGTGCAGGCCTGGCTGTTCAGCGGCGAGCGGCTCGCGCCGACCTATACCGAGGCCGACATCACGCGGCCGTTCCCGTTCAACGCGTATTACGGCATCGACGACGTGCCGCACGTCGACGCATCGACGTACCGCCTCGTGCTGTCGGGCCGGGTGACGGGCAAGCGCGTGTGGACGCTCGACGAGCTGTATGCGCTGCCGCACGCGGAGCAGATCACGCGGCACATCTGCGTGGAAGGGTGGAGCGCGATCGGCCGCTGGGGCGGCACGCCGTTCGGCGCGTTTCTGGCACGCGTCGGCGCCGATACGCACGCGAAATACGTCGGCTTCAAATGCGCGGACGATTACTACGAAAGCATCGACATGCCGACCGCGCTGCATCCGCAAACGCTGCTCGCATTCGATTACGACGGCCGCCGCCTGCCGCCCGAATTCGGCTTTCCGATGAAGCTGCGGATGCCGACCAAGCTCGGCTACAAGAATCCGAAGCACATCATGGAAATCTTCGTGACCGATACCTACCCGGGCGGCTACTGGGTCGATCAGGGCTACAACTGGTTCGGCGGATCGTGAGCGGCGGGGCGCGGCCGCGCCCGCCGTGCTTCACGGGTGCGTCACGCGGATTAGCGCACTTGCAGATCGACGCGCAGGCCGACCGCCGCTGCCATGTTCACGAGCGCGTCGAGCCCGAACAGGTTGATCTTGCCGCGCAGCAGATCGGACACGCGCGGCTGCGTGACGCCGAGCTGTTTCGCGGCCTGGGCCTGGCTGAGTTCGAGCTGCGCGATGCGCTGCTTGAGCGCGATCATCAGCTCGGAGCGCAGCTTCATGTTCTCGGCCTCGGCCGGCTGGCCCTCGATGGCGTCCCAGACATTCGTATAGCGTTCGTTGCTCATCGTTTCCTCTCGATCGTCAATGCGCGATAGCGCCGGGCGGCCAGTTCGACGTCGGCCTTGCAGGTGCGTGCCGATTGCTTGCGGAAGCAGTGCAGCACGTAGATCGCGTCCGCGAAGGTCGCGACATAGATGATCCGGAATGCCCCGCTCGCATCGCGCAGGCGGATTTCCCGCACGCCGACACCGATGGTGCGCATCGGCTTCCAGTCGTCGGGCGTCAGGCCGCGCTGCACCTGGTCGATCTGGTGGCCGGCTTCGCGGCGCGCCGCCAGCGGAAAGCCGCGAAGCGCATCCAGCGCGCTGCCGACGAAGACGACCGGCTTCGGCGGAAGGATGGTGGAATTATACAAAATCTTGTATGGATGTGTGCGGGTTGAACGGACAAAATGTCGGCGACCGGATCGGCAGGCCGACCGTCACGATAAGCGCGAAGCAACCCCCGCGATGCATGACTGGCCGTCAGGCCGATGGATCGATCGCGATGGGCGGGGAAGGGTGTCGGACGATGTCCGCGACGTCCGTGCAGCGCGTTTCCGGCCCCGGATTCGGTTCGTCCGGATGCCGAAAAATGTCGCGCCGAAACGTCAGTCGATATCCTTTCAGACAGGTCCGATGATGCTTTCGAATCCGTGATGCCATAATGCCGAGCGTGCGCAACCGAAGCGGTCTGCGCACGTTTTCCTGACCCTCTGCCGCCGCTTGCCGGTTCTTATTCGTCGCCGTTCGCACTGCCATGTCGTTCCGCACGTTCGTCTCCGCCTTCCTGGTCCCGTCAGGGCCGTTTGCCGGCATCGCCGGCGTCTTTCAGCGGAGCACGCGACACGTCGTGCGGGCGGGCTGATCGATGACACCGCTCGACCGCCTCCTCGATTTCCTCGCCCGCCTGCCGATCCGGATCCGCCTGCCGCAAAGCCGCGGCGGCCGTGTCGCACTGGCCCTGGTATTCATCTATTTCGTCTGGGGTTCGACCTACAGCGGCCTGCATTTCGCGCTGCAGTCGTTCCCGCCGTTGCTGCTGTCGGGGCTGCGCAACCTGCTCGGCGGGATCGGCCTGTTCATCTTCGCGCTGAGGCGCAAGCCCGAATGGCCGACGCTGCTGGAAATCCGCAACTCGGCGATCGTCGGCACGATGCTGGTCGCGCTGTCGTCCGGCACGATCGCGCTCGGGATGCGCACAGTCAGCAGCGGCTCGGCCGCGGTGATGGTCGCGACGGTGCCGCTGTTCGCGACCGTGATCGCGGCGGTCGCCGGGCGTCCGGTGACGAAGGGCGAGTGGGCGGCCGTCGCGCTCGGGATGGTCGGCATCGTCGTGCTGAATTCGGGCGGCGCGGGCGCCGCGAACTCGGCGCTCGGCACGATCTGCGTGCTCGCCGGCGCACTCTTCTGGGCGGGCGGCGCGCATCTCGCGACGCGGCTCAAGCTGCCGTCGGACCTGTTCCTGTCGACGTCGCTGCAGATCGGCCTGGGCGGGTTGATGTCCACGATCGCCGCATGGCTGATGGGCGAGCGCATCGAGCAGGTCGCGGTCGGCCCGGTGTTCGCGTTCGTGTACCTGATGGTGTTCTGCACGATGGCCGCGTACGTCGCGTACGGCTACCTGATCCGCCATACGAGCCCGATCATCGCGAGCAGCTGCATGTACGTGAACCCGATCGTCGCGGTCGCGCTCGGCGCGCTGATGCTCGGCGAGCCCGTGACGACGGCGACCGTGATCGCGACGGTCGCGATCCTCGGCAGCGTCGGGCTGTCGTTCGTGTTCGATCCCGCACGCCGGCCCGCGGCGCGCGCGGCGGCCGACGCTTCATCGGCCCCGGTGACCGTGGCCGCCGAACCGGCGGCGGGGGCGGCGTCCGTGCCGGATCAGGCCGCGATGCCGGACCCGGCGCCGATCCTCGCGCCTTCCGCGGTACCGCTTGCGGTGCCTGCACCGGGCGCCGTCGTGGACCCGGCCGCGGTCATGGATCCCGCGCCGGCATTCACGCTTCCGCCGGCCGACGAACCGGCCGCGTCCCGCGCCGACGCGTGACGCCGGCGCGCGCGGCGGCGTTCAGCCGCGCCGAGCGCCGCGATGGTGGGACCAGCCGGCGAGCGCGGCAAACAGCAGGCCGGTCGCGCACATGCCGGTCCAGCCGAACGCGTGCCACGCGGCGACGCCGGCCGACGAGCCGAGCGCGCCGCCGATGAAGTAGCACACCATGTACACGGTGTTGACGCGACTGCGCGCCTCGGGCTTCAGCGCATAGATGCGCGACTGGTTCGAGATCTGCGCGGCCTGCACGCCGACATCCAGCACGATCACGCCAATTACGAGCCCGACGAGGCTCGTCCCCGACAGCGCGAAAATCACGAACGACGCCGCGAGCAGCGCGATCGCGAGCGAGATGATTGCGCGCGGGCCGCGCTTGTCCGCGAAACGGCCCGCGTATGGCGCGGCCAGCGCACCCGCTGCGCCGACGATCCCGAAGAGACCCGCGGCCTGCGGGCCGAGGTGGAACGGCGCGCCGGCGAGCAGCAGCGTGAGCACCGGCCAGAACGCGCTGAACGCGGCGAACAGCGCGGCGCCGGTCAGCGATGCCTCGCGCAGCCCGCGCAGTTCGACCGCGAGGTGCCACATCGAGCCGAGCAGCTTGCCGTACGACAGCGTCGACGTCGGCGAGCTGCGCGGCAGCCGCAGCACGATCACCGCGGCCAGCGCGACGAGCGCCGCGACCGATGCACCGAACACCGCCCGCCAACCAAAATATTCGGCGACGAAGCCGGCCGCCGTGCGCGCCAGCAGGATGCCGAGCAGCAAGCCGCTCATCACGGTGCCGACCGCATGCCCGCGCTCGGCCGGCGGCGCGATTTCGGCCGCGAACGGCACGGCCTGTTGCGCGATCGTCGCGAGCACGCCGATCGCGAGGCTCGCGCCGGCGAGTACCGCCAGCGATGGCGCGGTCGCGGCCACGATCAGCGCGATCGACAGGCCCGCGATCTGCATCAGGATCAGCCCGCGGCGATCGAAACGGTCGCCGAGCGGCGCGAGCAGGAACATGCCGGCCGCATAGCCGAGCTGCGTCGCGGTCGGCACCGCGCCGATCCACGACGCGCCGTCGGGAAAGGCCGAGCGGAAGCTGTCGAGCAGCGGCTGGTTGTAATAGATGTTCGCGACCGACACGCCCGCGATCGTCGCGAGCAGCAACAGCAGGCTGCGCGAGTAGTGGGGCGAGGCGGCGTCGGTCGGGCGGTCGGTGGAGGCGGCGGACATGGCGGCAACGGAACGGAGTTGGGCGGCGTGGGCGCGCGGCACGGCGTCGGCTGCGCAGGCGGCCGGGCGCCGATCGAGGCTGCCGATCATACCGGAGCACGGTGAATCCTGCCGGCCGTGCCGCCAGGCGGCCGGGCGGCGCGACAGGGGCGCGATCGACCACCACGGGCCGCGACCGCTCGCAGCCGCCCGTCATCGCGCGCGACGCGCGCCTTCAGTCGACCAGTTCGCCGCTCGGCTCATAGAACGGGTAAGGCCCGTCGCCTTCGTCCACGTACACGTGATGGGACATCATTCCCGCTTCCGGCGTATAAGCGTGCACCGCGAATGCGGGCGGCTCGAGCCGGAACGCGGACGGCGCGTCCGCGCGCAGGTCGAACGCGACCTGGTGCGCGGGCGCCGGCACGGCCGACGCAAGCGTGCCGCCGAAGCGCGTGAACATCGTCCGGTGCACGTGGCCGCACAGCACGCGTTCCACGTTCGGATGGCCGCGCAGCAGCGCATCGAGTTTCGCGGCGGCGGCGGGCGCGAGGCGCAGCGCGTCCATGTGCCCGATCCCGCATGCGAACGGCGGATGGTGAAGCGCGACGATCACCGGCCGGTCGCGTGCGGCGTCGAGCTGCGCGGCGAGCCACGCGAGCCGCGCATCGCACAGGTCGCCGGGGCTCGCGCCGGGCACCTGCGAATCGAGCGCGAGCACGCGCACGGCGCCGACGTCGAGCGCGTACTGCACGAATTCGCCGTCCTGCAATTCGGGGCGATCTGCGAACGCGCGGCGCAACCCCGCGCGATCGTCGTGATTGCCGACCATCAGGTAATACGGAATCTCGAGCGGCGCGAGCAGGTCGCGCAGATGGCGGTATTCGTCGTCGTGACCGAAGTCGGTCAGGTCGCCCGTGACGAGCACCGCGTCGGGACGCGGCACCAGCGCGTTCAGCTTCGCGATGCAGCGCGCGAGCGCGGCGGCGGTGTCGACGCGCCGGTACGCGAGCTGGCCCGGACGCTTGATATGAAGATCGCTGATTTGAGCAAGCAGCATCGTCGTTCCTCGGAATGTCTGGTTATCGTGGGGCGGTGTTACGCGGCGAGTGCGATCAGGCCTTCCGCCGCGATCGTGAGGCCGACCGCCGTGCCGCGCGCGAGCTCGATGCGGCCCGGCACGTCGATCACGAGTGCATCGGGCGCCGCCTGCTCGATCGTGAGCCGCGTGCGCTCGCCGAGGAACGCGCACGCGCCGATCGCGCCGCGCAGCGGCGCATGCGCGGGATCGGCGAGCTGCGCATCCTCCGGGCGGAAGAACCACTCGTCGGCGGCGTGCGGCGTGACGATCGAGCCACCGGTCGTCACGAGCGCGCCGTCGCGCCATTGTCCCGCAAGCCGGTTCAGCGTGCCGATGAACTGCGCGACCGTGCGGTTCGCCGGCCGGTAATAGATGTCGCGCGGCGTGCCGATCTGCTCGATGCGGCCCGCGCCCATCACGACGATCCGGTCGCCGAGCTCCATCGCCTCCGCCTGGTCGTGCGTCACGTACACGGTCGTCACGCCGAGTTCGCGCAGCAGCGCGTTCATCTCGCGGCGCAGCACGTCGCGCAGTTTCGCGTCGAGCGCGGTCAGCGGCTCGTCGAGCAGCAGCACGCGCGGGCGCACCGCGAGCGCGCGCGCCAGCGCGACACGCTGGCGCTGGCCGCCCGACAGCTGATCGACCGGTTTGTCCGCATGCGCGTCGAGCCGCATCATCGCGAGCAATTCGTCGACGCGTTCGCGCAGCGCGCGCGGCTCCGTCTTGCGGATCTTCAGCCCGTAGCCGACGTTGCCGCGCACCGTCAGGTTCGGGAACAGCGCGTAGTTCTGGAACACCATGCCGACCTGGCGACGCTCGATCGGCAGCGCGGTCACGTCGTCGCCGCCGAACCGGATCGTGCCGCCGGCGTCCGGCGTGTCGAGGCCGGCGATCAGGCGCAGCGTCGTCGTCTTGCCGCAGCCCGACGGGCCGAGCAGCACGAGCGTCTCGCCCGCGCCGATCGACAGGTCGAGCGGTTCGAGCACGCGCGTGCCGCGGAACGTCTTCGCGCAGCGGGTCAGGGTGATGGGAGTGGAATCGAGTTTCATGGGAGCGGGAAAGTCAACGCAGGGTCAGCGCGGGCGACGCTTCGGCGCGCGCGTGCCGGACGGATCGACGCCGAGCCACTGCATCGCAACGAGAAGCGGCAGCGTCATCAGCAGGAACACGATCGTGTACGCGCTGCCGACTTCGAGGCGCAGCGATGCATAGGTGTCGGCGAGACCGACGGGCAGGGTCTTCGTATCGGGCGTATGCAGCATCCACGTCAGGTTGAATTCGCCGATCGACAGCGTGAGCACCGCGAGCGCGCCCGCGACGATGCCGGGGCGCAGGTTCGGCAGCACGATCGTGACGAAGCGCGTGACGAACGACGCGCCGAGACTCGCCGCGCCTTCCTCGATCGTGCGCAGGTCGGCGCCGGCGGCGACGGCCGCGACCGCGCGCACCATGAACGGCAGCGTGAACACGACGTGGCCGACGACGATGAACCACAGGCTCATCCGGAACGCGGTGAAGCCGCCGTACACGACCAGCAGCGCGAGCGCCGACGCGAGGCCCGGCAGCGCGACCGGCAGCACGAGCGCCTCCTCGATCACGCGGGCGACGCGGTTCTTGCTGCGCGCGAGCGCATAGCCGGCCGGCACGCCGACGACGAGCACGATCGCGAGCGTCGCGAACGCGACGCCGAGCGACAGCGCGACCGAGCCCTGGTATTGCTGCCACACCTGTTCGAGCCAGCGCAGCGTGAGGCCGCTCGACAGCCCGCGGAAATAGTTGACGGTGAGGCCCGCGAGCACCGACATCACGACGGGCACGATCAGGAACGCGCACAGCAGCAGCGTGACGCCCCATTGCAGCGCGGCGATCGCGCGCGCGCCCGACACGCGCGGCGCGCGGCGTGCGGCGCCGTTCGCATGCGACGGGGCGGGCGCCGGCGACGGCGCGGATGAACCGGAAAGCGATTGCATGAAGAAATCCTCAGGCCGCGGCGGCGGCGGTGTGGCCGGTAAAACGGCGCGCGAGCGCGAGTACGGCCCAGGTGACGATGCCTAGCACGATCGACAGGCCTGCCGCCGTCGCGATGTTCGCGTTCAGCGTGAACTCGGTGTAGATCGTCATCGGCAGCACGTTCAGGTCGGTGGCGAGCGTGAAGGCGGTGCCGAACGCGCCCATCGCGGTCGCGAAGCAGATCGCGCCGGCCGCGATCAGGCCCGGCGCGAGCGCCGGCAGCACGATGTCGACAAAGATGCGCCACGGCGACGCGCCGAGCGAGCGCGCAGCTTCCTCGAGCGATGCGTCGAGCTTCGACGCGGCCGCGATCACCGTGACGATCACGCGCGGAATCGAGAAGTACAGGTAGCCGACGAACAGCCCGGCGACCGAATACGCGAACACCCACTTGTCGCCGGTCAGCTTCGCGGACAGCATCCCGATCAGCCCTTGCCGGCCGGCGAGCATGATCACCATGAAGCCGACCACGACGCCCGGGAATGCAAGCGGAAAGGTGAGCAGCGCGAGCAGCACGCGCTTGCCGGCGAATTCGCGGCGCGCGAGCAGCAGGCCGGAGATCGTCGACAGCGCGAGCGTCGCGAGCGTGACGCCGGCCGACAACGCGACCGTTTCGCCGAGGCTCTTCATGTAGCGCGTGTTGCCGAGCAGCGCCCCGTACTGCGTGAGGAAGGCGCCGTCGGCGGACACCCGCACGAGTGCCGCCATCGGCAGCAGCCAGAACGCGGCGAACACCGCGAGCGCCGGCGCGACGAGCGCGACGCGCCAGCGCAGCGGGAAAGTCAGGTCGAGCATGGCTTGAGTCCGGTGCTTACTGCATCACCTGCAGGTATTGTTGGCCGAACGCTTGCTGACCGGCCGCCATCTTGCCGAAGTCGACCGATTTCGCCCGGGCGTATTCGCTCGCCGGCAGGAACTTCGCGGCGACGTCGGCGCCGAGCGTCTGCGCGCGCACCGGACGCAGATATGCGTTGGCCCACAGCTTCTGGCCTTCGTCGGACAGCACGAAGTCGAGCACCTTCCTGCCGTTCGCATCGTGCGGCGCGCCCTTGACGAGGCTCATCACGTACGGCACCGCGATCGTGCCTTCCTTCGGAATCACGAACTCGACGTTCGCGTGATCCTTGTACTTCGCGCGATACGCGTCGAAGTCGTAGTCGAGCAGGATCGGAATCTCGCCGGACAGCACGCGCGCATACGCGGTCTGCTTCGGCACGATCGGCGCGTTGGCCTTCAGCTTGCGGAACCAGTCCAGCGCCGGCTTGAAATTGTCGAGGCTGCCGCCGAGCGCCTGATTGACGGCGACCGCGCCCGCATAGCCGACGAACGCGCTCGACGGATCGAGGTAGCCGACCATGCCCTTGTATTCGGGCTTCAGCAAGTCGGCCCACGAGCGCGGGACCGGCTTGCCGTCGAGCGCGTCCTTGTTCACGAAGAAGCCGAGCGTGCCCGAGTGGATCGCGAACCAATAGCCCTGCGGGTCCTTCAGGTTCGCGGGGATGTCGTTCCAGTGCGCGGGCTTGTACGGCGCGATCACGTCCTTGTCCTTCGCCTGGAATGCCGACGACACGCCGAGATAGACGACGTCGGCGACCGGGCTCTTCTGCTCGGCGATCAGCTGCGCGATCGCCTGGCCCGAGTTCTTGTTGTCGAACGGCACGCGGATGCCGGTCTTCTGCTTGATCGCCGCGATCTGCGCGGCCCAGTCGGCCCATTCGGGCGGGCAGTTGTAGCAGATCGCGGTTTCGTCTGCGTGGGCAGCGGGTGCGAACGCGACGAGCGCGGCGCAGGCGATGGGTGCCGCGAGCACGCGCAGCAGCGAGGTCAGGCGAAAGGACACGGTGGGTCTCCGGGCGGGGTAAGGGTATGTCGCCGCGCCGCGCACGCTGGCGCGGCGCGCGCGTTCAGGCTTGGTGAAACTGAAGGTGGGCGGCCGGCGGCGCGACCGTCGCGCCGTCGCGCACCGTGTGCGGCAGGATCAGCGACGTACGCTCGATCGTCGCGCCGCCGATGCATTCGACGAGGCGTTGCCATGCATGGCGGCCGATGTCCTGGTTCGGCGTCGCGACGCTCGCGAGCGGCGGCGCGAGCAGCTCGCCGATCGCGATGCCGTCGAAGCCGAGCACCGACAGGTCGTCGGGAATCGAGAAGCCCGCGCGGCGCAGGCCGCGCATGACGACCATCGCGAGCAGGTCGTTGCTGCAGAAGAGGGCGGTCGGGCGCGTGGCCTGCGCGGTGAGGTGCGCGAGCACCGCGTCGGGCAACTCGGCCGCGTTGAAGTCGACTTCGACCGGCGGCAGCGTCGCGACGCCGGCTTCCTCGAGTGCCTGCGCGTAGCCGAGATGGCGCTGGCGTGCGCGATCCGACGCGGCGAGCGAGCCGGCCAGCATCAGCACGCGGCGATGGCCGCGCGCGGTCAGCAGACGGACGCCGTCATAGGCGGCGCGGCGGTTGTCGACCGACACCGACGGGCGGCGTTGCGTATCGTTGTGCATCAGCACGTAATGCGGGCCGTCGCGGTCGAGCATGTCGAGCAGCGGATGCGTGTCCGCATCGGCGACAGTCAGGATCAGCCCTTCGACGCGCTGTTCGCGCAGCGTCTCGATCGCATGGCGCTCGCGTGCCGCGTCGTATTCGGTCGTCATCAGGATCAGCTTGAATCCGGCCGCGGTCGCGAGTTCGTCGATGCCTTGCAGGCAGTCGGCGAATACCGGGTTCGACAGCGTCGGCACGACGACGCCGACGAGCCGCGTGCGCTCGCCGCGCAACTGCCGGCCGAGCGGGCTCGGGCGGAACTGCAGCGTGTCGATGGCGGTGCGGATCGTCGCCAGCGTGGCGGGGCTGACGGTGTGCGGCGCGTTGATCGCGCGCGAAACGGTGGCGATCGAGAAGCCGGCGAGCGCGGCGACGTCCTTGATGGTCGGGGTCATGAAGTTACGCGATGTAAACGTTTTCGGCGGGAAAATTATCGAAAACGTTTGTGACTTCGCGATGACGTCCGAGCCGTTTGTTTCGCAAAAAACACGATACAAACCTCAGACGTTTGACGCCCGGCGAGCGGGGCGGATTCGATTGTATCGGCGGATGGTGCGGCGCGGGACGAAATCGATGAAGGTGTCGCGTCGATGTCGACGACGGCGGATGAATCAGGGCGCGGACGGTGCGCGCCGACATGCTGCATCGCGATGCAATGCGTGTGAATCGGCTAACGCATGTGCAAGCAATGGTAGAATCGCGTCCGCCCTTTTGCCGGGGTGATGAAATTGGTAAACATAGCGGACTTAAACGATTGAGTGCCCGGCCGGAAACGGTCGGTGCAGAACCCTTCAAATTCGGCGAAACCCCTGACGCGCGATGCGCATCGAGGCAACGCCGAGCCAAGCCTCGCGGTACAGCTCGCGCGAGGAAGGTGTAGAGACTAGACGGGGGGCGCCTAAGGCGCACGGGTGGCGATCACATCCGCGCGAGACGGCGAAGGCATAGTCCAGCGCACGAACGGTTTCGTTTCGACGACGCCGGCTTTGAAAGAAGCAGTGTGACGAAAATCCGCCGCCTTGATTGGCTTGCCGGTTCAAGTCCGGTCCCCGGCACCATATTCGCTTCGATGCGATTTCACGAAGCCCGGAAGACCCGCGAGAAACACGTTTCTCGCGGGTTTTTTTGTTTCCAGGTCCTGCTCGGATGTCATTCGCGTTCGCGGGCATGCGAGTGCATGCCGGCGTAGCGATACGGGCTGTCACGAATCGTACGTCGTCGCCCTCGATGAAGTGGTCTTGGCCACCGTGTTATCCGGTTTCCGTACCGAAAAACAGTCTCCGTTCCGGAGAGCACCTTTCCGCTGCCGGTCACTAACAGTGGAAAAACGGCTCATTACACTGCGCCCGTCGCATCGCGGGATACATCGACGCGGCACGCATTCGCAGCGCGCAAGCATTGCGACCAGCAAACGAGAGACCTGGGGGGTAAATCATCATGAACAAGCGTTGGGGGATCATCGTGCCCGCCGCGTTGCTTGCCGGCGCCGCGCATGCACAAAGCAGCGTGACGCTCTACGGCAAGATCGAGGACGGTATCAACTACACGAGCAACGCACGCGGTCACGGAACCGTGCAACTGCAAAGCGGCTACGATTACGGCAGCCGCTGGGGCATCAGGGGTACAGAGGACCTCGGCGGAGGCTACCAGGCCATTTTCACGCTCGAGAGCGGCTTCGACGTCAACAACGGGAAAATGAGCCAGGGCGGCCGGGAATTCGGCCGTCAGGCTTTCGTCGGCATCAAGTCGGAGCGTTACGGCACCGTGACGTTCGGCCGCCAGTACGATCCGAGCGTCGACATTTTCTCGCCGCTCACCGCGAACGGAAACTGGACGGGCTATCTGTTTGCGCATCCGTACGACAACGACAACACCGATTACTCGTTCCGGGTGAACAACGCGGTGAAATACGTATCGCCCGTGTGGCACGGGATTACCGCGGAAGCCATGTACGGATTCAGCAATCAGGCGGGCGGCTTTGCGAACAATCGTCTGTACGGCGCCGCGCTGCAATACCAGCAGGGCGGGCTGACGGTCGGCGCGTCGTATTTGAAGATCAACAACGCACGCAATGCCGATACGACCGGTGCGATCACCGGCGACAACACGTTCGACGCGTCGTCGCAGCAGAACATCGGCATCGGCGTGAACTACGCGTTTGCGAATGCGCTCGTCGGGTTCGCCTACTCGCACGTGGATGTATACGATCCGACGTCGAATGCGTATTTCACCGGGACGACGCAGCCGGCCGGCGGCGCATGGACCGCGTGGAAATTCGATAACTTCGAGGTGAACGGGCTCTATCACTTCACGCCCGCGTTGTACCTTGGCGCGGCTTACACCTATACGCAGGCTCGTGTCGCGTCGACGGTCGGCGCGTTCAATCCGAAGTGGCATCAGTTGAGCACGAAGCTGAATTACGACATGTCGAAGCGCACGTCGGTGTTCGTAGAAGGGGTCTATCAGCACGCGATGAACGCGCACACCGGGACCGACTTCGACTACGCGTACGTTCCTGGCGCGGCCGACATCTCGTCGGGCCCGAACCAGTACGTCGTGCGTGTCGCGCTGCTGCATCATTTCTGACATGGCTGCCGGTCGCGGGCGCCGTTCGCCAGCCATCGCATCGGCGTGTGCAACGCTGCCCGCGGTGCAGCTTCGCTGCGACGAACGTGACGCCATGTGATACTTGGAACACGCGTTGCGCCGCACGCATGTGCGTCACCGGCGCACGCACCTCCGCCGAGCGCTTTCAACACAACTTGCCTGTCGCAAAACGTTCCGCCATGACCGATTCGAACTACCACTATTACGAACCCGCACAAGGCCACGGCCTCCCGCACGATCCGCTGAACGCGATCATCGGCCCGCGTCCGATCGGCTGGATTTCATCCCGTGGCGCCGACGGCACGGTCAACCTCGCGCCGTACAGCTTCTTCAACGCGTTCAACTATCGTCCGCCGATCATCGGCTTTTCGAGCACCGCCGCGAAGGACAGCCTGCGCAACGTGCAGGAAACCGGCGAGTTCGTCTGGAACCTCGCGACGCGCGACCTTGCCGAGCGGATGAACCAGACTTGTGCCGCGGTGCCGTACGGCGTCAACGAATTCGAACTCGGCGGCCTGACCGCGATTCCGTCGCGCCTCGTCGACGTGCCGCGCGTCGCGCAAAGCGGCGTGAACTTCGAATGCAAGGTGACCGACGTGATCCGGCTGCGCGATCATCGCGGCGTCGAGACGCCGGCGACGCTGGTGCTCGGCGAGGTCATCGCCGTGCATATTCGTCATGACCTGCTGAAGGACGGCATCTTCGACACGTTCGGCGCCGGCATCATTCTGCGCGCCGGCGGCCCGTCGGCCTACGTGCACGTAACGTCCGACAGCCGCTTCGATATCGCGCGTCCCGACGCGTGATTCATCACCCGCCGGGCCACCCGGCCGGCCAGGCGCGCGCGGAAGCGCCCCGACGCACCGAGACCTCGCCGGGATCCACGATTTCGCGGGGTCTTTTGCTCCGTATCGTCCGACATGACCGGCGTGTACCGATCGGCCCGGCTCGATACGCACGCTCCACCGGCCGTTGACGCAGCGCAGCACGGGCGACCTGCGTTCGCGCCGCCGCCACCATCGATCGTCCGTCGACATCCGCCATGGCAAATCTGCTCACCCGGAGCGAGCGGGTTGGTCATCGACGTTTCGCGCCATAAGGCATAGATTTCCAAGGTTGGCGTGCTTATCCGCGCGCCAGCTCGCGCGTGAGCCGGCAACCGGCCGCGCGCTTCCATCAGCGTGAGACACAATCGAGCGTGGAGACGACACGATGAGCCTGTCAGAGCCATTGCGTCTGCATGTGCCGGAGCCCACCGGGCGTCCGGGCTGCAAGACGGATTTTTCCTATCTGCATCTATCGCCGGCCGGCGCGGTTCGCCGCCCGCCGATCGACGTTGCGCCGGCGGACACCGCCCATCTCGCCCGCAGCCTGGTGCGCGTGCTCGACGACCACGGCGAAGCCCTCGGCCCGTGGGCGCCGGACCTCGACGATGCGCGCCTGATCGCCGGGATGCGCGCGATGCTCAAGACCCGCATCTTCGACGCGCGCATGATGATCGCGCAGCGTCAGAAGAAGATCTCCTTCTACATGGTGAGCCTCGGCGAGGAGGCGATCGGCGCCGCGCATGCGATGGCGCTGCGTCATGGCGACATGTGCTTCCCGACTTACCGCCAGCAAAGCATCCTGATCGCGCGCGAGGTGTCGCTCGAACGGATGATCTGCCAGTTGATGTCGAACGAAGGCGACCCGCTGAAGGGGCGCCAGCTTCCGGTCATGTATTCGGACCGCGAAGCCGGCTTCTTCTCGATCTCGGGCAACCTCGCGACGCAGTTCATCCAGGCGGTCGGCTGGGCGATGGCGTCGGCGATCAAGGGCGACACGAAGATCTCGTCCGCATGGATCGGCGACGGCGCGACCGCGGAATCCGACTTCCACACCGCGCTGACGTTCGCGCACGTGTATCGTGCGCCGGTCGTGCTGAACGTCGTCAACAATCAGTGGGCGATCTCGACATTCCAGGCGATCGCGGGCGGCGAGGGGACGACGTTCGCCGGGCGCGGCGTCGGCTGCGGCATCGCTTCGCTGCGCGTCGACGGCAACGACTTCCTCGCGATCTACGCGGCATCGACCTGGGCGGCCGAACGCGCGCGCCGCAATCTCGGCCCGACGCTGATCGAGTGGGTGACCTATCGCGCCGGCGCGCACTCGACGTCGGACGATCCGACGAAATACCGGCCGGCCGACGACTGGGCCCATTTCCCGCTCGGCGACCCGATCGCCCGCTTCAAGCAGCACCTGATCGCGAAAGGCATCTGGTCGGACAGCGCGCACGACGCGCTCACGGCCGAGCTGGAAGCCGAGGTGATCGCCGCGCAGAAGGAAGCGGAGAAGTTCGGGACGCTGGCCGACGACCGGATTCCGTCGCCGGCCTCGATGTTCGACGACGTGTACAAGGAGCTGCCCGCGCATCTGCGCCGTCAGCGCCAGGAACTGGGAGCGTGATCATGGCGCAACATGAAACGACGACGGCATCGGCGCAGCCGATGACGATGATCCAGGCGCTGCGCTCCGCGATGGACGTGATGCTCGGCCGCGACGACGACGTGGTCGTGTTCGGGCAGGACGTCGGCTACTTCGGCGGCGTGTTCCGCTGCACCGAGGGCCTGCAGGCCAAGTACGGCAAGTCACGCGTGTTCGATGCGCCGATCTCGGAAGGCGGGATCGTCGGCGCCGCGGTCGGGATGGGCGCGTATGGATTGCGGCCGGTCTGCGAGATCCAGTTCGCGGACTACTTCTACCCGGCGTCCGACCAGATCGTGTCCGAAGGCGCGCGGCTGCGCTATCGCTCCGCAGGCCAGTTCACCGCGCCGATGACGATCCGGATGCCGTGCGGCGGCGGCATCTACGGCGGCCAGACGCACAGCCAGAGCCCGGAGGCGATGTTTACGCAGGTCTGCGGATTGCGCACGGTGATGCCGTCGAATCCGTACGACGCGAAAGGACTCCTGATCGCCTCGATCGAGAACGACGATCCGGTGATCTTCCTCGAGCCGAAGCGCTTGTACAACGGGCCGTTCGACGGCCATCACGAACGTCCCGTCACGTCGTGGCTCAAGCATCCGGGCAGCGCGGTGCCGGAAGGCTATTACACGGTGCCGCTCGATACGGCCGCCGTCGTGCGGCCCGGCAACGACTTGACGGTGCTGACGTACGGCACGACCGTGCACGTGTCGCTGGCCGCCGCCGAGGAGACCGGCATCGATGCGGAAGTGATCGACCTGCGCACGCTGTGGCCGGTCGATCTCGACACGATCGTCGCGTCGGTGCGCAAGACCGGCCGCTGCGTGGTGGTGCACGAAGCGACGCGCACCTGCGGCTACGGCGCCGAGCTGGTGTCGCTCGTCCAGGAGCACTGCTTCTATCATCTGGAAGCACCGATCGAGCGGACGACGGGCTGGGACACGCCGTATCCGCACGCGCAGGAATGGGCGTATTTCCCCGGCCCGGCCCGGGTCGGCGAAGCGTTGCGACGCGTGATGGAGGCCTGAGATGGGGATTCATGTCATCAAGATGCCGGATATCGGCGAAGGGATTGCCGAGGTCGAGCTGGTGGCCTGGCACGTGCAACCGGGGCAGACGATCGCCGAAGACCAGCCGCTCGCCGATGTGATGACCGACAAGGCGGCGGTGGAAATTCCGTCGCCGGTGGCCGGCAAGGTGCTGGAGCTCGGCGGGCGGATCGGCGAGATGATGGCGGTCGGCAGCGAGTTGATCCGTCTCGAAGTCGAAGGCGACGGCAACCTGAAGTCGGGCGCGAAGGCGCGCGAGGCCAGCGCGGAGGTGGCGCAGCCTCCGGCGGCGGTCGATGTGCGTGCGGAGTCGTCTTCCGTCGATGAGGGATCCGAAACACATGCGTCGCCGAAGGCGACGCCGCACGCCGCGTCCCGCGCGCCGGCCGAGCCGCGCCGCGCGGAACATGCGGTGCCGCCGCGCGCGGCACTGGCGCCGGGCGAACGGCCGCTCGCGTCGCCGGCGGTGCGCCAGCGCGCATGGGACATGGGCATCGAGCTGCGCTACGTGCGCGGCACCGGCGAAGCCGGGCGGATCCTGCATGCGGACCTCGATGCGTATGCACGCACGGGCGGCGGCGCGGCACGCGGATCCCAAGCGCGCGGCTACGACGAGCGCAACGACGAAACCGACGTGCCGGTGATCGGCCTGCGGCGCGCGATCGCGCGCAAGATGCAGGAGGCGAAGCGCCGCATTCCGCACTTCACCTACGTCGAGGAGATCGACGTCACCGAGCTCGAATCGCTGCGCGCCGAGCTGAACCTGCGCCACGGCGACACGCGCGGCCGGCTCACGCCGCTGCCGCTGCTGATCCGCGCGATGGTGATCGCGCTGCGCGACTTCCCGCAGATCAACGCGCGCTACGACGACGAAGCCGGTGTCGTCACGCGCTACGGCGCGGTGCACATGGGCGTCGCGACGCAGACGGACAGCGGCCTCACGGTGCCGGTGCTGCGTCATGCGGAAGCGCGCGACGTGTGGTCGATCTCGGCGGAAATCGCGCGGCTCGCCGACGCGGTGCGCGCGAACCGCGCGCAGCGCGACGAGCTGACCGGCTCGACGATCACGATCTCGAGCCTCGGCGCGCTCGGCGGCATCGTGTCGACGCCGGTGATCAACCATCCCGAGGTCGGCATCGTCGGCGTGAACCGGATCGTCGAGCGACCGATGATCCGCGACGGCGCGATCGTCGCGCGCAAGATGATGAACCTGTCGTCGTCGTTCGACCATCGCGTCGTCGACGGCGCGGACGCGGCCGAATTCATCCAGGCCGTGCGCGGCGTGCTCGAGCGTCCGGCGCTGCTGTTCGTGGAGTGAGAACGATGAAGAACGAACACACCACGCTGCTCGTGATCGGTGGCGGGCCGGGCGGTTACGTCGCCGCGATTCGCGCGGGGCAGCTCGGCATTCCGACGGTGCTCGTCGAGCGCGAACGGCTCGGCGGCACGTGCCTGAACATCGGCTGCATTCCGTCGAAGGCGCTGATCCACGTCGCCGACGCGTTCGAGCAGGCGTGCGGGCAGGCCGGCGACGGGGTGCTCGGGATTCGCGTGCGCACGCCGGAGATCGACATCGCGAAAAGCGTCGCGTGGAAGGACGGCATCGTCGAGCGGCTCACGCGCGGCGTCGGCGCGCTGCTGAAGAAGCACGGCGTGCGCGTGCTGCACGGCGACGCGCGCGTGGTCGACGGCAAGACGGTCGACGTCGTGGCCGGCGACCACACGACGCGGATCGCCTGCGAGCATCTGTTGCTCGCCACGGGCTCGGAACCGGTCGCGCTGCCGTCGATGCCGTTCGGCGGCCACGTCGTCTCGTCGACCGAGGCGCTGTCGCCCGCGTCGTTGCCGAAGCGGCTGGTCGTCGTCGGTGCCGGGTACATCGGGTTGGAACTCGGATTCGTTTATCGCAAGCTCGGCGTCGACGTCGGCATCGTCGAGGTGGCCGAGCGCGTGCTGCCCGCATACGACGCGGAACTCGCGAAGCCGGTCGCCGATTCGCTCGCGCGGCTCGGCGTCGGGCTCTGGCTGGGCCACAAGGTGCTGGGCCTCGCGAGCGACGGCGCGGTGCGCGTGCAGGCACCCGACGGCGCGGAGAGGACGCTGCCGGCCGATCGCGTGCTGGTCGCGGTCGGCCGCCGGCCGCGCGTCGACGGCTTCGGGCTCGAATCGCTGCCGCTCGATCGCAATGGCCGCGCGCTGCGCATCGATGACGAATGCAGGACGTCGATGCGCAACGTATGGGCGATCGGCGACGTCGCCGGCGAGCCGATGCTCGCGCATCGCGCGATGGCGCAGGGCGAGGTGGTGGCCGAGCTGATCGCCGGACGCCGCCGCAAGTTCACGCCGGCATCGATCCCGGCCGTGTGCTTCACCGATCCCGAGGTCGTCACGTCCGGCTGGTCGCCCGACGACGCGAAGGCGGCCGGCGTCGACTGCATCGGCGCGTCGTTCCCGTTCGCGGCGAACGGCCGCGCGATGACGCTGCAGGCGACCGACGGCTTCGTGCGCGTCGTCGCGCGGCGCGACACGCATCTGATCGTCGGCTGGCAGGCGGTCGGGCGCGGCGTGTCGGAACTGGCCGCGGCGTTTTCGCAGTCGCTCGAGATGGGCGCGCGGCTCGAGGACATCGGCGGCACGATCCACGCGCATCCGACGCTCGGCGAAGCGATGCAGGAGGCCGCGTTGCGCGCGCTGGGGCATGCGTTGCATGTGTGAGCATGCGTCGGCATGCGCGGCCGCTCGAAGCCCCGCCACGGCGGGGCTTTTTTGCGTGCGCGGGTGACGGGCAGGACGCGGGTTGCGGTTGACCCTCCCGCGCGGACCGTTCATCGTGTCGATTCCACGCCGATTCACCGGCCTCACACGGAATGACTTGCCATGAAACTGTTGCTCGTCGGCGCGACCGGACTCGTCGGGCGTCACGTCCTTGAAGCCGCGCTGGCCGATGCGCGGGTGGACCAGGTCGTCGTGCTCGCGCGCCGGCCGTTGACGCCGCATCCGAAGATGCGCGCGCTGGAGGTCGACTTCGATCACCTGCCCGAGGCGGCCGACTGGTGGCAGGCCGACGCGGTGATCTGCACGCTCGGCACCACGATGCGCGTCGCGGGCTCGCAGGCCGCATTCCGCCGCGTCGATCACGACTACCCGCTCGCGGTCGCGCGTCTCGCGCACCAGGCCGGCACGCCGACCTACGTGCTGAATTCGGCGCTCGGCGCCGATCCGGACTCGCGCATCTTCTACAACCGCGTGAAGGGCGAGGTCGAGCGCGCACTCGCGGGCATCGGGTTCGCGTCGCTCACCTGCGTGCGGCCGGGCCTGATCGGCGGCAGCCGCGACGAATTCCGGTTCGGCGAGCGGATGCTGGTGCTTGCGTTGAGCGTCGCCGGGCCGCTGCTGCCGCGGAAGTGGCGCGTGAATCCGGCGCCGCGCATTGCCCGCGCGCTGCTCGACGCCGCGCTCGATGCGCGTCCGGGCGTGCATGTGATCGGATCAGATCGGTTGGCCTGAACCGGAACGGGCGACGACGCCATCAAGCGGGCCGAACGGTTGTAAGACTGTTTCGTCACACCACGCAAAAGCGGCATATGACGCGCACGCTGACCTACGATGAAGACATCGCGTCCATCGTCTGCCCAACCGTGTGCACGCACTACCGCGCCCCTGATGAAGACCCGGGTATCAGCGAGCTGAGGATCGGCATCGGCGACCTGTTTCGCCGCGAGCCGTGGGAACCCGACGTATATCCGGATTACGCGGCACCCATCGCGCGCGCCGACGGCGACGGCCTCGCGGTCGTCGGCGCGGTGTTCGGCTTCTGGCCGAAGTTCATGCAGCCCGAGCGTCTCGACGAGAACGGCCGCAAGCGAAAGAAGCTCGATACGGTGAACGCGCGCGCGGAAACGGTCGGTTCGTCGCGACTCTACGGCAACGCCTGGCGCAACGGCCAGCGCTGCCTGATTCCGGTGCGCTGGATCTTCGAGCCGTGCTACGAAACGGGCCGCAATGTGTGGCACCGGATCGGCGTCGACGGCTGGCAACCGTACTGCGTCGCCGGCCTCTGGCGGCGTTACGAAACGGTCGATGGCCGCGAGCGAATCGGCATGACGATGCTCACGGTCAATGCCGACGATCATCCGCTGTTCGCGCGCATGCATCGGCCCGGCGACGAGAAGCGGGGCGTCGTGATCCTGCGCCGCGACGACTACGACGAATGGCTGCACGCGCGCGACATCGAGGCGGCGCGGCGCATGCTGACGCTCCTTCCCGCCGGCGACATGGTCGCCGCACCCGATCAGGCGTCGCCCGCCGGCGCCTGAGTTTTCGTTTTCCCGGCATTTTTCATACGGTCGACCGACACCTGCGATCGCCGGATGCGCTCCGTTTTCCCGGACGATCCGGAAAGCTGCCGGACACCGGGTAATCACCGATATCTGCCGGGTTGTATATACAAGATCATCCGCTGGCACTGTCGGCCACGGGGCGTGCCGGCTGCGCGCCAGCGTGCGCACCGTGCGTGGCGCGTGTCCCGGCGATTCACGGCGCGCCGCACCCGACGAGTCGAAAGGGCGGCTCGGCACGTTCCCCGTCTCGTCCAAACCGTTTGCGATCCTCAGTATCTTGGAGATTTTCCCGTGTCAACGAATCCCAGTGGAAAAGCCGGTGGTCTGATCGAGGTACGCTCGATCGATTTCATTCCCGACGCCGAACGCCACGGCGGCCTGTTGAGCCAGTTCACGCTGTGGCTGTCGGCGAACATGCAGATCACGGCCATCGTCACGGGGGCGCTGGCGGTCGTGCTCGGCGGCGACGTGTTCTGG
Organism: Burkholderia sp. BCC1640; assembly: GCF_902833125.1. Lineage (NCBI taxonomy): Bacteria > Pseudomonadati > Pseudomonadota > Betaproteobacteria > Burkholderiales > Burkholderiaceae > Burkholderia > Burkholderia sp. BCC1640. Next base: position 69,286 of record NZ_CADFEF010000016.1, on the reverse strand, counting down.
TCGCTGGTCGCGCTGCTGCTCGGCCAGCTCGTCGGCGGCGCGGTGATGGCGTTGCACGGCGCGCAGGGGCCGCAGCTCGGCTTGCCGCAGATGATCTCGAGTCGCGTGCAGTTCGGCGTCTACGGCGCGATGATTCCGATCGTGCTCGTGTGCCTGATGTACATCGGTTTTTCCGCCAGCGGCTCGGTGCTCGCCGGGCAGGCCGTCGCGCAACTGCTGCACGTCGACGACGCGGCCGGCATCCTGCTGTTCGCGGCCGTGATCGTCGTGCTGACGGTGTTCGGCTATCGCGCGATCCACTTCGTCGGCCGGATCGCGAGCGTGGTCGGCATCGTCGCATTCGTCTACATGTTCGCGCAGCTGTTCGCGAACCACGACGTCGGCGCGCTGCTCGCGAACCGGCACTTCTCGCTCGCGAGCTTCCTGCTGTCGATGTCGCTGTCCGCGTCGTGGCAGATCGCGTTCGGCCCGTACGTCGCCGATTATTCGCGCTACCTGCCGCGCTCGACGTCGTCGGTCGCCACGTTCCTCGCGGTGGGCCTCGGCTCGGTGATCGGCGCGCAGGCGGCGATGGTGTTCGGCGTGTTCGCGGCCGCGCTGGCCGGCAGCCAGTTCGCGCACCATGAGGTGTCGTATATCGTCGGGCTCGGCTCGACGGGCGCCGTGGCTGCGTTGCTGTATTTCACCATCGCGTTCGGCAAGGTGACGGTGACGGCACTCAACGCGTACGGCAGCTTCATGTCGATGGCGACGATCGTCAGCGGTTTCCGCGGCAAGGGTGCGGTGTCGTCACGCAGCCGTCTCGTGTACATCTTCGGGATGATCTGCGTGTCGACGCTGATCGCGCTCGCCGGCCGCCATTCGTTCCTGAAGGAATTCACGGCGTTCATCCTGTTCCTGCTCGCGTTCTTCACGCCCTGGAGCGCGATCAACCTGGTCGACTACTACTGCTTCACGCGCTCGCGCTACGACGTGCCGGCGCTGTCCGATCCGGATGGCCGCTACGGCCGCTGGAACGTGATGGCGATCACGATCTACGTGGTCGGCATCCTGGTGCAGTTGCCGTTCATGTCGACCCACATCTACACGGGCGCGCTCGTCGACGCGCTCGGCGGCACCGACATCTCATGGATTCTCGGCCTCGTCGTGCCGGCCGGGCTGTACTACGTCGGCGCGCGTGCGTCGCGGCGCAGCATCCCCGAGCGCCTGATCCTGCCGCTCGAACGCGGCGAGGTTCACCACTGAACTGACTGAAGCGTCGCGTCGCCCGTCGTGCCGGCCGGCAGTTGGCCCGAGCGATCAGGTGTACCGAGCACGACGCGGGCGGGAGCCGCGCTGTCCATCCCGTCGCGGGCGTTTCCCGATTGCGGTGCCGCGTGCCGGCAGCCGTACGGATCGCCGCGTGCTTACGAACTCGCGGCGACCGGCGCGCGGCGGCGCTGGATCATCTGCAGCGCAACCAGCGCCAGCCCGGCCGCGGCGATCAGCCCGCCGACGAGCGGCACCGCCGCGTAGCCGAAACCGGCCGAGATCGCCGCGCCGCCGGCTGCCGCGCCGACCGCGTTGCCGAGATTGAACGCGCCGATGTTGACGGCCGAGGCGAGGCCCGGCGCGTCGTGTGCGGCACGCATCACGCGCATCTGCAGCGGCGGGACCACCGCGAACGTCGCGACACCCCAGACCAGCAGCGTGACCGCCGCACCGACATGCGTGCGGGCGAGCAGCGGGAACGCGGCCATCGTCACGATCAGCAGCACGAGGAAGCCGATGAGCGTGCCGTCGAGCGAGCGGTCGGCGAGGCGGCCGCCGGCGATGTTGCCGATCGAGAAGCCGACGCCGATCAGCACGAGCATCGCGGTGACGAAGCCGGGTGTCGCGCCGGTCAGGTGTTCGAGCGTCGGGGCGACATACGTATACAGCGTGAACATTGCGCCGGCGCCGAGCACCGTGGTCCCGAGCGCGCCGAGCACGACGGGGCGCGTGAGCACCGACAGTTCGGCACGCAGGTTCGGCATCTTGCCGGCTTCGCCCTTCGGCAGCGCGGCGAACAGGCCGGCGATCGCGATCAGGCCGAGCGCCGCGGTCGCCGCGAACGACATGCGCCAGCCGATCATCTGGCCGAGCCAGGTCGCGGCCGGCACGCCGCCGACGTTCGCGATCGTGAGGCCCATGAACATCGTCGCGACCGCGCTGGCCTGCTTTTCACGCGGCACGAGGCTCGCCGCGACCACCGAGCCGAGCCCGAAGAACGCGCCGTGGTTGAGGCTCGTGACGAGCCGTGCGAGCAACAGCGTCGTGTAGTCCGGCGCGACGGCCGACAACAGGTTGCCGATCGTGAAGATCGACATCAGCGCGATCAGCGCCGAGCGACGCGACCATCGCGCGAGCAGCAGCGTCATCAGCGGCGCGCCGACCATCACGCCGATCGCATACGCGCTGATCAGCATGCCGGCCTGCGGAATCGACACGTGTACGCCGTCGGCGATCACGGGCAAGAGGCCCATCGGCGAGAACTCGGTCGTGCCGATGCCGAATGCGCCGGCGGCAAGCGCCAGCAGCGGCAGCGCGGCGCTGCCGCCCGGGCGGGAAGGGGAAGAGGTCGTGCTGTTCACGCGATGAGCTCCTGCAAGCATGGGGCAACGGCACCTGGCCATTGCGGACAGGGTGAAGTGTGCCTGCATTACTTTTGCGGAAAAAGCCGCGCTCGGGCGAAATTATCTTGATTCGATGTCAATAATTCGGAGTCGAGCCGGCATGCGTGTGCGGCCCGAGTGGCGCGGTTTCGGCGATTCGCCGGCGCGGCTTGCCGACGAAAAAAGCCCCGGTCACAGGGGGACCGTGACCGGGGCGAAAAGCATCCTCTCTTTGGCACGAGGGTTGGATGCGGGCGCAGTATATTTCGGGGCATAACATTTCGAAATGACGTTAAAGGGCCTCTTTTGGTGCCAATTTAAAAATTCCGACGTGACGGCGTCGTCCGTCATCGATCTGAAAGATTTTTCGTTTGTCCGAGCCAATGTTTAGTGCGCGATGACGACGAAGCCGACTGAATCCACCGTCGGCGCGCGGCTCGCGCGTGCCGTCGATCGATCATTCCGCTTGGCCGGCCGCGTCGCGCACCGCTTCGAGAAACCGCGCGACGACGGGAGACGTCGGCACCGCCGCACCGTCGAATACGAACTCGATATCGAAGCGGCTCGCGAGTTCGTCGAGCGCGACGAGCCGAACCGTGCGCGGGCATGTCGGCGACGCGCTTTCCGGCACGAACGCACAGCCCATGCCGGCCGCCACGAGACCGATCAGCGTCGGGATGTCGCTGCCCACCTGCGCGATGCGCGGCGTGAAGCCGGCCCGTTCGCACTGCGCCATCAGGAAGCGGTGATGCGCGGCGGAGCGCTGCGCGTCGAACCAGACGAACGGTTCGTGCGCGACGTCGGCAAGCGTGCGCGGCGCGCGGAAGCGGCCGCCGGGTGGCGCAGGCATCGCGAGCACGAAGCGGTCGCTCAGCAGCCGCACGCCCGACAGATGCGGCGCTTCGTCTCGGCGCCACGCCATGATGCCGCCGTCGAGCTGGCCGCGCATCAGCGCTGCCGCCTGTTCGGCGGACAGCATCGGCGCGATCGACAATTTCACGTCCGGACACGCGTCGCGAAACGCCTTCAGCACGTTCGCGACGACCGGCAGCGGCAGGCAGTTCGGCAGCGCGCCGAGGCGCAGCTCGCCGAGCTGGCCGGATGCGCTGCGCAACGCGCGCTCGCGGCTGTCCTGCAACGTCGCGAGCAGGCCCGTCGCATCCTGCAGGAAACTTGCGCCAGCCGCCGTCAGCGTGACGCCCGTCGTGCGGCGGATCAGCAGTGGCGTGCCGATCGCATCCTCGAGCTCGCGGATCTGCCGCGACAGCGCGGGCTGGACGATGCCGGCCGCGCGGGCGCCGGCCATCACGCTGCCGGCTTGCGCGACGGCCACGAAGTAACGCAGGTGACGCAGTTCGATCTGGCGCATGCGGTGTCGACTCCGGTTGTCGGACTTGATTCGGTGGATATGCCTGCCAAGCATGGCAAGCACCATCCGATGGTATTGGAAAAGCATGGCGGGCGTGCCGTACGATGATCGACGTTGCCGGGCCTGTTCACGGGCCGCGTGCGTTCCCTTTGTCCCGACCGTGTCCCGCACCATGCCGCTTCATATCCCGACCCCCTATGTCCGCTCGCAAATCGCGTCGCGCCGTCTCGGCAAGCACATCCGATTGAAGCTCGACGCGCTGCAGCCGTCCGGTTCGTTCAAATTGCGCGGCATCGGCGCGGTGTGCGAAGCGCGGCATGCGGCCGGCGCGCGCCGGTTCGTGTCGTCGTCGGGCGGCAATGCGGGCATCGCGGTCGCGTATTGCGGTCGCGAGCTCGGCGTGCCGGTGCTCGTCGCCGTGCCGGAAACCGCATCGGCCCGCGCGCGGGCGCTGATCCGCGCGGAGGGCGCGGAGGTGGTCGTGCACGGCGCGAGCTGGGCTGAGGCGAACGCGTACGCGCTGTCGGCCGTCGGCGCGCAGGACGCGTTCGTGCATCCGTTCGACGACCCCGTGCTGTGGCGGGGGCACGCGACGATGATCGACGAGATGGCGGCGGCCGGCCCGAAACCCGACGCGGTCGTGCTCGCGGTCGGCGGCGGCGGGCTGCTGTGCGGCGTCCTCGAGGGGCTCGCACGCAACGGCTGGCACGACGTGCCGGTCGTCGCGGTCGGGACGGAAGGCGCGGACAGCTATGCGCGCTCGGTCGCGCAAGGTCGTCCGGTCGAATTGCCGGCGATCACGAGCATCGCAACGTCGCTCGGCGCGAAGCGGCCGTGCGACGCGGCGGTCGAATGGGCGAAGCGGCATGCGATCCATCCGGTCGTCGTGTCGGATGCGCAGGCGGTGGCTGCGTCGCTGCGGTTCGTGGACGAGCACCGGATCGTCGTCGAGCCGGCGTGCGGCGCCGCGCTGGCCGCGCTCGAACAGTCGGTGCCGGCGCTTGCTTCTGCGTCGGAAATCGCGGTGATCGTGTGCGGCGGCGTGACGGCGACGGTCGAGCAGTTGCAGGCGCTGAACGCGACGTTGCGGTAGCGCGCCAGTGCGCGTGCCGCGGCGCGGCCGGGCGGCGCTGCGGGGGCGAAGACGTAACGACGGAGTGATCGCGCGGCGGGAATGATCGCGGGCGTTCGAGGAATCGGGATTCGCGTGGTTCTCGCGCCGGGCTGCGCCCGATTGCCGATTACGTCACGGCGAGCACGCGCGGCCGGTTTCTCGGGTGTGCGGTGATCTCGCCGGAGGACGGCGGGAAGGGGAGCATGTGGCGCGCCGCGCGCGATGGGCGCACGGCGCGGTGAGCGGGATGCGCGTTCAGTTCGCGGACGGCGCGCTGGCACCGGTCGGTGCGGACGAGGCGACGGGATCGGCGGCAGCGGGCGAGGGCGCCTTGTTCGCCGATGCCGGAGCAGCGCTCGCGGGGGCAGGTGCGGAGGCTGCCGATGCGGGCGATGCCGAAGCAGACGCGGGCGTCCGCACGGAGGCGGGTGCCGAAGCCGACGTCGAAGCAGGCACGGCCGCCGACGCAGGTGCCGCAACCGATGCCGGCACGCCACCCCGCATCGCCCCCGGCGCGACCACGGCCGATGCCGCGGCAGGCGCAGCAGGCACGGCCGACGCGCCCGAAGCCGGCGCGACGCCCGGCCCCGACAGCGGCACCGGCGCGGCAGGCGGCGTCGGCACGACCGGCGTCGTCATCTTCATCGGCTCGCCCTGCGGCGTCGGCGCGGGTTCGGGCAGCGGTGTGACGGGTTCCTTCTCGGCCGCCTTCACGGTCGCGCGGTCGCGGCGGGCCGGATCGATCTTCAGGAAATGCTCGACGAGATTGAAGAAGCGCTCGTAGAACACGCCGGCGGGAATCGTCTCGCTCGCGGTCTTCACGAGCGCGTCGTCGCTCGACCCGATCGGCAGCGACAGCGAGCCGAACACGCTGAGCCCGACGCTCGCCGACGTATTCGACTTCTTCAGCGTGTAGCGGTCCTGCACCGCGTTCACGTACGCGATGCTCGACGAGCCGTCGGCATTCGCGTCCGCGCACACGACGTGAAACTCGATCACGACGTGCATGTCGTTGCTCGGCTGGAAATTCTTGCTGCCGTCGACCGCATCGTTGCGCGACGACGACACCACGTAGCCCTGGCTCAGCAGCGCGCGCCGCGCGGCCTCGCAGGCCGCGTCGGATTTCGAGCGGAACGTGTGCGCATACGGGCTGCTCGTCGCGTCGAACTGCTCCTGCTGGTAAATCGGCTTGGGCGGCGACGAGCACGCCGCCAGCACGGTCGCGGCCGCGAGCGCGCACGAAACGGAAAACAGGCGAAATCGGTTGTGCATGGCGTCTTTCAAAAGGCTCGGCGAGATGCCGCGCGGGGCTGCGGGCGCAGCGGCGGGGCCGGTGCGATGCGCGTGGCAATCTCGTATGGCCGGGGCGTCATTATAGTTTCGTTTGATGTCGCGCTCGCTTCAGGCGGCCGGCGCAGGCCGCGCGGCGGCGAGCAGTCGCGATGCCAGCGGGTGGTGTTCGCCGCGCCGCGAGCGGATCGCGTGGATTTCCTCGGTCACGTCGCCCGCCCGGCCGAGCCGGCGCAGCCCACGCAGCAGCGATGCATCGTTCGCGCCGAGTTCGCTGAGCGGAAACACGCCGAGGCCCCGCGCCGCGAACACGGCCATCAGCGCGCTGTCCTCGAATTCCCCGGCCACGCGCGGCACGATCCGTTCCCGTTCCAGCCACAGGTCGAGGCGTGCGCGCAGCGCCGAGTGGGCGGTCGGCAGCAGCACCGGCAACTCGGCGAGGCACTCCGGAAAGCGCTGCCGCGCGGCCGTCGTGACGAGCGCCGCGGGCCCGTACCAGTCGACCGGCGACGCGACGAGCCGCTCGCTCGTCACGCGCAGATTCGACCCCGACGGCGCGCCCTGGCCGGCCAGCACGAGGTCGAGGTGATGCAGCGCCAGTTCCGCGAGCAGCGCGTCGTGCTCGCCCTCGTGGCACAGCAGCCGCAGCGTGGGCGTGTCGAGCACCGGCGCGAGGATCGCATGCGCGGCGAGCTTCGAGATCCCGTCGGCCAGGCCGACCGCGAGCCGCACGGTCGGCTGGCTGGCCGCCGCGCGCACCTCGTCGGGAATCAGCCGGCCCATCTCGAAGATGACCTCGGCGCGCGCATACGCGGCCTGGCCCGCATCGGTCATCGCGACGCTGCGCCCGACCGGGCGCAGCAACTGGTGGCCGAGCGCCTTTTCCAGTTCGCGGACCTGCGCGCTGATCGTCTGCACGGCCATGTCGAGCCGCTCCGCGGCGCGCGCGAAACCGCCTTCCTTCACGACGACCCAGAAATAGTACAGATGGCGAAAATTCAGCATCGGATCGATATTTCGGAAAAACCGAACCAAAGATCAGATTCTCTCTGATTTTTTCGAAGTCGTGGGGTGGCCTATCATCGGGCTTTCCACATTCGAATCGGCCCTTTTCATGGACTACCTGCTGACGCTTGCCGCCGACCCCGCCGTCTGGGCCGCGCTCCTGACGCTCGTCGTGATGGAAGTCGTGCTCGGCATCGACAACCTGATCTTCATCTCGATCCTCAGCAACAAGCTGCCCGAAGCGCAGCGCGCCCGCACGCAGCGCCTGGGCATCGCGCTCGCGCTCGTGATGCGCCTCGCGTTGCTCGGCAGCGTCGCGTGGATCGCGAGTCTCACCGAGCCCGTATTCACGCTGTTCGATCACGCGTTCTCGTGGCGCGACATGATCCTGCTGTCGGGCGGCCTGTTCCTCGTATGGAAGGCGACCACCGAGATCCATCACCACGTGTCGCACGACGGCGACGGCGCGGGTGCGTCCGGCGGCGCGGCCGGCCTGACGGTATGGGCCGCGATCGGCCAGATCGTGATGCTCGACATCGTGTTCTCGATCGACAGCATCGTGACCGCGATCGGCATGACCGAGCATGTCCCGATCATGTTCGTCGCGGTGATCGTCGCGGTGAGCGTGATGCTGTTCGCCGCGCAGCCGCTCGCACGCTTCATCGACCGCAACCCGACGATCGTGATGCTCGCGCTGTCGTTCCTCGTCGTGATCGGCATGACGCTGATCGCGGAAGGCTTCGGTTCGCACGTGCCGAAGGGCTATATCTACGCGGCGATGGCGTTCTCGGCGTTCGTCGAAGGCATGAACATGCTGGCGCGGCGTGCGAAGGCGAAGCGCGCGGCGCGGGTCGAAGGTCACTGAGAAAGCGGGCGGGCGAGGGCCCGCCCTTGGTTCGGAATGCTCAACGAAGGGAGAAGCGCGATGAAATGTCCGGTCTGCAAGACGCCCGACCTGCTGATGGCCGAGCGCCAGTCGATCGAGATCGATTACTGTCCGACGTGCCGCGGCGTGTGGCTCGATCGCGGCGAGCTCGACAAGCTGATCGCACGCGAAACCGGCGATGCGCCGCCGCGCCGCGACGAGCCGCCGGTGCGGCACGATGCGCAGGCGCCGCGCGGGCGCGACGACGGCTGGGGGCGCGACGGCCGCTCGCACGACGACCGCTATCGCCACGACGGCCAGCGTCGCAAGAAATCGGTGTTCGACCTGTTCGATTTCGATTGAGCGTGACGGCGGGCGTGCACCGCGCCGCACGATGAAACAAAGCCCCGCCGGGTGTCATGCCCGGCGGGGCTTTGTCATGCGAGTCGCGCGATCGGCACGCGCCAGCGCTTACGCGTTGCCGGCCGTCACGTCGATGCGGCGCGGGCGTGTCTCCTCGCGACGCGGAATCGTCAACGTGAGCACGCCGTCGCGCAGGCTCGCATCGATTCGCGACGTGTCGAGATCGGGGCTCAGCACGAACGTGCGCGCGAAGCGCGGCGCGCGGACTTCGGCATGCCGCACGCGCAGGTCGGCTGGCGTGTCGATGCGCGTGTCGGCTTCGATCGTCAGCGTGTTGTCGTGCACCTTCACGTCGAGATTCTCGCGCGGCACGCCCGGCAGGTCGGCGCGCAGCGTGACGCGCCGTTGGTCTTCGACGATGTCGACGGCCGGCGTGATCGCGGGCCGGCGTGCGGCCTCGGCGGCGGGCGCGTGGACGGCGCCGGCCTGGCGTTCCGTCAGGATCTGGCTCATATTCATGTCGTTCTCCTGAAGGTTACTGAACGTTGATCGCACGTGGCTTCGATGCCTCGCGCCGGCCGACGCGAATCAGCAGGCAGCCGTTTTCGTAGCGGGCGCTGACGTTGTCCGCGTCCGCGTTCTGCGGCAGCTCGACCACCCGGCGGAACGCACCGTGAAAGCGCTCCTGCGCATAGGTGCGCACGTCGTCGCCGGCGTCTTGCGGCACGGGCTTGCGCTCGCCGCTGATCGTCATCAGATCCCTGTCGATCGAGACGTCGAAATCGGCCGCGGCCGTGCCGGGGGCGAACGCGACGATCTCGATCGCGTCGTCGGTCGCACCGACGTTCAGCGCGGGAAACGCGCTCGGCCGCACCGCGCGGATGCCGGTCGGAAGCTCGCCGAACAGGCTCGCCATCTGCCGCTGCACGCGGGCGAATTCATCGAACAGGTCGTGGCCGTGATGGATACCGCTCATGAAGGTCCTCCGGAACAGGAAACGCGAAAAACGCGCCGACGCGACGCCGATGGCGAGTGCGAGTGCGATGCGCGGCTTTCCGCCGAGTCGAAACGGGGGCAGTGCGTGTGACGGGCACCGCCTGGCAACCGGTAATTAGAGGCCGTCGCGGCGGTTTTCAAGAGAGGAAGTGCAACCGGCATCAACGCGTCGTGACGTGAATCGATGCGACAATCGTCGCGCTATCCACAGACCACGGAGACGGGACGGACATGGACATTCAACGCATCGCGATCGTCGGGGCCGGCGTGATCGGCGCGAGCTGGGCGGCTTTCTATCTGTCGAAGGGCTTCGACGTCGTCGCGACCGATCCCGCACCGCAGGCCGACGCGCGTCTGCGCGACGCGCTCGCCGCATTCCTCGGTGACCGGGCCGCCGAACTTTCCGCGCGGCTGTCGTTCGATGCGGATCTCGTGCGCGCGCTCGACGACGTCGATTTCGTGCAGGAAAACGGCCCCGAGCGGCTCGACCTGAAGCGCGCGCTGTACCGGCAGATGGACGACGTGCTGCCCGCGCGCGTGCCGATTGCGTCGAGTTCGTCGGGCCTGAAGATGTCCGAGATCCAGACCGCCTGCGACAAGCACCCGGAACGCTGCCTGATCGCGCATCCGTTCAACCCGCCGCACCTGATTCCGCTCGTCGAGCTGGTCGGCGGCGACGCGACCGACCGGAACGTGATCGCGCGCGTGAAGGATTTCTACGACGCGCTCGGCAAGCAGACGATCGTGCTCAACAAGGAAATGACCGGCCACGTCGCGAACCGGCTCGCGGCCGCGCTGTTTCGCGAGGTGTATCACCTCGTCGGCGAAGGCGTGGTGAGCGTCGCCGACGCGGACAAGGCGGTCGCATGGGGGCCGGGCTTGCGGTGGGGGCTGATGGGGCAGTGCCTGACCTATCACCTCGGCGGCGGCGCGGGCGGGATCGCGCACTTCCTCCAACACCTGGCGGGGCCGATCACCACGTGGTGGGACGACCTCGGCACGCCGTCGTTCGATCCGGCCGTCGATCGCAAGCTGAACGACGAACTGCGCGCGATCCAGGGCGAACGTTCGATGCAGGAACTGGCGGCCGAGCGCGATCGGCTGCTCGTCGAGCTGATCGACGCGCGGCGCCGCAGCTTCCTGCCCTGAGCGCGTTGCCGCGCGGCGTTCCGGTCGTGCCGTGAGCGGCTATTGCTGGACGGCCGTTTGCGGTGCCCGCGGCGTCTGCGCGAGCCACGCGGGCTGCGCGGCCTGCACCAGTTCGCGATTGCGTGCGCGCGTCGCGGCATTCGGCGGATAGTTGCCGTCGTTGGTCGGCAGTTCGCCGTCGAGGTACGCCTGCTTCAGCTGCGCGACGACTTCCGCGCGCGTCAGGCCCTGCGCGGGGGCAGCGGCATCGGTTTGCGCAAAGGCGGGGGACAGCAGTGCGGCTGCGGCGGTCGCGACGGCGAATCGCAAGACGTTCATGGTGTGCTCCGATCAAGGGGACGGGATAGCGGATGCGCGGCACATTGCCGTGCGTTCCGATGGGTCCCATTGTCGCGAGCGAGTGCTGCGCGGACGCTGACGCGTTCCGGGCACGATTGTCAGTTGCGCGCTTACGCCGCGGCGCGGCGGCGTCGGCGTCACGGCGAAGGCGATCGCTACAGCTCGGCCGCCGCCGCGATCAGCGTCGCCTCGAGCGCGAGCGTCGAGCGCGAGGCGGCCGCCGGCCGGTCGATCACGTATTCGAGTTCGCCGAGTTCGGGGAGCCCCGCGTCGAGCCGCGCGAGCCCGGCCGGAATCACGTAGCCCGCAAACGCGCTGACGCCGAGCCCTGCGCTCGCGGCCGCGCGCAGCACCGCGATGCTGCTGCTCACGACGGCGATCCGGTACGGGCGGCCGACCGCCTCGAGCGACTCGAGCACGCGGCGGCGCGATACGCTCGGCTCCGGATGCATCGCGAGCGGCAGCACGGCCTCGTGGCCTGTGATCCGCGAATCGGGGCCGGTGCACCAGTACAGCGGTTCGCTGCGGATCACGCGGCCGCGCCGGCTGCCCGCGACACGCTTCGCGAACACCAGATCGTGGCGGCCTTCGTCGAGCGCGTCGAACAGGTCGCCCGACAACCCCGTCGAGATCGCAAGCTCGACTTCCGGATTGCGCTGCACGAAGCTCGCGAGCGCGGCCGTCAGGTGCGCGGACGCGAAATCCTCCGACATCGCGAGCCGCACCTTGCCCGACAGCGGCGGCCCGCACACCGACGTGACGGCCTCGTCCATCAGTTCGAGGATGCGCACCGCGTAGCGGAACAGCGCGTCGCCGTGCTGCGACAGATGCACGTTGCGCGTGTCGCGTTCGAACAGCGGCCGGTCGAGCAGCTCCTCGAGGCGGCGGATGTGCTGGCTGACGGTCGACTGCGACAGGCTCACGCGCTCGGACGCGGCGGTGAAACTGCCGGACTGGGCGACGGCGACGAAGCTGCGCAGCAGCTCGGGCGGTAATGGACGCATTGCTAAATCCACTGAATCGGTTTCGACAATTTCATAAATGGCCGGATCATGCGGCGCTAGTATCGGATCACGCCCCGGTGCGGCCCATGCAAACGGGGCGCACCGGACGCGTTGCCCGTGTCGTGCCGTCGGCTGCATCGGTCAGTCTAAGCCATCCGGCGTCCGGCCCGAAACCGCATCATCCCATCGACCGCCCGAGAACGCGCTCGCACGACGAGCCGCCGGGCCGCGGCGCACCGCCGCGGGAGACAGACCGTCCGCGCCCGGGATCGGCGTGCGGGCCTGGCTTCCGCACGCGTCAGGCGCCCGTCACGAAGAGACTGGAGACGACTCATGATCATCTACGGAACCGCGCTGCTGGCGTTCTGCCATCTGGCCGGGCTGTTCCTCGGCGACCTGCTGGGCGCCGCGATCGGCGTGAAGACCAACGTCGGCGGCGTCGGTATCGCGATGCTGCTGCTGATCTGCCTGCGCCTGTGGCTGCACCGGCGCGGCTGGCTGCCGAAGGAAACCGAGGCGGGCGTCGGTTTCTGGGGCGCGATGTACATCCCCGTCGTCGTCGCGATGGCCGCGAACCAGAACGTGGTCGCCGCGCTGAAGGGCGGGCCGGTCGCGCTGCTCGCCGCCATCGGCGCGGTCGCGATCTGCGCGTGCTGCATCGCGGTACTCGTGCGCACGGGGCGCGACGACACGGCCTTCGCGGGCGTGCCGCAATTCGAACAACAGTGACGGAGGCCGCCATGCTGCAGATGCTCGAAAAAACCGTCGCCCACAACGGGCTCGTCGCGTCGTTCGCGCTGGTCGGCCTGATCATGTGGCTGTCGTCGATCGCGTCGCGCAAGCTTACCTTCGGCCGCGTGCACGGTTCCGCGATCGCGATCGTGATCGGTCTTGCGCTCGCGTATGTCGGCGGTGCGTTCACCGGGGGCGAGAAGGGAATCGCCGACGTGCCGCTGTTCGCGGGCATCGGCCTGATGGGCGGCGCGATGCTGCGCGATTTCACGATCGTCGCGACCGCGTTCGAAGTGCAGCCGACCGAGGCGCGCAAGGCCGGCCTCGTCGGCGTCGTGTCGCTGCTGCTCGGCACGGTGCTGCCGTTCATCGTCGGCGCGTGCATCGCGCGCGCGTTCGGCTACACCGATGCGGTCAGCATGACGACCATCGGCGCGGGCGCCGTCACCTATATCGTCGGGCCTGTCACCGGCGCCGCGATCGGCGCGAGCTCCGACGTGATCGCGCTCAGCATCGCGACGGGCCTCGTGAAGGCGATCATCGTGATGATCGGCACGCCGGTCGCGGCCGGCTTCATGGGCCTGAAGACGCCGCGCTCCGCGATGATCTTCGGCGGCCTCGCCGGCACGGTGAGCGGCGTGAGCGCGGGCCTCGCCGCGACCGATCGCCGGCTCGTGCCGTATGGCGCGCTGGTCGCGACGTTCCATACCGGCGTCGGCTGCCTGCTCGGGCCGTCGGTGCTGTTCTTCACGACGCGCGCGCTGGTCGGCGCGTGACCGCGCATGGCGCGTCGCATGCGGCCGGCGCGCGCAGTTCCGCGGCGGCCCGCATCCATCGCGGTGTCCTCTGAGTCGGATTCGTCAACATCATCAATCGGCGGCGGCGCCAGGCTTAGAATGCCGCTGAACCATCGAAGCGGGAGAACTGTTCATGACGGGATGGAATCACGCGCGGCAGGCGCGCGATGCACGCCTCGCGGCCGGCGCGGCCTTCGCGCGCGGCAAGCGGGTCGATGCGCGCGACACCGTCGCGTTGCTCGAAGCGGTGCTGCGGCCCGGCGATCGCGTGTGCCTCGAAGGCGACAACCAGAAGCAGGCCGACCTGCTCGCGACGGCGCTCGCCGACGTCGACAGCGCGAAGATCCATGACCTGCACATGGTGCAGTCGGGTGTCGTGCTGCCGGAGCATCTCGACGTGTTCGAGCGCGGGATCGCGAAGCGCCTCGACTTCGCGTATTCGGGCCCGCAGTCGCAGCGGATCGCGAAGCTGCTGTTCGGCGGCAAGATCGCGCTCGGCGCGGTGCACACGTATCTCGAGCTGTTCGCGCGCTACTTCATCGATCTCACGCCGCAGGTTGCGCTGATCGCGGCGGTCAGCGCGGATGCCGACGGCAATCTGTATACCGGCCCGAACACGGAAGACACGCCGACCGTCGTCGAGGCCACCGCGTTCAAGGACGGCATCGTGATCGCGCAGGTCGACCGCATCGTCGACAAGGTGCCGCGCGTCGACATCCCGGGCGACCGCGTGCATTTCGTCGTCGAGGCCGGTCGGCCGTTCTACGTGGAGCCGTTGTTCACGCGCGACCCGGCCGCGATCACCGAGACCCAGATCCTGACCGCGATGCTCGCGATCAAGGGCATCTACGAACCGTACGGGATCAAGCGCCTGAATCACGGGATCGGCTTCAACACGGCCGCGATCGAGCTGCTGCTGCCGACCTACGGCGCGAAGCTCGGGCTGAAGGGCAAGGTTTGCACGCACTGGGCGCTCAATCCGCACCCGACGCTGATTCCCGCGATCGAATCGGGCTGGGTCGAGCAGATCCACTGCTTCGGCTCCGAAGTCGGGATGGACGACTACATCCGCGCGCGCTCCGACGTGTGGTTCACGGGCCCCGACGGGTCGCTTCGCTCGAACCGCGCGTTCTGTCAGACCGCCGGCCTTTACGCGTGCGACATGTTCATCGGCTCGACGCTGCAGATCGACCTGTCCGGCCATTCGTCGACGGTCACCGCCGAGCGCATCGCCGGTTTCGGCGGCGCGCCGAACATGGGCAGCGACGCGCGCGGCCGGCGTCACCCGAGCGAGCCGTGGCTGAAGGCCGGCGCGGAAGCCGACCCGGACACGCCGGCGGCGCTCAGGCGCGGCCGCAAGCTGGTCGTGCAGATCGGCGAGACCTTCGGCGACAAGAACGTGCCGATGTTCGTCGAGAAGCTCGATGCGCTGAAGCTCGCCGACAAGCTGCAGCTCGACCTCGCGCCGATCATGGTCTACGGCGACGACGTCACGCACATCGTCACCGAGGAAGGGATCGCGAACCTGCTGATGTGCCGCGACAAGGACGAACGCGAGCACGCGATCCGCGGCGTGGCCGGCTATACGGAAGTCGGTCGCGGCCGCGACCGCAGGATGGTCGAGCGGCTGCGCGAGCGCGGCGTGATCCGCCGCCCGGAGGATCTCGGCATCGATCCGCTCGACGCCGACCGCCGCTGGCTCGCCGCGCGCTCGATCAAGGATCTCGTGCACTGGTCGGGCGGCCTGTATGCGCCGCCGGCCCGGTTCCGCAACTGGTGAGGAAGAGGGCATGGAACAGTTGAACTATCGCTTCACCGCGCGCGGGCGTGCGCGGGGCGAACTGGCCACGGCGCTCGTCGGCGTGGTCGCGTCCGGCAATCTCGAGGTGCTCGTCGAGCGCGTGCTGCCGGGCAACGAATGCGAGATCGACATCCGCACCGCGGCGGTCGGTTTCGGCGCGGTGTGGCAGGCCGTCGTGTCGGACTTCGTCGAACGGCGCGCGCCGGGCGGCCTGAAGCTGTCGATCAACGACGGCGGCGCGCGGCCCGACATGGTGTCGCTGCGGCTCGCGCAGGCCGTGCGCGCGATCGAGGGGGAGGCATGATGACCGACACGATCCACGACGTCCCGGCGTTCGTCGCGAATGCCGCGAGCTGGTACGAGGCGTCGGCGCGCCAGCGCGTCGACGGGCTGCTCGACGCGGGCAGCTTCACGGAGTTTCTCGGGCCGGCCGAGCGCGTGACGAGCCCGCACCTGCCGCTGTTCGACCTGCCGCAGCAGTTCGATGACGGCATGGTGGTCGGCCACGGCCGGCTCGACGGCAAGGCGGTGTTCGTCGCCGCGCAGGAAGGCCGCTTCATGGGCGGCGCGTTCGGCGAGGTGCACGGCGCGAAGCTCACGGGGTTGCTGCGTGCGGCGCGCGAACGCGGCACGCCGGTGCTGATCCTGTTCGACACCGGCGGCGTGCGGCTGCAGGAAGCGAATGCGGGCGAACTCGCGATCGCCGAGATCATGCGTGCGCTCGTCGAGGCGCGCGCGACCGGCGTGCCGGTGATCGGGCTGATCGGCGGGCGCGCGGGCTGCTACGGCGGCGGCGGGCTGCTCGCTGCGTGCTGCTCGGCGCTCGCGGTGTCCGAGCAGGGCCGCATCAGCGTGTCGGGGCCCGAGGTGATCGAGACCAACCGCGGCGTCGAGGAGTTCGACGCGAAGGACCGCGCGCTGATCTGGCGCACGATGGGCGGCAAGCACCGTCGACTGATCGGCGGTGCGGATCGCTACGTGGCCGATACGCCCGATGCGTTTCGCGCGGCCGCGCTCGACCTGATCGGCCGTGCGCCGACATTCGACGCGGCGATGCTGCGCGTGGAGCAGGCGCGGCTCGAAGCGCGCGTCGCGCGGTTCGGCACGTGCAAGGATGCGCTCGACGTGTGGCGCGCGCTCGGCGCGAGCGAGCCGGAAGCGATTCCCGGCATGTCCGACGACGAATTCGCAAAGCTCGCCGACCAGCTACAGGAGCCACAGCATGACGCTCGATGAAGTTCTGAACTCGCTGTTTCCCAAGGGCCATTCGATCGAGCGAAACGGCGGCCTGCTGTCGGGCCACGCTGACCTGACCGGCACGCGCGTCGACGTGATCGGCGTCGCCGACCGCCTGCCATTCGGCATCGACGAAGCCCTCACGCTCGCGTCGCACGTGCTCGACACGATCGAGCGCGGCAGCGGCACGCCGCTTCTCGTGCTCGTCGACAGCGACAGCCAGCGGATGAGCAAGCGCGACGAACTGCTCGGCCTGAACGAAGGGCTGTCGCATCTCGCGAAATGCCTGATGCATGCGGAGCTCGTCGGGCACCGGACGATCGGGCTGCTGTACGGCCATACGGCCGCGGGCGCGTTCATCGCGACCGCGCTCGCGACGCGCACGCTGCTCGCGGTGCCGGGTGCCGAGCCCGAGGTGATGGACCTGCCGTCGATGTCGCGCGTGACGAAGCTGCCGATCGACGTGCTGAAGGAGATGGCGCGCTCGACGCCGGTGTTCGCGCCAGGACTCGACAATCTCGTGAAGATGGGCGCCGTCGACGCCGTGCTCGATCCGGCCCGCGCGCTCGACGCGCAGGTCGGCGAATGGCTCGGCAAGCCGGCCGATCGCACCGATGGTCGTGCAGCGCGCGGCCGGCCGGTCGCGGCCGACGTCGCGCGGCGCGTCGAGGCACTCGCGCGTGCCGCACGCTGACACGCCGCTGCGCCGCCACACGCTCGTCACGCTGACGGCGGCCGGGTGGGGCGCCGCATGCTCGCGCGATCCCGCGCTGGCGGCCGATCCGCTCGTGCAGGCGTGGGCCGCGCGCGGCTGGCCGCTGATCGTGCGCCGCGCGTCGCCCGACGAGGCCGATGCGCGGCGCGTGCCGCTCGGCGTGCCGCTGCCGCCTTCCGCGGGCAAGCGGCGCATCGCCCTGAACGTCGCCGCCGACGCGGTCGAGTCGGTCGGCCCGCTGCCCACGCTGGCCGACGTGCTGGTCGCCGCGCCCGACGCCTGGCACGCGACGCTGCGCGAGCTGGAGGCGCTCGGCAAGCGCTGCGGCGTGCAGGGTCGCGTGTTCGGCAGTCTCGCGTGGCAGGCGCTGACGGGCGAGTGCTATCTGAGCGCGTCCTCCGATCTCGACATCGTGTTCCCGCTGCCGGCCACCGCATCGCTCGCCGCGCTGCTCGACGGCCTGGCGGCACTCGACGCGCGCGCGCCGATGCGCGTCGACGGCGAACTGCTGCGCGACGACGGCGCGGGCGTGAACTGGCGCGAATTGCATGCGCGGCTGCCGGAAGTCGCGGTCAAGACGGCGGTGGCGGTCGAATTGATGTCTGCAGACGCATTCACGGGGGGCACGCGATGAGTGCATGGGCCGCTTGCCGCGCGGCGGCGCCGTCCGACGCCGAGCGCATCGCCGAACTCGCCGAGCGCAGCCTCGTGCTCGAAATCGAGACATATCCGAAACCGGGCCTCGTCAGTCACGTCGACACCGGCAGCCATGCGGACATGGACGCCGCGACGTTCGCGCGCAGCGCGGCCGTGCTTCGGCCGTACTTCGCAGAGCTCGCCGACGCCGGCGCGCGCGACGCGGGCATGGCCGTGCTGCGCAAGATCGGACTGCGCGCGGAACACGCGATGCTCGCCGCGACCGGCGGCGTCAACACGCATCGCGGCGCGATCTTCGGGCTCGGGCTGCTGTGCGCGGCCGCCGGCCGCCGCGCGGTGCCCGGCACGGCGGCACGCACGATGACGCTCGGCGCGTTCGTCGCGCGGCGGTGGGGCGCCGAGATCCTCGGTGGCCCGCGGCTGCCCGACAGCCACGGCGAGCGCGCGAGCCGCCGCTACGGCGTCGGCGGCGCGCGTCGCGAGGCGGCCGACGGGTTCGCGACCGTGTACGGCGTCGGATTGCCGGCACTGCGCCGCGCGCAGTGCCGCGTGCCGGACGATCCGGAAGCCGCGCGCGTCGACGCATGCTTCGCGCTGATCGCCGCGCTCGACGATACGAACCTGCTGCACCGGGGCGGGCAGGCCGGCCTCGATTTCGCGCGGGCCACGGCGCGCGCATTCGTCGCCCGCGGCGGCATACGCGCTCGCGACTGGCGATTGCGCGCGGCCGCCGCGCACCATGCGTTCGTCGCTCGCCGGCTGAGCCCGGGCGGCGCGGCCGACCTGCTGGCGATGAGCGTGTTCGTCGACGCACTCGAAGCGGCCGAGGAGGGGCGATGACGCTGGCGATCCTGTGTTCGGGGCAAGGCGCGCAGCGGGCGGACATGTTCGAGTTGACCGGTGCCGCGCCACAGGCTGATGCGCTGTTCGAGCATGCCGGCCGGCTCCTTGGCGACGATCCGCGCGACTGGGTGCGGCACGCTGAACCGGACGCGCTGCGCGAGAACCGCGCCGCGCAGATCCTTTGCACGGTGCAGGCGCTCGCGGCGGCCGCGTTGCTCGAAGCGGTGTGGCCGCGCCGGCGCTGTGTCGCCGGGTATAGCGTCGGCGAAGTCGCTTCATGGAGCGTCGCGGGGATGATCGATCCGCACGATGCGCTGGATCTGGCCGACGCGCGCGCGCGCGCAATGGACGCCGCGAGCGGCGGCGACGAACGGATGGCGTTCGTGCGCGGGCTGACGCGCGCGCAGCTCGCGCAACTGTGCGACGGCCGCGATGCGGCGATTGCGATCGCCAATCCGGGCGACGCATTCGTGGTGGCCGGACGGCAGGCCGACGTCGCCGCGGTGGCCGACGACGCGGCACGCGACGGTGCGCTGCGCGTCGCGCCCGTGTGTGTACGGATCGCGTCGCACACGCGCCGGCTCGCGTCGGCGGTGCCCGCGTTTCGCGCGTCGCTGGCTGCCGTGAACGTGCGCCGGCGGTTGCCTGGCACGCGGCTGTTTTCGGGGATCGATGGCGCGTCCGTGCTCGATGTTGATGCGGGGCTGGACAAGCTCGCGCGCCAGATCGCGGAGCCGGTCGAGTGGGCGGCCTGCCTGGCCGCGTGCGTCGAGGCCGGCGCGACCGCGTTTCTCGAGCTCGGCCCGGGCCGCGCCCTGACCGAGATGGCGGGCGGCGCGTATCCGGCGCGGCCGGCACGCAGCGTCGCGGATTTTCGTTCCGTCGACGGTATCGCGAGCTGGCTCGCACGCGTCGCGGCCGGCTGACGAGCGGCATGCGAGCGGCCCGGAAACGCTCGGAAATCCCGGCAAGATCGATTCCGGAACCGGCCCGCCAGGCGGGCGTTGCGCATCGGGTGTTGCGCCGGCGCAGCACCGTCGCAGCAGGCGCTTGCCACGCGAATTGGCGTCGCTACAATGGCGCCCGCCATGAGATCCGCCGCCTTCCTCCTCGCCGTGCTTTGCTGCGCGGCGACCGCCCACGCCAGCCCGATTCCGTCCGATGCCGCATCGGTCGGCACGTACTTTTCGTATGACAATGCGGCGGCCGACGCGACCGTCGACCTGATCGGTCAGGCGCAGCGCCGCGTGCTGCTGGCCGGGTACGCGTACGTGCCGCCCGCGGTCGCGGCGGCGCTGCGTGACGCGCGTTCGCGCGGCATCGAAGTGCGCGTCGTGCTGGTGCGCTCGTCGCGTGCGGGCAAATACAGCGGCGCGGGTTATCTGAAATCGGCCGGCATCGACGTCGCAATCGATTCGCGGCACGGCGATCCTGCGCCGCGCTTCGTGATCGTCGACGACAGCGTCGCGCTGACGACGCTGTCCGACGGCGCGCCCGCGCACGCGGAAACGGTGAACGTGTTCCAGCGCGCACCGGAACTCGCGCAGTCGTACGCGCAGTCGTTCTGGCGGCTGTACCGGCAGGCCGGCGGGCTCTGAGCGCCTGACGGCGAGTCCGCCCGGGCGAACGCCATCCATCCTTTTCCCGCCACGATCCGCATGCCGCGCGCGCCGGTATGACCCCGCTTGCATCGGCGCGTCCGATGGACCATGCTCGTTGAACAGGGTGCCGGTGCGGGTGTCTCGCATCCGGCGCAACGGCAGGGAGCCGATCGTGACCGAATGTTTTGTCGATCGCGCCGACGCGGGTCGCCGGCTTGCGCACGCGCTGCAGGATTATGCGGGGCGTCGCGACGTCGTCGTGCTCGCGCTGCCGCGTGGCGGCGTGCCGGTCGCATTCCCGGTCGCGCAGGCGCTGCGCGCGCCGCTCGACGTGCTGGTGGTGCGCAAGCTCGGCATGCCGTCCGATCCGGAATTCGCGATCGGCGCGATCGCGACCGGCGGAGCGATCCACCTGCAGCATTCGGCGATCCGCGCGATGGGCGTGACCGATGCGCAGCTGGCCGACGTGATCGCGCGCGAGACGGCCGAACTGCAGCGCCGCGAAGCGCTGTATCGCGGCGCCCGGCCGCCGCTGCCGGTCGACGGCCGTATCGCGATCGTCGTCGACGACGGCGTCGCGACCGGCGCGTCGATGCGCGTCGCGCTGCAGGCGCTGCGCGAGCGCCATCCCGCGCGCATCGTGGCTGCCGTACCCGTCGCACCGGACGGTGCCGGGCGTGCGTTCGACGATTTGGCCGACGCGTTCGTGACGGTGTTGCAGCCGCTGTCGTTCTTCGGGATCAGCCAGTTCTACGTGCGTTTCGACCAGACCGGGGACGACGAGGTGCGTGCGCTCCTCGACGCGGCCCGCGCGCCGGACGACGACGTCACGTCCGTCTGATACGGCGCCGGCGCGATCCCGGGCGACCGGCTTCGGCCTGCGCGAACACGCGCTGCAGCACCGGATGGACTTCGCTGCGCCAGCGCGCGCCCGTGAACAACCCGTAATGATCGCAGTCGTCGACATCGAGGCGCTGGCGCTCGCCGGCCTTGAGGCCGCGGCACATGGCGAGCGCCGCATGCGTCTGGCCGGTGCCCGTGACGGCGTCGCAACCGCCTTCGACCGTCAGCAGCGCGACGCCGCGCAGCGCGGCCGGCTCGACGCGCTGTCCGCCGACGTCCCACGTGCCGTTCGCGAGGCACATTCGCTGAAACACGATATCGACGGTATCCAGGAAATATTCGGCCGGCATGTCGAGCAGCGCCGTGTATTCGCGCAGCGCACGCCGCGCGTCCGCCAGCGCCGTCAGGTCGAAATGCGACGCCGCGCGCGCGTAGTCCTCGATCAGCGTCAGAAAGCGTTGCGGATACAGCAGCGCGATCTCGCCTTGCTGAAGATAGGTCGGGAACACGTGCCGGCCACGGCCGGGGAAGCGCGGCGGCACGATGTCGATCAGGTGGCGGCGACACCACGCGAGCGACCGGGACGCGGCGGTGGTGCCGAGCGTGGTCGGGTTGACGCGCGCGTCGAGCGGCCCGCCGATCAGCGTGACGCTCGCGGGCGGGGCGAGGCCGCGCGCGGCGCGCAGCGCGAGTGCGCCGAGCGCGGGAACGGTGGCCTGGCACACGGCGACGACGTGCAGCGGCCGAGCGTCGCGGGCGAGTGCGTCGACGAAGCCGTCGAGCGTCGCCACGTATTCGTCGAGCCCGAAGCGACCCGCCGCGAGCGGGACGTCGCGCGCATTGACCCAGTCGGTCACGCAGACGTCGCCGTCCGCGAGCAGCGCCTCGACGGTTTCCCGCATCATCACGGCCGCATGTCCGGCGAGCGGTGCGCACAGCAGCACCGTGCGCCGCGTGTCGTCGCGCGCGAAGCGTCGCAGCTGGCAGAACGGCGTGCGCGCGACGATTCGCTCGTCGACCGCCGCGCGCCGAATCTCGAAGCGCGGCGGCCCGGCGGCGGGCCCGAGGAGCGGCTCGAACAGGTCGTCGTAGCACGATGACGCGGCGTGCGCCAGCGTCGCGGCTGGCCACACGTCGAACGCGTGGCACGTCGCCGCGCGCCAGGCGCGCATCCATTCCCGCTGCTGCTCGACGACGGCGTACCACATGGCGAACCTTGGTCGGAGGGGGCGTGAATCTGCATTATGGTCACTCTGGCCGCGCAGCGGGTGTCGGAAACGTGACCGGCCCTAGGCGGCGACATACGGCGCTGCTACAGTCATCGATCCCATCCCCTCAAGTGGAGCGTTCGCGATGAAGCTGATCGGCATGCTGGATTCCCCGTTCGTGCGCCGTGCCGCCATTTCGGCGAAGCTGCTCGACCTGCCGTTCGAACACGAGTCGATCTCGGTGTTCCGTCAGTTCGACCAGTTCCAGACATTCAACCCGGTCGTGAAGGCGCCGACGCTCGTGACCGACGACGGTGCGACGCTGATCGATTCGTCGCTGATCGTCGACTATTTCGACCATCGCGTTGCGCCCGAGCGGCGTCTGCTGCCCGACGCCGCCGACGCGCGGCTGCGCACGCTCGTGCCGGTCGGATTCGCGCTGGCGGCGGCGGAGAAGACCGTGCAGGTGGTGTACGAGCATGCGTTGCGGCCGGCCGAGAAGCAGCATGCCCCGTGGCTCGAGCGGGTGCTGGGCCAGATCGAGGCCGCGTATGACAAGCTCGAGCCGCTCGTCGCGGCCGCGAATGGCTGGTTCGGCGGCGCGCGCCTGCTGCAGTCCGACGTGACCGTCGCCGTCGCGTGGCGCTTCACGCAATTCACGAGCACCGAGTACCCGGCGCTCGCGCGGATCGATCCGGCCCGTTATCCGGCGCTCGCCGCACATTCGGCGCGGGCGGAAGCGCTGCCGGCGTTTGTCGAGACGCCGCTCGACTGAAGCCCGGCGGCTGTCGCGTCGGCACGGGGGCGAGGGTGGCGGGCGACGCAACCGGCGTGCGATCTCGCCGGGACTCGTGCCGGCATCCGGCACGGATCGACTCCGCCGCCATCGGCCGCGTGGTCACTCGTTTTCGCCTGGTGCGGCGTCCGCAAGACCCCGTCGCGCACGGTCCGTCTTGCGTCCCCGGGCCGTCCGCCGCCGGCCGCTCGGCCCTGTCCGCCAAAGGCGCGGCCGATTGTTATCCGCCGCTGACAAGTGACTTCGCATTCGCGCTGTTTATCCGGTTGCGGCCGATCCCTAGAATCCACTCCATCGAATATGCATTGCCTGATGGAGCCGATGATGAGAGCGCTGATCGAATCGAGTCTGTACCACCCGTCCGTCGTGTTGCCGCTTGCCGCGTTGACGCAGCTGATGGTCGAGCGCGATTTCAATCTCGGCCAGGTCGGGCTGATCGTCGCGGCGCGCGGTGCGCAGGCTGCGGTGTCGCGTTCGCGGGCGCTGATCTTCTGCCGCCACTGCGAAGCGCACGCATGATCGCGCGTCCATCCAACAGATGAAAAAAAGCCCGGCCGGCGCAAGCCGGTCGGGCGGATCGGGTTCGATCGAGCCCCGGCTTTTGCCGGGGCTTTTTCTTGGGCGATGCTTAGGCGCGTGCAGTCGACACGACGCCGTAAATTTCCGCGTCGTCGTCGTTCTCGCGCATCTCGCGCACCAGCTGGTGCGCCTCGCGGCGCGTCGCGACGGCCGGCGGCGAGCCCTTGAGCGGCTGGCGTGCGGTTTCGGCAAGCGCGACGACCGACACGATGCCGATCACGGCGGCGCCCATCATGTAGTACGCGGGCATCATCAGGTTATGGGTCACGTCGACGAGCCATGCCGTGACGAGGGGCGTCGTGCCGCCGAACAGCGACACCGACACGTTGAAGCCGATCGCGAGCGCGCCGTAGCGGATCTCGGTCGGGAACAGCGCCGGCAGTGCCGACGGCATCACGCCGGTAAAGCACGACAGCAGCACGCCGAGAATCAGCAGGCCGCCGAACACCGACGCGGTGGTGCCCGCGTGGATCAGCATCATCGACGGGATCGACAGCACCAGCAGGCCGACGCAGCCAGCCAGCATCACCGGCTTGCGGCCAATCTTGTCCGACAGGCGGCCGGCGGCGAGCGTCAGCGGCATCATCAGCACCATCACGATCAGCACCAGCACGAGGCTGTGCGACTCGTCGAAGTGCAGCGTCGACGACATGAAGCTCGGCAGGTACGACAGCACCATGTAGTCGGTCACGTTGAAGATCAGCACGAGGCCGACGCAGAGCAGCAGCGCGCGCCAGTTGCGCATCAGCGTTTCGCGGAAGCGCGCCTTCGGCACGGCCTTGTCCTGCGCTTCGCGCTCTTCGGCCTGGCGCTTGAACGCCGGCGTTTCCTCGAGCTTCATCCGGATGTACAGGCCGATCAGGCCGAGCGGGCCCGCGATCAGGAACGGCACGCGCCAGCCCCACGACAGCAGCGCTTCCTGCGACAGCGACGTGGTGAGCAGCGCGACGACGCCGGCGCCCATCACATAGCCGATCAGCGTGCCGAACTCGAGGAAGCTGCCCATGAAGCCGCGGCGCTTGTCGGTCGAGAACTCGGCGATGAAGGTGGCGGCGCCGCCGTATTCGCCGCCGGTCGAGAAGCCCTGCACGAGGCGGGCGACGAGCAGCAGCACGGGCGCCATGATGCCGATCGACGCATAGCTTGGGATCAGGCCGATCGCGAAGGTGCCGACGGCCATCATGATCATGGTGGCGGCGAGCACGCGCTGGCGGCCGATGCGGTCGCCGAGCGGGCCGAACACCATGCCGCCGAGGGGTCGCACGAGGAACGCGGCGGCGAAGGTGCCGAAGGTCGCGAGCAGCTGCGCGGACGGGCTGCTGGACGGGAAGAACACCTTGCCGAGCGTGACGGCGATATAGCTGTAGACGCCGAAGTCGAACCATTCCATCGCATTGCCGATGGCCATCGCGCTGACGGCGCGCTTGAGCAGGCTCTGGTCGACTACGGTAATGTCGTCCGCGGCGAGCGGGGCCTCGCCGGACGACGTGGTGGAAGAAGCAGCGGTCGGGCTGACGTGTGTTGCGGTCAAGGTCATGCACTCCTTTGACTGCGCCGGAACGGGCGGGCCGTCCGACACGGTTTGCCAGCGAGCGCGATGTCGCGTGCTGCGCGTCGGGGCAGGCCATTTAAGCGCTTACTGCACATGAGGCGGTAAAGGGCCGTAAGGGACTGCTTCGACGCGGGCCCGATGGGCCGTCGCGACGGTGCGCTCATGAAGAATGGGCCGCGTGATGCGAGCGGCAGATGCCGGCGCGGACGTGTCCGGCGTTCCGGCAAGCGCCCCGGAGGGGCAACGAAACGAGAAAAGCGGGCCTGTCGGGCGGGCTTTCCTGTGGATGCAATTCCGGTCGAAGCACCGGCCCGCAACGCGCGGACGGACTTCTTTCGAAATTGAGTAGACAGAGATTGAATGTTGAAACGGGCGACATGATAGCACGATGGCAGACGATCGTGCAAATTGCCCGGAATCCCCGGTCTGGCGGCCGTTCCGGCGAGGCCGGCTCCGGTATGATCGGCGGCGCGCGGCGGGGTCGCGCGGCCCGCCGGGTGGGGGCCGAATCTGCGAGGAACCGGATGACCGAACTGATCAGGATTGCGGCGCTGTTCGCCGTCACTGCACTGGCCGAAATCGTCGGCTGCTACCTGCCGTGGCTCGTACTGAAGGGCGGCCGGCCCGTGTGGCTGCTGGTGCCGGCCGCGCTGTCGCTTGCATTGTTCGCGTGGCTGCTGACGCTGCATCCGAGCGCGGCGGGGCGCACGTATGCGGCGTACGGCGGCGTGTATATCGCGGTGGCGCTGATCTGGCTGCGGGTGGTCGACGGCATTGCGCTGTCCCGCTGGGATGTGGCGGGGGCGGTGCTCGCGCTCGGCGGGATGGCGATCATCGCGCTGCAGCCGCGCGCGTGAGCGCGGCTGCAGGCGCCGGTCGGGAGATGCCGCGTCAGGCGGCCTCGGCGGCGTCCGCGTCGGCGGACTTGCGCCACACGCAGGTGCCCTTGACCGACTTGTCGAGTTCGTCGAGCTGGGTCTGGTGGGCGGCGAGTTCGTCGTCGCTCGCCGCGAGAACCGGCAGGTCGAGCGACGCGAGCGACACGCGCTGGCCGTTCGCCGCGCCGCCGTCGGCGCCTGCGTCGTCGAGCATGTCGATCACGAGGCTGTCCTGGCCGCGTGTCATCGCGAGATAGACTTCGGCGAGCAGTTCCGAGTCGAGCAGTGCGCCGTGCAGCGTACGGTGCGCGTTGCTGATGCCGAACCGGTCGCACAGCGCGTCGAGCGAATTGCGCTTGCCGGGGAACATCTGCTTGGCCTGCACGAGCGTGTCGATCACGCCGCCGCAATGCTCGGTGAACGGCGGCAGGTCGAGCCGCGCGAATTCCGCGTCGAGAAACCCGAGGTCGAACGGCGCGTTGTGGATGATCAGCTCGGCGTCCTTCACGAAGTCGCGAATCTGGTCGACGATTTCCGCGAACTTCGGCTTGTCGCTCAGGAATTCGGTCGTGAGGCCGTGCACGGCCAGTGCGCCCGGATCGCTGTCGCGCTCGGGGTTCACGTAGATGTGCAGGTTGTTGCCGGTGAGCCGCCGGTTCAGCAGCTCGACGCAGCCGATTTCGATCAGGCGGTCGCCCGTGCGGGGATTCAGGCCGGTGGTTTCGGTATCGAGAATGATCTGGCGCATGTCGGATAAATCGGGAAAGACAGTGGGGTGGCCTGCGTTCAGGCCACGAGCGATTCGACGCCGCGATTCGCGAGCGCGTCCGCGCGTTCGTTTTCGGGGTGGCCTGCGTGGCCCTTCACCCAGCGCCACTCGACCTCGTGCTGCGCGACGAGCGCGTCGAGGCGCTTCCACAGGTCGGCGTTCTTCACCGGGGTTTTCGCCGCGGTGACCCAGCCCTTCTTCTTCCAGCCGTGGATCCACTCGCTGATGCCTTTCTGCACGTATTGCGAGTCGGTATGGACGATCACGCGGCACGGCCGCTTCAGCGCCTCGAGCGCGGCGATCACGCCCATCAGTTCCATGCGGTTGTTGGTCGTGTCGGGCTCGCCGCCGAACAGCTCCTTTTCGCGGTCGCCGTAGCGCAACAGTGCGCCCCAGCCGCCGGGGCCGGGATTGCCCTTGCAGGCGCCGTCGGTATAGATGTCGATGGTGTCGGTGGTCATGAGTGTTCTTGATGGGTGGTCGGGGTGGCCGCCGGCGTGAGGCCCGGCGCGAGCACGGGCTTCTTCATCTTGATCGGGCCGACGAGGCGCATGCCGCGCACGCGCTTGACGGCCGTGACCATGTAGACGGCGCCGAAGATCGGCCACCAGCGGTCGCCGGCGGCTTCCATGAAGCCGTAGCGGGCAAGCCATTTGTCGGTGACGAGCGGCGGTCGGTAGCAGCCGAAGCGGCCGCGCTCGAGATCGAAGCCGAGCAGCTTGATCCAGTCCTTGAGCCGGATGAACGCGATCTGGTCGCGCGCGGCCGGCACGAACGGACGGTTCGCCATGCGTCCGAACGATTGCCGCATGCCCCACAGGCTCAGCGAATTGAAGCCGGTGATCACGAGCTGGCCTTCCGGCATCAGCACGCGCTCGGCTTCGCGCAGCAGGCGGTGAGGATCCGACGTGAATTCGAGCGTATGCGGCATCACGATCAGGTCGACGCTCTGCGACTCGAACGGCAGGTCGAGCAGATCGCTCCACGTCGTGCTGCGCCCGGCCGGCGCATGTTCGGGCGCGTGCGCCTCGCGCGCCCACGGATACTGGTAGGGCGCGCTCGCGCCGCTCGCCGGGTCGAGCACGAGGCCGCGATACGGCATGCGGTTTTCGCGCAGCGCATCGAGCTGCGGCAGGCCGAGCTGCAGCGCGTGAAACCCGAAGACGTCGGACACGATCCGGTCGAGCTGCGCCTGCTCCCAGTCCAGCACGTAGCGGCCGGGCGGCGAGTCGGTCCAGGCGGGCCAGTCTATAATTTGACGATCGGACATAACGATGATTGCGCGCCCATGAACGAGCTGGAATACGTGCCGGTTCCGGCATTCGAAGACAACTATATCTGGCTCGTCTCGGACGGCCGCGATGCGATCGCCGTCGATCCGGGTGAAGCCGCGCCCGTACGCCGTGTTCTTGCCGAACGCGGCTGGCGGTTGACCGCTATTTTACTCACGCACCATCATGCCGACCATGTCGGCGGTGTCGCCGCGCTGCGCGATGGCCAACCGGACGATGTGCCGCTGGTCGTTTACGGCCCGGCGGCCGAGTCGATCGGCGTGGTCATGCGGCCGCTCGCGGGCGGCGATCGCGTGACGCTCGACGCACCGGCGCTCACGTTCGACGTGCTTGACGTGCCGGGGCATACGCGCGGTCACATCGCCTATTTCCAGGCGGCCGGGCAGGGCGCCGCGACCCCTCATGTGTTTTGCGGCGACACGCTGTTCTCGTGCGGCTGCGGCCGCCTGTTCGAAGGCACGCCGGCGCAGATGCTCGCGTCGCTCGACGCGCTCGCGGCGCTGCCCGGCGACACCCGTGTGCATTGCGCGCACGAATATACGCTGTCGAACATCCGCTTCGCGCTCGCGTGCGAACCGGGTAATGCGGCGCTCGCCGCCTGGCGCGACGACGCGCAGGCGCTGCGCGCGCGCGGCGTGCCGACGCTGCCCACCACGATCGCGCACGAACGCGCCGTCAACCCGTTCATGCGGTCGGACAGCCCGGCCATCCATGCGACGCTCGAGGCCGAGCTGCACGAAACGGTGCCGGATCGCCTCGCGGCGTTCACGCTGATGCGGGAGTGGAAAAACCGGTTCCGATGACGATTTCCGGAGGACTCCAAAAGCTCAAGCGGAGTCTGTAAAAATTGCTCCAAATGTAGGATTTGGCTGAGTTTTCGGTGTTTTTATTGACGTGAAGCACGCACTTCCGTAGTATCGCCAGCAATTTCCAGCCGTCGGAAGCCGAGATTTTCATGCGACTTATATTGAGTGCGATGGTGGTCCTGCTACTCGCCGCTTGTGCGAGCCAGGCTCCTGTCGCCAACAACGCCGCCGATTCGCAGGCGGCGTCCAACTACCTCCGTAAATCAGCCACCGCCAAAGAAACTGTCGACGTCGACAAGCAATCCGTCGGCGACCTGACCAGTGCAGATTCCGATCTCTGGGGCCGCATCCGTCGCGGCTTCCAGATGCCCGACCTGCAGAGCGACCTCGTCGACATGCAGACGACCTGGTACACGCAGCGTCCCGATTACGTGCAGCGCATGACCGAGCGCTCGCAGAAGTACTTGTATCACATCGTCGAGGAACTCGAGGCGCGCCATATGCCGACCGAGCTCGCGCTGCTGCCGTTCATCGAATCCGCGTTCAACCCGCAGGCGCTGTCGGTCGCGAAGGCGGCAGGCATGTGGCAGTTCATGCCGGGCACGGGCCGCACGTACAACCTGAAGCGCAACATGTGGCAGGACGAGCGCCGTGACGTGCTCGCGTCGACGAGCGCCGCGCTCGACTACCTGTCGCGCCTGCATGACATGTTCGGCGACTGGTATCTGGCGCTGGCCGCGTACAACTGGGGCGAGGGCAACGTGCAGCGTGCGATCGCGCGCAACCAGGCGGCCGGCCTGCCGACCGACTACCAGAGCCTGCGGATGCCGAACGAGACGCGCAACTACGTGCCGAAGCTGCAGGCGGTGAAGAACATCATCGCGAATCCGCAGCAGTTCGGCCTGACGCTGCCGGAGATCCCGAACCACCCGTATTTCGTGACGGTCACGACGTCGCGCGACATCGACGTGGCGGTGGCCGCGAAGCTCGCGAACCTGTCGCTCGACGAGTTCCGCTCGCTGAACCCGTCGTTCTCGAAGCCGGTGATCCTCGGCGCGACCGAGCCGCAGATCCTGCTGCCGTTCGACAATGCGGCAGCGTTCGAGAAGAACCTGAAGGCCTATAACGGCCAGTTGTCGACGTGGACCACCTATACGGTCAGCGAGCGCGCGCGCCCGGCCGCGATCGCCGAGAAGATCGGTGTCGACGCCGATACGCTGATGTCCGTCAACAAAATTCCCGCCGGCATGCGCCTGAAGCCGGGCTCGACCATCGTTGTGCCGCGCGGCGATGACGACGACGAGGACATCAGCGCGGACGTTGCGGAAAATGGCGCGCTCGCGATGGAGCCCGACGTACCCGACACGCGCAAGATGCTGATCCGCGTGCGCCGCAAGCAGTCGATGGCGGCGATCGCCGGCCGCTACGGCGTGTCGGTCAGCCAGCTGAAGGCATGGAACCGCACGCATCGCGATCTCGCAATGCCGGGCCAGGCGCTCGTGCTGCACGTCCCGGTCGGTCGCGCGGTGCCTGCCGAGCCGGGTCCGGAGCGGATCGCGACGTCGACCGCCGGCGCGCGTATCGAGCGCGCGAGCCTGTCCGTCGGCGGCAAGTCGCGCGGCGCGAAGCACGGTGCCGCGAAGCCGGCGGCCCGCGCGACGAAGGCTGCTTCCGCGAAGGCGGCGCCGGCCAAGGCCGCGCCGAAGGCCGCTGCAAACAAGGGCAAGAAGAAGTAACGCGGTCGCGACTGCAGCGCGGCGGTCCGGCCGGATCGCGCGCTTGCGTTATCATCCGATGAAACCCGAAGCAACGCCGTCACCGAGGTGACGGCGTTTTCGTTTGTGCGCGGCAGCGGCGGCGTTGCTTCGCGCGGCCGGGATCGGATCACGAGGAGGAGCGATGTCGTCGGTGCAGGTGAGGGTGCTCGCGCTGTTTGCGGTCGGATATTTCGTGTCGTATGTGTTCCGCGGCGTCAATCTCGGCTTCGCGCCGTTCGTTACGCACGAGCTCGGGCTCTCGGCCGCCGATCTCGGGCTGCTCACCAGTCTCTATTTTCTCGGCTTTGCCGGCGCGCAGATTCCGGCCGGCGTGCTGCTCGACCATTTCGGCCCGCGCCGCGTGACGGCCGGGATGCTGCTGTTCGCGGCCGCCGGTGCCGCCGTGTTCGGCGTCGCGCACGACCTTGGCACGATGATGGTCGGCCGGCTGCTGATCGGCGTCGGCGTATCGGTCTGTCTCGGTGCGGCATTCAAGGCGCTCGCGCAGCATTTTCCGGTCGGCCGGCTGCCGCTCGTCAACGGTCTCGTGATGGCTGTCGGCGGCCTGGGCGGCGTCGCGGTCGGCTCGCCGTTGACCTGGCTGCTCGGCGTGACGAGCTGGCGTGTGATCTGCGGCGGCCTCGCGGTGCTGACGATCGTCGTCGCGGCCGCGATCGGCTTCGGCGCGCCGGATGCCGAGCGGCCGCGCCATCAGGGCGGACTCGTCAGCCAGTTCAAGGGCACGTGGCACATCCTCGGCAGCCGTGCATTCTGGAAGATCTCGTCGTTCTCGATCGTCACGCAGGGCGTGTTCTACGCGATGCAGTCGCTGTGGGTCGGTCCGTACCTGCGCGACGTCGCGGGGTTCGATGCGCAGCACGCCGCACGGCTCGTGTCGGTGCTCGGCTTCGCGATGATGGCCGGCTGTGTCGGTTTCGGCGCGGCGGCGCGCGTGCTCGAGCGCCGCGGCGTGTCCGTCCAGGCGTTTTGCGGCGTCGGCATGGTGCTGTTTGTCGCCACGCAAATCGCGATCGTCGCGCGCGTGCCGCTGCCGCCGGCCGTGCTGTGGGCGGCCTACGGAATGTTCGGCGGCGTCGGGATTCTCACCTATGCCGTGCTGGCCGGCCACTTCCCGGCCCAACTGATCGGCCGCGCGAACACGACATTGACGCTTGTGATCTTCGTGCTGATCTTTGCGTTCCAGATCGGTATCGGCGCGGTGCTGTCGCACTGGCCGGCCGTCGACGGCCATTACCCGGCTGCCGCGCACGTCACGGCGTGGAGCATGCTGCTCGTGCTGCAACTCGCAAGCGCGGTCTGGTACGTATGGCCCGCGCGCAGCGCTGGCAAGCATGTTGATCCGGCGGTACGCTGACGGGTAGGGCGGCTGCGGAAACGGGGCCGCAGCAACGAACGGCGCGCGTGATGCCATGGCATTGCGCGCGCCGCATGCGTGATCGGACGGCCATATCGATTGAAGATAAGGCCATTTTCGGGCTATAATTTGAAAGTTTGTGCTGATCAACCTCGCACCCTAGCGCCTACCTCACTCATCCCGTTCATCCGCCGCACGCCGCCTGTCGGGCGATGCCGCGAAGCCTCGTGCGCCACGCGCCGGGTTCGCGTGCCGACACCGCAGGTCGCGTCCAGCTAGCGACTCCGCGCGCCTACGCAGCGCGGCGCTCGCGCGGCAGGGTAAACAGGTCGGCAGCAGGGTGTTCCCCAAGGAGCCTCCCGTGTTGCCGTCTTTTTCTCCCGCCTTGCTTGCACTCGCCGACGGCACGGTCTTTCGTGGTTATTCGATCGGGGCCGAAGGCCACACGATCGGTGAAGTCGTGTTCAACACCGCGATTACCGGCTATCAGGAAATCCTGACTGATCCGAGCTACGCGCGTCAGATCGTCACGCTCACCTACCCGCATATCGGCAACGTCGGCGTCAACGCCGAAGACGTCGAAGCCACGAAAGTCCATGCCGCCGGCCTGATCATCCGTGATCTGCCGACGCTCGCATCGAATTTCCGCATGGACCGCACGCTCGGCGACTACCTGCGCGACGAAGGCGTCGTCGCGATCGCCGGCATCGATACTCGCAAGTTGACCCGTATCCTGCGCGACAAGGGCGCGCAGAACGGCTGCATCCTGGCCGGCTCGAACGACGAGGCGAAGGCGATCGAACTCGCGCGCTCGTTCCCGGGCCTCGCGGGCATGGATCTCGCGAAGGTCGTGTCGACCACGAAGCCGTTCGAGTGGAAGCAGACCGAATGGCGCCTCGGCAGCGGCTACGGCATGCAGGAAGCGCCGAAGTACCGCGTCGTCGCGTACGACTTCGGCGTCAAGTACAACATTCTGCGCATGCTCGCGGAGCGCGGCTGCCACGTGACGGTGCTGCCGGCCGAGGCGAGCGCGGCCGACGCGCTGGCACTGAATCCGGACGGCATCTTCCTGTCGAACGGCCCCGGCGATCCGGAGCCGTGCGACTACGCGATCGCGGCGGCCAAGGAATTCATCGAGCGCGGCGTGCCGACCTTCGGCATCTGCCTCGGCCACCAGATCATGGGCCTCGCGGTCGGCGCGAAGACGCTGAAGATGAAGACGGGCCACCACGGCGCGAACCACCCGGTGAAGGATCTCGGCGACGGTCGCGTGGTGATCACGTCGCAGAACCACGGTTTCGCGGTCGACGCGGATTCGCTGCCGGCCAACGCGCGCGTGACGCACGTGTCGCTGTTCGACGGCACGCTGCAGGGCTTCGAGCTGACCGACAAGCCGGCATTCTGCTTCCAGGGCCACCCGGAAGCGTCGCCCGGCCCGCACGACATCGCGTATCTGTTCGACCGCTTCACCGCACTGATGGACGCGGCGAAGCAGCGCAACGCCTGACGCAACTGAAGCAACCGAAGAACGGGAGATTCGCATCATGTTCGGCCACGCACTCGGCATCACGGATATCTGGACCTACGTGTTCGGCGTGATCTTCATTATCCTGCTGCCGGGGCCGAACTCGATGTACGTGCTGTCGCTCGCGGCGCAGCGCGGCGTGAAGGCCGGATATCGCGCGGCCTGCGGCGTGTTCCTCGGCGACACGGTGCTGATGGTGCTGTCCGCCGCGGGCGTCGCGTCGCTGCTGAAGGCGAACCCGCTGCTGTTCTCCGTCGTCAAGTACGGCGGCGCCGCGTACCTGCTGTACATCGGTGCCGGGATGCTGCGCGGCGCGTGGCGGAAGCTGCGCGCGCGCGCCGATGCGCCGGCCGATGCACCGCGTGCGGTCGATGGCGAGCGGCCGTTCCGCAAGGCGCTGATCGTGAGCCTCCTTAATCCGAAGGCGATCCTGTTCTTCATCTCGTTCTTCATCCAGTTCGTCGACCCGGCGTTCCCGCATCCCGCGCTGTCGTTCGTCGTGCTCGGGGCGATCGCGCAATGCGCGAGCTTCCTGTACCTGAGCACGCTGATCTTCGCGGGCGCGCGGCTCGCCGAGCATTTCCGCCGCCGCCGCAAGCTCGCGGCGGGCGCGGCGAGCAGCGTGGGC
This sequence comes from Burkholderia sp. BCC1640, assembly GCF_902833125.1. NCBI lineage: Bacteria > Pseudomonadati > Pseudomonadota > Betaproteobacteria > Burkholderiales > Burkholderiaceae > Burkholderia > Burkholderia sp. BCC1640. The sequence goes on along the minus strand of NZ_CADFEF010000016.1, from coordinate 34,769 downwards.
GGCCTGTTCATCGGTTTCTCGGTGAAGCTCGCGCTCGCCACCATGAGCTGAGCGCAGCCGCCGATCCGCGACAACGCCACGACAAAGATTACTTACTGAATTCACAAGCCATGCCAAAACGCACAGACATCAAAAGCATCCTCATCATCGGCGCCGGCCCGATCATCATCGGCCAGGCTTGCGAGTTCGACTATTCGGGCGCGCAGGCTTGCAAGGCGCTGCGTGAAGAGGGCTACAAGGTCGTCCTCGTGAACAGCAACCCGGCGACGATCATGACCGACCCGAACACGGCCGACGTCACCTACATCGAGCCGATCACGTGGGAAGTCGTCGCACGCATCATCGAGAAGGAGCGCCCGGACGCGATCCTGCCGACGATGGGCGGCCAGACCGCGCTGAACTGCGCGCTCGACCTGCACCACCACGGCGTGCTCGAGAAGTTCGGCGTCGAGCTGATCGGCGCGTCGCCGGAAGCGATCGACAAGGCGGAAGACCGCCAGAAGTTCAAGGAAGCGATGACCAAGATCGGTCTCGGCTCCGCGAAGTCGGGCATCGCGCACTCGATGGAAGAGGCGACCCAGGTGCATGCCGAGATCATGGCCGGCACCGGCGGCAGCGGCTATCCGGTCGTGATCCGTCCGTCGTTCACGCTCGGCGGCTCGGGCGGCGGCATTGCGTACAACCGCGAAGAGTTTGAAGAGATCTGCAAGCGCGGTCTCGACCTGTCGCCCACGCGCGAGTTGCTGATCGAAGAGTCGCTGCTCGGCTGGAAGGAATACGAGATGGAAGTCGTGCGCGACCGCGCCGACAACTGCATCATCGTGTGCTCGATCGAAAACCTCGACCCGATGGGCGTGCACACCGGCGACTCGATCACGGTCGCGCCGGCGCAGACGCTCACCGACAAGGAATACCAGATCCTGCGTAACGCATCGCTCGCGGTGCTGCGCGAGATCGGCGTCGACACCGGCGGCTCGAACGTGCAGTTCTCGATCAACCCGAAGGACGGCCGCATGGTCGTCATCGAGATGAACCCGCGGGTGTCGCGTTCGTCGGCGCTCGCGTCGAAGGCGACCGGCTTCCCGATCGCGAAGGTCGCGGCGAAGCTGGCGGTCGGCTACACGCTCGACGAGCTGAAGAACGAAATCACCGGCGGCCAGACGCCGGCATCGTTCGAGCCGACGATCGACTACGTCGTCACGAAGATCCCGCGTTTCGCGTTCGAGAAGTTCCGCGAAGCCGATTCGCGCCTGACCACGCAGATGAAGTCGGTCGGCGAAGTGATGGCGATCGGCCGTACGTTCCAGGAATCGTTCCAGAAGGCGCTGCGCGGCCTCGAAGTCGGCGTCGACGGTCTCGACGAGAAGTCGACCGACCGCGACGAGATCGCGATCGAGATCCACGAGCCGGGCCCGGACCGCATCTGGTACGTCGGCGATGCATTCCGCATCGGCATGACGGCCGAGGAAATCTTCGCGGAAACCGCGATCGACCCGTGGTTCCTCGAGCAGATCGAGCAGATCATCCTGAAGGAAAAGGCGCTCGCGGGCCGCACGCTCGCGTCGCTGACGTTCGACGAGCTGCGCTTCCTGAAGCAGAGCGGCTTCTCCGACCGTCGACTCGCGAAGCTGCTCGGCGCGACGCCGGAAGACGTCCGCCGCCGCCGCGTCGAACTGAACGTGCGCCCGGTCTACAAGCGCGTCGACACCTGCGCGGCCGAGTTTGCGACCAAGACGGCCTACATGTACTCGACCTACGAGGAAGAGTGCGAGGCGCAGCCGACCACCAACAAGAAGATCATGGTGCTGGGCGGCGGCCCGAACCGGATCGGCCAGGGCATCGAGTTCGACTACTGCTGCGTGCACGCGGCGCTCGCGATGCGCGAGGACGGCTACGAAACGATCATGGTCAACTGCAACCCGGAAACGGTGTCGACCGACTATGACACGTCCGACCGCCTGTACTTCGAGCCGCTGACGCTGGAAGACGTGCTCGAGATCGTCGACAAGGAAAAGCCCGTCGGCGTGATCGTCCAGTACGGCGGCCAGACGCCGCTGAAGCTCGCGCTCGACCTCGAGGCACACGGCGTGCCGATCGTCGGCACGTCGCCGGACATGATCGATGCGGCCGAAGACCGCGAACGCTTCCAGAAGCTGCTGCAGGACCTCGGCCTGCGCCAGCCGCCGAACCGCACCGCACGCGCCGAAGACGAAGCGCTCGCACTGGCGGCCGAAATCGGCTACCCGCTCGTCGTGCGCCCGTCGTACGTGCTGGGCGGCCGCGCGATGGAAATCGTCCATGAGCCGCGCGACCTCGAGCGCTACATGCGCGAGGCCGTGAAGGTGTCGAACGATTCGCCGGTGCTGCTCGACCGCTTCCTGAACGACGCGATCGAATGCGACGTCGACTGCATCTGCGACGGCGAGTCGGTGTTCATCGGCGGCGTGATGGAACACATCGAGCAGGCGGGCGTCCACTCGGGCGACTCGGCATGCTCGCTGCCGCCGTACTCGCTGTCGAAGGAAACCGTTGCCGAACTGAAGCGCCAGACGGGCGCGATGGCGAAGGCGCTGAACGTGGTCGGCCTGATGAACGTGCAGTTCGCGATCCAGCAGGTGCCGCAGGCGGACGGTTCGAAGCAGGACATCATCTACGTGCTCGAAGTGAACCCGCGCGCATCGCGCACGGTGCCGTACGTGTCGAAGGCGACCAGCCTGCCGCTCGCGAAGATCGCGGCGCGCGCGATGGTCGGCCAGAAGCTCGCGCAGCAGGGCGTGACGAAGGAAGTCGAGCCGCCGTACTTCAGCGTGAAGGAAGCGGTGTTCCCGTTCGTCAAGTTCCCGACCGTCGATCCGGTCCTCGGGCCTGAAATGCGTTCGACCGGCGAAGTGATGGGTGTCGGCCAGACGTTCGGCGAGGCGCTGTTCAAGTCGCAGCTCGCGGCGGGCTCGCGCCTGCCGGAGTCGGGCACGGTGCTGCTGACCGTGATGGACGCCGACAAGCCGAAGGCGGTCGAAGTCGCGCGCATGCTGCACGACCTCGGCTACCCGATCGTCGCGACCAAGGGCACGGCTGCCGCGATCGAAGCGGCCGGCGTGCCGGTGAAGGTCGTCAACAAGGTGAAGGACGGCCGTCCGCACATCGTCGACATGATCAAGAACGGCGAGATCGCACTCGTGTTCACGACGGTCGACGAGACGCGCCAGGCGATCGCCGATTCGCGTTCGATCCGCATGAGCGCGCAGGCGCACAAGGTCACGTACTACACGACGATGTCGGGCGCGCGCGCGGCTGTCGAAGGCTTGCGCTACCTGAAGGATCTGGAAGTCTATGATTTACAAGGTCTTCATGCTCGCCTAAACTAAGCGTTCAGTTACCTGTCGAAGCAACACGTGCCGCGATTAAGCGGTGTTTCCGGTTCGCCGGAAATGCGCTTAATCGCGGTGATTTTTTTTATAGCCGTTTTTAGCGATTGAGCCGTTTATGAGCACCATTCCGTTGACAAAGCGTGGCGCAGAGCAACTGCGCGATGAATTGCAGCGCCTCAAGTCCGTCGAGCGGCCGGCCGTGATCAACGCGATCGCGGAGGCCCGCGCACAGGGCGATCTGTCCGAAAACGCCGAATACGACGCTGCGAAAGAAAAGCAGGGCTTCATCGAGGGTCGCATCGCGGAAATCGAATCGAAGCTTTCGGCCGCGCAGGTCATCGATCCCACCGTGCTCGACGCTGAAGGCCGCGTGGTCTTCGCATCGACGGTCGAACTCGAGGATCTCGAGTCCGGCGACACCGTCAAGTACCAGATCGTCGGCGACGACGAAGCCGACATCGATCACGGCCTGATCTCGGTCAGCTCGCCGATCGCACGCGCGCTGATCGGCAAGTCCGAAGGCGACGTCGCGGCCGTGCAGGCGCCGAGCGGCGTGCGCGAATACGAAATCATCTCGGTCAGCTACATCTGAAGCGGGGCGACGTGATGCCGCATCGCGTGTTCCGTCTGCTGTCGGCCGTGTGGGTCGGCAGCCTGCTGACGATCGGGTATGCGGTCGCGCCAGTGCTGTTCAAGACGCTGGAGCGGATGACGGCCGGCTCGGTCGCCGCCCAGTTGTTTCGCATCGAGGCGATCCTCGGTGTCGTATGCGGCGTGTTGCTGCTCGCGCTGTCGAACCAGCAGGTGCGGCGCGGCAGCGGCGATTACCGGCGCGTGCGCTGGATCGTCGCGGCGATGGTCGCGTGCGTGCTGGTCGGGTATTTTGCGCTGCAGCCGTTCATGAACGCGCTGCGGGTGGCCGCGATGGAGGCGGGCACCGATATCGCGAACTCGCCGTATGCGAGCCGCTTCGGGATGCTGCACGGCGTGTCGAGCCTGTTCTATCTCGTCGAGAGCGTGCTGGGGCTGATGCTGATCTGGCGTTTGCCGGCGCGAGACGCCTGAACGGCGTGTGCGCCGCACCGGCAGGGCGGCACGGGGTGCCCCGTGCCGCGCGGCAGGATTACTTGCCTTGGTGCGGCCGCTTCGTGCTGGCCTGACGCTTTTTCGCACGCTTCACGGTGCCGCCCGCCGTCACGCGCTCGTTGCCGCGCACCGTGACCTTTACCGGCCTCGGACGGCGCACGGGGCTCGCGTTCGGCGACACCTTGACGACCTTGACGGTGCGCGGCGCACGGCCTTTCTTGTCGTCGACGGCTTCGGCCGCGCTCGGCAGCGCGCCGGCACGACGGCCGCGGGCCGGGGCCGCCACGGCAGCCTCGGGCTTCCAGATCACCAGCAGCTTGCCGATGTGCTGGATCGGCGCCGCGTTCAGGCGGTCGCAGATCTCGTCGTAAATGGCGACGCGCTCGTCGCGCTCGTCACCGAACACGCGGATCTTGATCAACTGGTGCGCGGCGAGGTGCACCTTGATTTCCTTCAGCACGGCGTCGGTCAGCCCGTCGGCGCCGATCAGCACGACGGGCTTGAGCGCATGGGCCTGGGAGCGCAGCGCGGAGCGCTCGGCGGGGGAAAGCGAAAGGGCGGGCATGGAAATGTCGAAATCTAAATAGGGGCGCGCTGCATCAGAAGCGAATCGCGGGAAGTTACCGCATCAGCCGCGCGCCGAAACCACGTAAAATCGCGGCTTGGGCCCGGAAGGGGCCGCAGCCGCGCGAAGAAGACGCGTATTATCCGCCAAAAGCACGGCTTCACGAAGCAAATAGCAGCAATCTCTCTCTCGAATGGCAAAAAACCGCTTTAACCAGCACTGGCTGCACGACCACATCAACGACCCGTACGTCAAAATGGCGCAGCGGGAGGGCTATCGCGCGCGTGCCGCGTACAAGCTGAAGGAAATCGACGAGCAGGACAAGCTGATCCGTCCGGGCCAGGTGATCGTCGATCTCGGCGCGACGCCGGGCAGCTGGAGCCAGTATGCCCGCAACAAGCTCGCGCAGGGCAAGAAGCGTGACGCGGAGCGCGAAGGCGGCATCGACGGCACGATCGTCGCGCTCGACATCCTGCCGATGGAACCGATCGCCGACGTCCACTTCCTCCAGGGCGACTTCCGCGAGGACGAGGTTCTTCACCGGCTCGAGGAAGTGCTCGAAGGCCGCTCGGTGGACCTTGTTATTTCGGACATGGCCCCCAACCTCTCGGGCGTGGCCTCGGCGGACGCGGCGCGCATCGAGCATCTGTGCGATCTGGCGCTCGAATTTGCGCAGAATCATCTGAAGCCGGAAGGTGCGCTGCTCGTGAAGTGTTTCCACGGCAGCGGCTACAGCCAGATCGTCGAAAAGTTCAAACAGCAGTTTAAGATCGTCGCGCCGCGCAAGCCGAAGGCGTCCCGCGACAAATCGTCCGAAACGTTCATTTTGGGCCGGCAACTGAAGCATCCGCGGTGACGCGGGGCGCGGTGCCGCAAACGGGCTCCGGCCCTTGCCAGACAAGCGAAGCGCTATCGCGACGGTTGTCAATGCTTATGGCAGGGGTGGTCGGACTGGATTAGAATGACCGAGGAGCGCCGCAAGGAAAATGTAGGCGCTCGTCTACGAGTGAAGGAGTGGTGCTTTGAACAACAATATGTTTTCGAAGGCAGCAGTGTGGCTGGTGATCGCACTGGTGCTGTTTACGGTGTTCAAGCAGTTCGACAAGCCCCGCGTCCAGGAAGGTGTGTCCTATTCGCAGTTCATGGACGACGCCAAGAACGGCAAGGTCAAGAACGTCATCGTGCAGGGGCGCAACCTCACCGTCACTCCGGCTGATGGCCAGAAATACCAGATCGTGTCGCCCGGCGACATCTGGATGGTCGGCGATCTGATGAAGTACGGCGTGCAGGTCAGCGGCAAGGCCGATGACGAGCCGAACGCGCTGATGTCCGCGTTGTACTACCTCGGGCCGACGATCCTGATCATCGTGTTCTGGTTCTACATGATGAGGCAGATGCAGGGAGGCGGCAAAGGCGGCGCATTTTCGTTCGGGAAATCGCGTGCGCGGCTGATCGACGAGAACAACAACGCGGTGAACTTCTCCGACGTCGCAGGCTGCGACGAAGCGAAGGAAGAAGTGTCCGAGCTCGTCGACTTCCTGCGCGACCCGCAGAAATTCCAGAAGCTGGGCGGTCGCATTCCGCGCGGCGTGCTGCTCGTCGGCCCTCCGGGTACCGGCAAGACGCTGCTCGCCCGCGCGATCGCCGGTGAAGCGAAGGTGCCGTTCTTCAGCATCTCGGGTTCCGACTTCGTCGAAATGTTCGTCGGCGTCGGCGCGGCCCGTGTGCGCGACATGTTCGAGCAGGCGAAGAAGCACGCACCGTGCATCGTGTTCATCGACGAAATCGACGCGGTCGGCCGTCATCGCGGCGCCGGCATGGGCGGCGGCAACGACGAGCGCGAGCAGACGCTGAACCAGATGCTGGTCGAGATGGACGGCTTCGAAGCGAACTCGGGCGTGATCGTGATCGCCGCGACCAACCGTTCCGATGTGCTCGACAAGGCGCTGCTGCGTCCGGGCCGTTTCGACCGCCAGGTCTATGTCGGCCTGCCGGACATTCGCGGCCGCGAGCAGATCATGCGCGTGCACCTGCGCAAGGTACCGATCGCGAACGACGTCGACGCGGCGGTCATCGCACGCGGCACGCCGGGCTTCTCGGGCGCCGATCTCGCGAACCTCGTGAACGAAGCGGCGCTGTTCGCCGCCCGCCGTGGCAAGCGCATCGTCGAGATGCAGGATTTCGAGGACGCGAAGGACAAGATCTTCATGGGTCCGGAGCGCAAGTCGGCGGTGATTCGCGAAGAAGCGAAGCGTGCGACGGCTTACCACGAGTCGGGCCACGCTGTGATCGCGAAGCTGCTGCCGAAGGCCGACCCGGTGCACAAGGTCACGATCATCCCGCGCGGTCGCGCGCTGGGTGTCACGTGGCAGCTGCCCGAGCATGACAATGAGACGTACTCGAAGGACTACCTGCTCGACCGTCTGGCGATCCTGTTCGGCGGCCGCGTGGCCGAGGAGCTGTTCCTGAACCTGATCAGCACCGGCGCGTCGGACGACTTCAACAAGGCGACGCAGACGGCGCGTGCGATGGTGGCGCGTTTCGGCATGACCGACGCGCTCGGACCGATGGTCTACGTCGACGACGAGAACGACAGCGGCCCGTTCGGCCGCGGCTTCACCCGCACGATCTCGGAAGCGACGCAGCAGAAGGTCGACGGCGAAATCCGCCGCGTGCTCGACGAGCAGTACGGCCTTGCGCGTCGCCTGCTCGAAGAGAACCGCGACAAGGTCGAGGCAATGACAGCCGCGCTGATGGAGTGGGAGACGATTGACGCCGATCAGATCAACGACATCATGGAAGGGCGTCCGCCGCGCTCGCCGAAGAGCTCGCCGGCCGTTGGCGGCGATTCCTCGGGTGGCGGCACGGCCGCCGAAGTGAAGCCCGGCAACGCGCCGGCGCCTGCTTCGCCGGCCTGACCTTCGCCGTAGCACCGTTCACGGGCTGGTGTGGCTTCACACCGGCCCGTTTTGCATTCATCAACACCTCCCGCCCGTGCCCGAATCCGCAGTTTCAGCCTCCATTCCCGCGCCGCTCCAGTGCGGCCGTTTCTCGCTGACGTTCGAACGCCCGCGCGTGATGGGCATTCTCAACGCCACCCCCGATTCGTTTTCCGACGGCGGCCGCTTCCTCGCGCGCGACGATGCGCTGCGCCAGGCCGAGCGGATGATCGCCGAAGGCGTCGACCTGATCGACATCGGCGGCGAGTCGACGCGCCCCGGTGCGCCGCCCGTGCCGCTCGACGAGGAACTCGCGCGCGTGATCCCGCTCGTCGAAGCACTGCGGCCGTTGAACGTGCCGCTGTCGATCGACACCTACAAGCCTGCCGTGATGCGTGCGGCGCTCGCTGCCGGCGCGGATATGATCAACGACATCTGGGGGTTCCGCCAGCCGGGTGCGATCGACGCGGTGCGTGAAGGCAACAGCGGACTGTGCGCGATGCACATGCTCGGCGAGCCGCAGACGATGCAGGTCGGCGAGCCCGACTACGGCGACGTCGTGACCGACGTGCGCGACTTTCTCGCAGCACGCGCGCAGGCGCTGCGCGACGCGGGCGTCGCAGCGGAACGGATCTGCGTCGATCCCGGGTTTGGATTCGGCAAGGCGGTGGTCGACGACAACTACGCGCTGCTGGCCGCGTTGCCGGACACGACGCCCGCGCGGCCCGACGGGCGCGCATATCCGATTCTCGCGGGCATGTCGCGCAAGTCGATGCTCGGCGCGGTGATCGGCGGCAAGCCGCCGATCGAACGCGTCGCGGCGAGCGTCGCGGCAGCATTGTGCGCAGTCGGGCGCGGCGCGGCGATCGTGCGTGTGCACGACGTCGCGGCGACGGTCGATGCGCTGAAGGTCTGGAACGCCGTGCGCGAAGCCGCGCGGCAACGATAAGTCAGAAGTCAGAAAGACGAAGGAGGAAGGTTCGCCATGGGACGTCGATATTTCGGCACGGACGGCATTCGCGGCACGGTGGGCGAGGCGCCCATCACGCCTGATTTCGTGTTGCGTCTCGGCTATGCGGCCGGCAAGGTGCTGGCCGGCGCGGCCGACGTCGCGGCGGGTGCGCGTCCGACGGTGCTGATCGGCAAGGACACGCGCGTGTCGGGCTACATGCTCGAGGCCGCGCTCGAGGCCGGTTTTTCGGCGGCTGGCGTGGACGTGATGCTGGCCGGCCCGATGCCGACGCCGGGCGTCGCGTACCTGACGCGCGCGCTGCGCCTGTCGGCCGGTGTCGTGATCAGCGCATCGCACAACCCGTATCAGGACAACGGGATCAAGTTCTTCTCCGCCGACGGCAACAAGCTGCCGGACGATACCGAGGCCGAGATCGAGGCATGGCTCGACAAGCCGCTCGAATGCGCGTCGTCGGACCGGCTCGGCAAGGCGCGTCGCCTCGACGACGCGGCCGGCCGCTACATCGAGTTCTGCAAGAGCACATTCCCGGCCGCATACGACCTGCGCGGGCTGAAGCTCGTGATCGACTGCGCCCACGGCGCCGCGTACCAGATCGCGCCGCACGTATTCCACGAACTCGGCGCGGACGTGATTCCGATCGGTGTCGCGCCGAACGGCTTCAACATCAACGACGGTGTCGGCGCAACGGCGCCCGACGCACTGGTGCGTGCGGTGCGGGCGAACCATGCGGACCTCGGCATCGCGCTCGACGGCGATGCGGACCGCCTGCAGGTCGTGGATGCGACGGGCCGGCTGTACAACGGCGACGAATTGCTCTACGTACTCGTGAAGGACCGGATTGCGACCGCCGGCAAGGTCGACGGCGCGGTCGGCACGCTGATGACGAACCTCGCGGTCGAGGTCGCGCTGCAGCGCGAGGGCGTGCAGTTCGTGCGGGCGGCCGTCGGCGATCGCTACGTGCTCGAACAGTTGCGCGAGCGCGGCTGGCAGCTCGGTGCGGAAGGCTCGGGCCACATCCTGTCGCTCGACCGCCATTCGACCGGCGACGGCATCGTGTCGGCGCTGCTCGTGCTGGCCGCGCTCAAGCGCAGCGGCCGTACGCTTGCGCAGATGCTGGACGGCGTCACGCTGTTCCCGCAGAAGCTGATCAACGTGCGGATGAAGCCGGGTGCCGACTGGAAGGGCAGCGCATCGATTCGCGCGGCGATCGACGCAGCCGAAAGCGCGCTCGCCGGCCGCGGCCGAGTGCTGATCCGCGCATCGGGCACCGAGCCCGTGCTGCGCGTGATGGTCGAGGCACAGCATGCGGCCGACGCGACCCGTCACGCGGAAGCGATCGCCGACGCGGTGCGCGTGGCGACGAGCTGAGCCGAATCGGTGACGGCGCGCGACCGGTCCGGCCGTGCGCGCGCCGCCTCTCCGATGATTCGACAAGCGGCGCCCTCGGGCGCCGCAATTCGTCAGACGCAAAGGTTTGCGCTATTAAATAGAGGATGACTTCGGCGCGGATTTCGTCTGACGCAAGAAAACATCCGACCCTAAATCGTGATGACCGCCGCAAAGGGTTTCCTGCCCCATGTGCGGTGAACACGATTCGCTCCGGACCTCGCATCGGCGGGTGCCGCACAGCCCTTCCTGACCGGCAATTCTTGCCGTCATTTCCCGCCGCGCTGCCCCTGCGCGGCCGCCCGCACAGGGCCCGATACACCCTTTCAACCAGTCATGTTACTGTCACGCCAGTTTCATCGATTGTCACATTATCGTCATGAGGAGCCCCTAACCTTCGCGGTGCCGTAGTCATCCGCTCACACACTGGAGGTCTCATGAAATTGATGCAAACCGCGATTGCCGGCCTGGCTGGCGCGCTTTTCGCAGTCGCCGCGCAAGCTGCCGACATCACGGGCGCAGGCAGCACGTTCGCGATGCCGATTTATACGAAATGGGCTGCCGACTACCAGCAGGCCGGCGGCGCGAAGGTGAACTACCAGGGTATCGGTTCGTCGGGCGGCCTCAAGCAGATCAACGCGAAGACGGTCGATTTTGCCGGTTCGGACGCTCCGCTGAAGGATGAAGAACTCGCGAAGGAAGGCCTGTTCCAGTTCCCGACGGTGGTCGGCGGCGTGGTGCCGGTCGTCAACGTGCCGGGCGTGAAGGCCGGCGAACTGACGCTGTCGGGCCCGGTGCTCGGCGACATCTACCTCGGCAAGATCAAGAAGTGGAACGACCCGGCGATCGCCGCGCTGAACCCGAAGGTCAAGCTGCCGGATACGGACATCGCGGTCGTTCGCCGTGCTGACGGCTCGGGCACGAGCTTCATCTGGACGAACTACCTGTCGAAGGTCAACGACGAGTGGAAGTCGAAGATCGGCGAAGGCACGACGGTCAACTGGCCGACGGGCACGGGCGGCAAGGGCAACGACGGCGTCGCGGCCTTCGTGCAGCGCCTGCCGGGCGCGATCGGCTACGTCGAATGGGCGTACGCGAAGAAGAACAACATGACCTACACGGCCCTGAAGAACTCGATGGGCACGGTGGTCGAGCCGAAGACCGAAACGTTCAAGGCCGCTGCTGCCGGCGCGAACTGGTCGAAGTCGTTCTACCAGATCCTGACGAACCAGCCGGGCAAGGAAGCATGGCCGGTCGTCGGCGCGACGTTCGTGCTGCTGCACGCGAAGCAGGACAAGCCGGAGCAGGGCGCCGAAACGCTGAAGTTCTTCAGCTGGGCGTTCAAGAACGGCGAGAAGGCAGCCGACAGCCTCGACTACATCTCGCTGCCGGCGACGGTCGAGACGGAAATCCGCAAGCAGTGGAAGACGAAGGTGACGGACGCATCGGGCAAGCCGGTCGCCACGGAGTAAGCAATCCAGCGGTTCGCTGCCCGGCCGTGCCGGCTGGGCAGTGTGTGCGGTAAGGCCGGGCGTCACGGCGCCCGGCGATCCAGAACAGGCGCCCATGTCTGATATTTCCTACACGTCTTCCCGGTCCGATGCCGCGCAGCAACGCGCGCCGAGCCGTCTCGGAGACGTTCTGTTCGGCGGCCTCGCACGGCTGGCCGCGATCGTGACCCTGCTGCTGCTGGGCGGGATCATCGTTTCCCTGATCATTGCGTCGATGCCGACCATCCAGAAGTTCGGCCTCGGCTTCTTGTTGCAAACCGAGTGGGATCCGAACTCGGATATTTACGGCGCGGTCGTGCCGATCTACGGCACGATCGTGACGTCGCTCATCGCGCTCGTCATCGCGGTGCCCGTCAGCTTCGGCATCGCACTGTTCCTCACCGAATTGTCGCCCGTGTGGCTGCGTCGCCCGCTCGGCATCGCGATCGAGCTGCTCGCCGCGATTCCGTCGATCGTGTACGGCATGTGGGGCCTGCTCGTGTTCGCGCCGATCTTCGCCGAATACTTCCAGAAGCCGATCGGCCGTCTCTTCAAGGACGTGTGGGTGCTCGGTCCGCTGACGTCGGGCCCGCCGATCGGCATCGGCATTCTCGCGGCCGGCGTGATCCTCGCGATCATGATCATCCCGTACATCGCGTCGGTGATGCGCGACGTGTTCGAAGTCACGCCCGTGCTGCTGAAGGAATCGGCTTACGGGATCGGCTGCACGACGTGGGAAGTGATGTGGAAAGTCGTGCTGCCCTACACGAAGACCGGCGTGATCGGCGGCGTGATGCTCGGCCTCGGCCGCGCGCTCGGCGAAACGATGGCCGTGACCTTCGTGATCGGCAACACCAACCTGCTCGACAGCGTGTCGCTGTTCGCGCCGGGCAACAGCATCACGTCGGCGCTCGCGAACGAATTCGCGGAAGCGCAACCGGGCCTGCATACGTCCGCGCTGATGGAACTGGGCCTGATCCTGTTCGTGATCACGTTCATCGTGCTGTCCATCTCCAAACTGCTGCTGCTTCGTCTCGAGAAGGGAGAGGGCAAGAAATGAGCGAGCCCGTCATGAATTTCCCGGGGCCGAATGGCGCCGCGCTCGACGCGATGCGCAACCGCCTGCAGCGCAAGCGCAAGGTGACCAACGCGATCGCGCTGACCGCGTCGCTCGCCGCGATGGCGTTCGGCCTGTTGTGGCTCGTGTGGATTCTCTACACCACGGTGCATCTCGGCGTCGGCGGTCTGTCGCTGCAGCTGTTCACCGAATCGACGCCGGCACCGAACACGGAAGGCGGCGGCCTGGCGAACGCGATCGTCGGCAGCCTGCTGCTGTGCGGTTTCGGCACGCTGGTCGGCACGCCGATCGGCATCCTCGCGGGCGTCTATCTTGCCGAATACGGCCAGAAGAACCTGCTGGCGAGCACGATCCGCTTCATCAACGACATCCTGCTGTCGGCGCCGTCGATCGTCATCGGGCTGTTCGTCTACGCGATCGTCGTCGCGAAGTCGGGGCGCTTCTCGGGCTGGGCCGGCGTGATCGCGCTGGCGCTGCTGCAGATTCCGATCGTGATCCGCACGACCGAGAACATGCTGAAGCTGGTGCCGAACGCGCTGCGCGAAGCAGCCGTCGCGCTCGGCACGCCGAAGTGGCGGATGGTGTTGAAGATCACGCTGCGCGCATCGGTCGGCGGGATCGTGACGGGCGTGCTGCTCGCGGTCGCGCGGATCGCCGGCGAAACGGCGCCGCTGCTGTTCACCGCGCTGTCGAACCAGTTCTTCTCGTGGGACATGAGCCAGCCGATTGCGAACCTGCCCGTCACGATCTACAAGTTCGCGATGAGCCCGTTCGCCGAATGGCAGTCGCTCGCATGGGCGGGCGTGTTCCTGATCACGCTCGGGGTGCTCGGACTCAACATCCTGGCGCGCTCGATCTTCTCGAAAAAGTAACGGCGGAGCAATCCGATGAATATGGCAGAAAGCCACCTGAATCCCGTCGAGCGCACCGCTGCGCCCGCCGGCACACAAGATGCGGCACATGGCCGTCCGCTGGCGCCGCTGAACGCGAAGATCGAGGTCAACAACCTCAACTTCTTCTACAACAAGTTCCACGCGCTGAAGAACATCAACCTGCGCATTCCCGAAGGGAAGGTGACGGCGTTCATCGGTCCGTCGGGTTGCGGCAAGTCGACGCTCCTGCGCACGTTCAACAAGATGTACGCGCTCTATCCGGAGCAGCGCGCCGAGGGCGAAATCCTGATGGACGGCGAGAACCTGCTGACCACCAAGCGCGACATTTCGCTGCTGCGCGCGCGGATCGGCATGGTGTTCCAGAAGCCGACCCCGTTCCCGATGTCGATCTACGACAACATCGCGTTCGGCGTGAAGATGTTCGAGAAGCTCACGCGCTCGGAGATGGACGATCGCGTCGAGTGGGCGCTGACGAAGGCCGCGCTGTGGAACGAAGTGAAGGACAAGCTGAGCCAGAGCGGTTACGGGCTGTCCGGCGGCCAGCAACAGCGTCTGTGCATCGCGCGCGGTATCGCGATCCGTCCGGAAGTGCTGCTGCTCGACGAGCCGTGCTCGGCGCTCGACCCGATCTCGACGGGCCGCATCGAGGAGCTGATCGCGGAGCTGAAGAGCGACTACACGGTCGTGATCGTCACGCACAACATGCAGCAGGCCGCGCGCTGCTCGGACTACACGGCCTACATGTACCTGGGCGAGCTGATCGAATTCGGCGAAACCGAAAAGATCTTCATCAAGCCGGTGCGCAAGGAAACGGAAGACTACATCACCGGCCGTTTCGGCTGATGACGGAGAATCACAACCATGTCGGATAAACATCTGTCGAGCCAGTTCGACGCGGACCTGAATGCCGTGTCGTCGAAAGTGCTGGAAATGGGCGGGCTCGTCGAGTCGCAGATCGTCGGCGCGATGCATGCGCTGAACGAATTCGACCGCGAGACGGCCGAGAAGGTGATCGCGGCCGAGGAAACGCTGAACGCGATGGAAGTCGACATCGACCAGGAGTGCGGCAACATCATCGCGCGGAGGCAGCCGGCCGCGCGCGACCTGCGTCTTCTGATGTCGATTTCGAAAACGATTACGAACCTCGAGCGCGCCGGCGACGAGGCCGAGAAGATCGCGAAGCGCGTGCGCCGCCTGATCGACGAGCCGGCCGCGCGTGCGGTGAACATCGCCGAGATCAAGGTGTCGGGCGAGATGGCCGTGACGATCCTGCGCCGCGCGCTCGACGCGTTCGCGCGCCTCGATACGGTGGCGGCTGCGCAGATCGTCAAGGACGACAAGGAAATCGACCTCGAATTCCGCGCGTTCGTGCGCAAGCTCGTGTCGTACATGCAGGAAGACCCGCGCACGATCTCGGTCGGCCTCGAGTACCTGTTCATCGCGAAGGCGATCGAACGGATCGGCGACCACGCGAAGAACATCGCCGAATTCATCATCTACATCGTGAAGGGCACCGACGTGCGGCACCAGCCGCGCGACACGCTCGATCGCGAAGCCAACAGTTAATCGACTCCGTAAGGAAGAACAGAGGTGCCGATGCCCAGCAACATTCTCGTCGTCGAAGATGAGCCCGCGATTTCCGAACTGATCTCGGTGAATCTCCAGCATGCCGGTCACTGCCCGATCCGCGCGTACAACGCCGAGCAGGCGCAGAACCTGATCAGCGACGTGCTGCCCGATCTCGTGCTGCTCGACTGGATGCTGCCGGGCAAGTCCGGCATTGCGTTCGCGCGCGACCTGCGCAACAACGAACGGACCAAGCACATCCCGATCATCATGCTGACCGCGCGCGGCGACGAGCAGGACAAGGTGCTCGGCCTCGAGATCGGCGCGGACGACTACGTGACGAAGCCGTTCTCGCCGAAGGAACTGATGGCGCGCATCAAGGCCGTGCTGCGCCGCCGCGCGCCGCAGCTGACCGAGGACGTCGTGTCGATCAACGGGCTGCGCCTCGATCCGGCCACGCATCGGGTTGCCGCGCACGGCGACGGCAGCGAGATCAAGCTCGATCTCGGCCCGACCGAATTCCGCCTGCTGCATTTCTTCATGACGCATCCGGAGCGCGTGCACAGCCGCACGCAACTGCTCGATCAGGTCTGGGGCGATCACGTGTTCGTCGAGGAGCGCACCGTCGACGTCCATATCAAACGATTGCGCGCGGCCTTGAAACCGGCCGGTTGCGATGCGATGATCGAGACCGTGCGCGGCAGCGGCTACCGGCTCGCCAAGCACGCGTAACGTATCCGGACATGCCGTGTGCCACGGCATGCCGTTCATTCTTTCGGGCGCTGAATCATGAACATCATCTGGGCGCGCTTTCTCGTGTCGCTCATGCTGCTCGTGCTGATCAGCGTATTGGTCGGCGTGTTCGCCGGCCCGATCGCGGGCCTCGGGTTCGCGGTCGTGATGCTGGTCGCGCAGGGCTTCTTCAGCACCTTCCATACGCAACGCCTGTGGCGTCTGCTCGATGCGCCCGTCTACGGCGAGGTGCCGAGCGCACCGGGCATCTGGGGTGAAATCTACTACCGGCTGCACAAGCTCGCGAAGCAGTGGCATGCGCAGGTGCGGCAGGTCGAGCAGCAGCATTCGCGCTTCATCCAGGCGATCCAGGCGTCGCCGAACGGCGTCGCGATGCTCGACGACCATGATCAGATCGAGTGGTGCAACGCGATCGCGGAGGTGCATTTCGGCCTCGACGCGAAGCGCGACCTGCGGCAGCACATCACGAATCTGGTTCGTCATCCGGAGTTCGTCCGCTACCTGAACGCGCAGCATTACGACGAGACGCTCGTGATGCGCGGGATGGGCGACTCGCGGCAGAACGTGCTGGAAGTGCAGGTGTTTCCGTACGGCGAGAACCGCAAGCTGCTGCTCACGCAGGACATCACGGAGCTCGAGCGGACCGACGCGATGAGGCGCGACTTCGTCGCGAACGTGTCGCACGAACTGAAGACGCCGCTCACCGTGCTGTCGGGCTTCCTCGAGACGATGCGCGAACTGCCGCTGAACGAGGAGGATCGCGCGCGCTATCTCGAGATGATGGAGCAGCAGGCGTCGCGGATGCGGCACATCGTCACCGATCTGCTGGTGCTTGCGAAGCTCGAGGGCGAAAGCAAGCCGCCGATGGATCACGCGATCGACATGCGTGCCGTATTCGACCATCTGAAGGAAGATGCGCAGACGCTGTCGAACGGGCATCACGAGATCGCGTTCACGATCGACGAGACGCTCGGCGTCACGGGCGCGCAGACCGAAGTGTTCAGTGCGTTCGCGAATCTCGTGACCAACGCGATCCGCTATACGCCGGACGGCGGCAAGATCCTCGTGTCGTGGCGGCGCGAGGGCGCGCAAGGCGTGTTTTCCGTCACCGACAGCGGCTTCGGCATCCCGGCGGCCGACCTGCCGCGGCTGACCGAACGCTTCTATCGCGTCGACCGCAGCCGCTCGCGCGATACGGGCGGCACGGGGCTCGGCCTCGCGATCGTCAAGCACGTGCTGCAGCGGCATGACTCGCACCTGTACGTGCAGAGCGAGGAAGGACGCGGCAGCACGTTCACCGCACGCTTCCCGGCCTCGCGGATCATCGCGATCCGGCCGGCGACGTTCGAAGCGTGAGCGCATGACGCGAATCGGGTGCCTCACGTCGGCATCCCGCTGCAAATAAAAAAGCACAGCCCTCGGGCTGTGCTTTTTTGTTTGGTGACGCGGCACGCGAACCCGCGCGCCGCCCCGTGTCTACGAACAGAACTTCGCGAGCAGCCCGAGCTGCGCGTTGCGGATCGTCTTGCCCGCACGACGCCGGCGGTAGTGGCCGTCGCTGAGCATCTGCCAGGCCGACTGGTTGTCGCCGAGGCAGACCGACAGCCCTTCGGCGATCACGCGGCGCTTCAGCTTGCGCTCGCGGATCGGGAACGCGACTTCGACGCGGCGGAACAGATTGCGGTCCATCCAGTCGGCGCTCGACAGATAGACGTCCTCGGCGCCATCCGCGTGGAAATAGTAGATGCGGTGGTGTTCGAGGAAGCGCCCGACGATCGAGCGCACCGTGATGTTGTCCGACAGCCCCGGCACGCCGGGCTTCAGCGCGCACACGCCGCGCACGATCAGGTCGACCTTGACGCCGGCCTGCGACGCTTCGTACAGCGCGGCGATCACCGACGGCTCCAGCAGCGCGTTCATCTTCGCGACCACGCGCGCGCGCTTGCCGGCACGCGCGTTGTCGATCTCCGCGCGGATCGATTCGATGATGCGCGGATGCAGCGAGAACGGCGACTGCCACAGCTCGTGCAGCGTGAGCTCGCCGCCGATCCCGGTCAGTTGCTGGAAGACGTGGTGGACGTCCTCGCAGATCTTCTGGTCGGCCGTCATCAGCCCGAAGTCGGTGTAGAGGCGGGCGGTGCGCGGGTGATAGTTGCCGGTGCCGAGGTGCACGTAGCGGCGCAGCGACGCCTTGCCGTTCTGTACGACGCGCCGCACGATCAGCATCATCTTCGCGTGGCACTTGTGGCCGACCACGCCGTACACGACGTGCGCGCCGACGGCTTCGAGCTGAGACGCCCAGTTGATGTTGGTTTCCTCGTCGAAGCGCGCGAGCAGCTCGACGACGACGGTCACTTCCTTGCCGTTGCGCGCGGCTTCCATCAGCGCGTCCATCAGCGGCGAATCGGTGCCGGTGCGGTAGATCGTCTGCTTGATCGCGACGACGCTCGGGTCTTTCGCGGCCTGCTGCAGCAGTTCGAGCACCGGCTGGAAACTTTCGTACGGATGGTGCAGCAGGATGTCGCCGTCGTCGATCGCGTCGAACATCGTCGGCGCGTTGACGATCGCGGGCGGGATCGATGCGGTGAACGGCGAGAACTTCAGATCGGGGCGATCGACGAGATCGGGAATCTGCATCAGCCGCACGAGGTTCACGGAGCCGGCCACGCGATAGCAGTCCTTCTCGCCGAGCAGGCTTTCCTCGAGCAGGCGCCGCACGATATGCGCCGGCGTGTCGGCCGACACTTCGAGCCGTACCGCGTTGCCGAGGTGGCGCGCGGGCAGTTCGCCCTGCAGCGCGACGCGCAGGTTGGTGATTTCGTCCTCGTCGACGAACAGCTCGCTGTTGCGCGTGATGCGAAACTGGTTGCAGCTCTTCACGACCAGTTGCGGGAACAGTTCGCCGACGAAGCGCTGCATGAACGAGCTGAGCAGCACGAAGCCGTGCTCGAAGCCCGACAGCGCCTGCGGCATGCGCACGACGCGCGGCAGCGCGCGCGGCGCCTGCACGATGCCCATCACCGCCTGGCGGCCGAACGCGTCGCGGCCCTCGAGCTCGACGACGAAGTTCAGGCTCTTGTTCAGCACGCGCGGGAACGGGTGCGCGGGGTCGAGGCCGATCGGCGTCAGCACCGGCAGCAGTTCATCGAGGAAGTAGCGGCGCGCCCATTCGAGCTGTTCTTCGTTCCACGTGTCGCTCGCGTGGAAGTAGATGCCTTCCTGTTCGAGCGCGGGCAACACGGTTTCGTGCAGCATCGTGTACTGGCGGTGCACGAGCCGTTGCGCGCGCTCGACGACGAGGTCGTAAGCGTGCTGCAGCGACATGCCGTCGGGCGTCAGTGCGCCGGGGTTGTCGCGGATCTGTTCCTGAAGGCCGGCCATCCGGACTTCGAAAAATTCGTCGAGGTTGCTGCTCGTGATGCAGATGAAGCGCAGGCGCTCGAGCAACGGAATCTGCGGGTCAGCCGCCTGGGCCAGCACGCGCTCGTTGAAACCGAGGATGCCGAGTTCACGATTGAGAAGCGGATAACGGACGGACATCGGCAGAGTAGGGGATGATTCGGGCGATGATTCGAAAGGACGCTCGGAAACTCTCACGGTACGATGACGTGCTGATGACGATAATGTATTTATATCGGGAAATTCTACGCCTGAACCGTTTCGTCTCATAAATGTTTCGGCCATATACAATCTACCCGTGTACATGCCCGTGAAGCGTGGCAATGGCAAGCGTTCCACGCTTAAAATGTCGCCTTTGATTGATCGTCCAGCGTGGCCGGACCGGCTGCCGCGGGCGAACGCGCACGGAGCCCCCTTCTGATGGTTACATCCCCCCACTTGCTGGCTGCCGTCGATCTCGGCTCGAACAGCTTTCGGCTGATCGTCGGGCGCGTCGAGGAAACGCCGGCGGGCAGCCAGATCTATCCCGTCGATGCGCTGCGCGAGCCCGTTCGACTGGCCGCGGGCCTGTCGAGCGACAAGATGCTCGATCGCGCGTCGCAGGAGCGTGGCTGGGAGGCGCTCAAGCGGTTCGGCGAACGCCTGCGCGATTTCCATCCCGATCATGTGCGCGCGGTGGCGACCAACACGCTGCGCGTCGCGAAGAATGCGGGCGAATTTCTCGGCGAGGCCGAAGCGGCGCTCGGCTTCCCGATCGAAGTGATCGCGGGCCGAGAAGAGGCGCGCCTGATCTACGCGGGCGCCGCGCATTCGGTGCCGGCGAGCGCGGGCAAGCGGCTCGTCGTCGACATCGGCGGCGGCTCGACAGAATTCATCATCGGCTCGCACTACACGCCGATCGTGATGGAGAGCCTCTACATCGGCTGCGTGAGCCATAGCCGCGCGTTCTTCCCGGCCGGCAACGTCGACGAATATACGATGCGGCAAGCCGAACTCGCGGCCAAGCGCGAGATCCAGATCATTTCCAGCGAATACAAGAAGGCCGGATGGGACCAGGCGATCGGTTCGTCCGGCACCGCGCGCGCGCTCGCGGAACTTGTCGAGGCGAACGGCTTCAACGACGCGGGCATCACGCACGGCATTTCGCGCGGCGGGCTCGAACGCCTGAAGCGCGCGCTGATCAAGTCCGAGAACGTGAACCGGCTGAAGCTGATCGCGCTGAAGCCCGATCGCGTGCCGGTGCTCGCCGGCGGCCTCGCGATCATGCTCGCGGTATTCGAGGAACTGGGCGTCGACTACGTCGATACCACCGACGGAGCGCTGCGTCTCGGCGTGCTGTACGACCTGCTCGGCCGGACTCAGCACGAGGACATGCGCGCGGTGACCGTCGAGGGCTTCACGCGCCGCTACGGCGTCGATCGCGCGCAGGCCGAGCGCATCGGCGCGCTCGCGGTGCGGTTCTACGACGAGCTTGACGATTCCGACGACGAAGAACGCGAGGAAGGCCGGATGTTTCTCGGTTGGGCCGCCGCGTTGCACGAGATCGGCTTGTCGATCTCGCACAGCTCGTATCACAAGCATTCGGCCTATATCGCGAGCAACGCCGACATGCCGGGTTTCTCGCGCACCGACCAGGCGCGCCTTGCCGCGCTCGTGCTCGGGCATGCGGGCAAGCTCGGCAAGCTGTCGCAGGCGCGCGACGTCGAATGGCCGCTGCTGTTCTGCCTGCGGCTCGCGGCGCTGCTTTGCCGGCGCCGGACCGATGCCGGGCTGCCGGACATTTCCGTGTCGCAGATGAAGAAGGGCGGGTATGAAGTTCGCCTGCCGAGCGCATGGGTCGAGCAGAACCCGCTGACCGATTACAGCCTCAGCCAGGAAGCGGCCGAGTGGGAGAAGGTCGGCATTCCGTACCGCGTGGTTTATACGGGCGCGTGACGCGCCGGCACGGCGGCGGCGCGCTCGCGCCGCCAGATTGCCTTGGACGCGCTCAGTCCGAGCACACGATCGCCGTCAGGAACGGGAATGCCTGCTTGACGGTCGCGTCGCTGCCGGCCTTGCGCACGGCCTGTTCGACCGCGTTCTTCGTGCCGCGCACCACGACGCCGTACGCCCAGTCGCCGATCGGCGTGCCGTCGCCGGGCTGGAAAAGCGGATCGTTCGCCTGGTAGCCGAGCACGACATAGACGCCGAAGCCGTAGGCGGTCAGCGGATGGTTCGTGCGGAACGCGTTCACCGAATTCGATTCGACGTGCATCGGCTCCGACTGGATGTCGCCTGCCGCGAGCAGCGGCGCGACGAACTTGTGGCCGTTCGAATGGCAGTCGAGCGCGTCGTCGAGCGACTTGGCTGATGCGACTCCGGGCGCGCCGAGAGTGCCGATTGCGAGCAGCGCGCCGAGCACGGCGGTCTTGAAAACGTGATTTTTCATGCGCGATTGCGGATTGGTCGCGGACATTATCGCGTGTTCGCGCAATTTTCGTGCGCGGGTTGCGGGCTGCGGCACCGGTGGCCGAGGCGAGCGGCGGACCAAACGAAAAAGGGCTGCAAGCGCGATGGCTTGCAACCCTTGTCGTGTATCTCGTGGTCGGAGCGATAGGATTCGAACCTACGACCCTCTGATCCCAAATCAGATGCGCTACCAGGCTGCGCTACGCTCCGACGAGCCAAAGATTCTATCGTCTAATGGGTAACCGCGTCAATCACGTTTTGCATACGGCGCATATCATCACGAACCGCTCACGATTGGCGACAATTCGAAGCGTGATCGTCCGGCCCGCGGGTGTGCGGCCGGATCATTCGTCGAAGCATGGAGAGACATCATGATGAACCTGATCCTGTGGCGCCACGCCGAAGCCGAAGACTACGCGGCAAGCGACCTCGCACGCCAGCTGACGGCCCGTGGGCGCAAGGATGCGCAGGCCATGGCCAAATGGCTGCGCGGCCGGCTCGAGTCGAGCAGCGTGATCCTCGCGAGCCCGGCGGCGCGCACCGTGCAGACCGTCGAGGCGCTGACGGACCAGTACCGGACCATCGATGCGCTCGCGCCGGGCGGCAGCGTCGACGACGTGCTGGCGGCCGCCGGGTGGCCCGACGGCATCGCGCCGACGGTCGTGATCGTCGGGCACCAGCCGACGCTCGGCTGCGTCGCGGCGCAGTTGATCGCCGGCAACGACGATAGCTGGAGCGTCAAGAAGGGCGGTATCGTGTGGCTCGCGAGCCGCACGCGCGACGGCAGCCGTCAGGCCGTGCTGCGCGCGGTATTGACGCCGGACCTTGTCTGAAGCGGTTCGAAGGCATTGATCATACGGTTTCGCAGGCTTTCTGCTAAAGTCAATTCGGCGACACGTCATTGAAAGGACACGGTCGTGCCACAGAACGGTAACGACCGGTTACTACATTGGCTGGCATGTCGTCCTATTCCTTACGACCAGGAAAGCCTAATGCGAGAACTGCCGACGCCTACGCTCCCCTTTGCCTCGCTTCCCCTCGAGACGTCGCGGCGTCACCTGCCGCGCGCTGCTGAAACCGTCACATCCGAGTACCGTCTGCGTGCCGCCTGGGCGCGCACGGAAGACGAACTGCGCGAGGCCCAGCGCCTGCGTTACACCGTGTTCGCCGACGAGATGGGCGCGCAGGTCAGCGGTCCGTCCGGTCTCGACGTCGATCCGTTCGACGCCTATTGCGATCATCTGCTGGTGCGCGACCTCGATACGCTGAAGGTGGTCGGCACGTACCGTGTGCTGCCGCCGCATCAGGCCGCGCGTGTCGGCCGTCTGTACGCCGAAGGCGAATTCGACCTGTCGCGCCTTACGCACCTGCGCGGCAAGATGGTCGAGGTCGGCCGCTCGTGCGTGCACAGCGACTACCGCAGCGGCGCCGTCATCATGGCGCTGTGGGGCGGTCTCGGCGCGTACATGATGCAGAACGGCTACGAGACGATGCTCGGCTGCGCGAGCGTGTCGATGGCCGACGGCGGGCACTATGCGGCGAACCTGTATCAGTCGCTGCCGGCCAACTCGCTGACGGCGCCGGAATATCGCGCGTTCCCTCATACGGCGCTGCCGGTTGACGAGCTGCAGACGGGCACCGTCGTTGCACCGCCGCCGCTGATCAAGGGCTACCTGCGTCTCGGTGCGAAGATTTGCGGCGCGCCGGCGTGGGATCCCGACTTCAACTGCGCGGACTTCCTGACGCTGTTCCGGCTGTCGGACATCAACGCGCGCTACGCCCGGCACTTCCTGGGCTGAGCCATCCCGATCGCGGCGCGCCGCTCAGGCACGCACGCAAGCGAACGCCGTCGCGCGGCAGATTGCCGCTCGACGGCGTTTGTTCGTTTCGCGGAAAGCGTTTTATCCGGCCCTGTTAATTTGGGCGAACCGCACTGACCACCGTGCCGGCAGACGCACGTTCGGCGTGGGCCGCGCGGGCGGCCCGGACCACGGGGCGGGCTTGCCTAGTGCTTGCGCCGCCAGTCGAGCAGGTGATGTTCGGCCATCCAGTGATGGATCATTCCTTCGCCGCCGTGGCTGCGCTTGTATTCGCGCGACTCGAAATAGGACAGGGCGACGAGCACCATCAAACCGATGAACAGGCCGATCAGGCCGGCGATCTCTTCAGATGACATGGCAGCCTCCTTTCAACGGCACAGCGCCATCTGCTACATGGTAGAACATGCGCGGGACAACCCCTAACCCGGAATTCCGCTAGACTCGGCGCGGTCTTGGCGCGCGATGGGCGCGCCGTTTTCCGGAGCCTCACCGATGACTCGTTTCATGCTGGCCGTGCTGGCCGCGTCCATTCTCGCCGGCTGTTCCAGCGATCCCCGCCAGGCTCGTCGCGGCCACCCGCCGCAAGATCCGGCCGATTATCATGGCGTGCCGACCGACATGACGCCGCCGTCGATGCTCGGTGAGCCGGCGCCTTCGGCACCCGCATCCGCGCAATAACGAAACCGGCCTGCCTGCGCGGCCGTCAGGTGCCGGCCGCGGGTGCGTCGGCGCCGATCCGCCGCGTCAACGCCGGCAAGTAGCGCGCGAGCGTCGCGCCACGCGCGACCATGAACAGCAGCAGCGCGAACCACAGCCCGTGGTTGCCGAACGGGCCGACAGCCGCCAGCGTCGCGGCAATGAAGATCGCGAACGACACGACCATCGCGCGCATCAGCGACTGCGTCTGCGTCGCGCCGATGAACACGCCGTCGAGCAGGAACCCCCACACGGACACGATCGGCGAGATTGCCGCCCATGGCAGGTATTGCAGCGCGACCGCGCGGATCCCTGCCTGGTCGGTCAGCCGTGCGACGATCCAGCCGCCGGCCGCCCAGTAGACGAGCGCGAACAGCAGCGCGCCGAGCGCGGACCACAGCAGCGTGACCCGTACGGCCTGCCGGAATGCGGTGCGGTCGCGTGCGCCGGCTGCGGCGCCGACGAGTGCCTCGGCCGCATGCGCGAAGCCGTCGAGCCCGTAAGCCATGAAGGTCTGGAAATTCAGCAGCAGTGCGTTGGCCGCGAGCGTCGCGTCACCCTGCGTGGCGCCCAGGTGCGCGAACCAGCCGAATGCGCCGAGCAGGCACAGCGTGCGCAGGAAGATGTCGCGATTGAGCGCGATCAGCCGCTTGAGCGCCGCACGATCCGCCAATGCACCCGCGGCCAGCGGCGCGAGGCCGCGCGGGCGCAGCCGCCACAGCATCCATGCGCCGAGCGCGAAGCCGCACGCGTCCGCGGTCGCGGTTGCCGCGCCGATCCCGGCGATGCCCCAGCCGAAGCCATACACGTACAACAGCACGGCACCGATGTTCACCGCATTGATGAAGACCTGCGTGACGAGCGCGAGCCGCACGCGCTGCGCGCCGAGCAGGTAGCCGAGCACCACGTAGTTCGCGAGCGCGAACGGCGCGCTCCAGATGCGTGCGTGGCCATAGGTCAGCGCCGTCGCGCGGACGGCGTCGCTGCCGCCCAGCGCGGTCAGCGCGAACGACAGCAGCGGCACCTGCAGCGCGAGCACGGCGGCGCCGAGCGCGAACGCGACGATCAGCGCGCGCAGCACGTTGAGCCGGATGCCGGCGGCGTCGCCGGCGCCGTGCGCCTGCGCGACGAGGCCGGTCGTGCCCATGCGCAGGAAGCCGAAGCCCCAGAACACGAAGTTGAAGAACAGTCCGCCGAGCGCGACGCCGCCGAGATACTGCGCGCCGTCGAGGTGGCCGGCGACGGCCGTGTCGACCGCGCCGAGGATCGGCTGGGTCAGGTTCGCAAGGACGATCGGGAAGGCGAGCGCGAGGACGCGCCGGTGCGAGACGACGGCCGATCCGGTGCTGGCCCCATGCGGTAATGCGGATTCGGACATGGCGAACGCGTCAGGCGCGTTCCTGCACGCAGACCCACGGCGACACGACGACCGCCCACAGCTCCGGATTGCGCGCCGCGAAATCGGCGGCGGTTTCCGCCGGCATTCGCGCGACGAGACCGGACGACAGCCAGCGCGTGACCTGATCGGCGTCGTCGCCCGCGATCGCTTCCGCGACGCTGACGAGATCGAGGTCGCGTGCGACCGACAGCAGCTTGCCCTGCGCGAAGAAGCGCTCGAGATCGCACCAGTCGATCTTGGCGGTTTCGCCGAGGAGTTTGGCGTAGAGCGGGCTGTGCGACGCGCCCGAGGCGGATTCGTGTTGGTCGGAGGACATCGGAGGTGTGCTGAAAAGACTGCGTGGGCGCCACTATAAACCATCCGGGCGCGCGGCCGGCCCTCCGGCGCGGCGGCGCGCGCCCGGTTCACGCGTCGCGCAGCGCGCGGCGCACGATCTTGCCGGTTGCCGTCATCGGCAGGCCGTCGACGAAAGCGATCGCGCGCGGGTACTCGTGCGCGGCCAGGCGCGTCCGCACGTGGGCCTGCAGCGCCTGCACGAGCGCATCGTCGCCGACATGGCCGGGGTTCAGCACGACGAACGCCTTGACGATTTCGGTGCGCGTCGGGTCGGGCACGCCGACGACGGCTGCCATCCGCACCGCCGGGTGCGTGAGCAGGCAGTCCTCGATCGGCCCCGGGCCGATCCGGTAGCCGGCGCTCGTGATCACGTCGTCGTCGCGGCCGACGAAGCGCACGAAGCCGTCGGCATCGATCGTGCCGGTGTCGCCGGTGAGGAGGTAGTCGCCCGCGAACTTGTCGCGCGTCGCGGCGGGATTGCGCCAGTATTCGAGGAACATCACCGGGTCCGGGCGGCGCACCGCGATGCGTCCCTCGACGCCGGGCGGCAGCGGCGTGCCGTGCTCGTCGACGATCGCGACCGCATGGCCGGGCACGGCCTTGCCGATCGCACCGGGCTGCGCATCGAACAGCGCCGCGCATGACGACAGCACCATGTTGCATTCGGTCTGTCCGTAGAACTCGTTGATCGTCACGCCGAGCGCGTCGCGTCCCCACGCCGTCAGCTCGGTGCCGAGCGATTCTCCGCCGCTTGCGACCGATTTCAGCGCCAGCGCGTGGCGCTCGCGCGGCGCGGGCACCGCGCGCATCAGCTTCAGCGCGGTCGGCGGCAGGAACGCGTGGGTCACGCCATGCCGCGCCATCAGCGCGAACGCGGCTTCGCCGTCGAACTTCTCGAAGCGGCGCGCGAGCACCGGCACGCCGTGGTGCCATGAGGGCAGCAGCACGTCGAGGAGCCCGCCGATCCATGCCCAGTCGGCGGGTGTCCAGAACAGGCGCGCGTCGCGCGGGAAGCATTGCTGCGACATCTCGACGCCCGGCAGGTGGCCCAGCAGCACGCGATGCGCATGGAGCGCGCCTTTCGGCTTCCCGGTCGTCCCGGACGTATAGATGATGACCGCCGGGTCGTCGGCGGCGGTGTCCGCCGGCACGAAATCCGGCGATTCGGCGGCGAGTGCGGCGTCGAATCGCAGCACGCCGGGCGCATCGGGCGCATCGTCGCCGATGCAGTAGCACGTGCGCAGCGCCGGCAGCCGCGCGCGCAGCGGCGCGATTTTCGCGTAACCGGCCGCGTCGGTGACGAGCGCGGCGGCTTCGCTGTTCGCGAGCCGGTATTCGAGCGCGTCGGCGCCGAACAGCGTGAACAGCGGCACCGCGATCGCGCCGAGCTTGTACGCGGCGAGATGGGCGATCGCCGTTTCCGGACCTTGCGCGAGGAAGATCGCGATGCGGTCGCCACGTTGCAGACCCGCCCGCGCGAGGCTGTTCGCGAAACGATTAGAAATATTCCTCAGGTCGTCGAACGTGAGGCGGGACACGTCGCCTTGCGTCGTTTCGTGAATCAGCGCGAGCCGTCCGCTGCCGTCGGCCCACTTGTCGCACACGTCCACGCCGATGTTGTAGCGGGCCGGAACGTCCCATGCGAAGCGGGAGAGGAGGTTGTCGTAGCGGTCGGCGGCGGGCAGCATCGCAAGTCTCCTTGGCGTCCATCGTCGGCATCGGCCGCTGGATTACATCGGCATTTCACGCGACCGAAACCACAATGGCGCCTGATGGATAGGGGAATGTGCGGACTCGTGCAACGGGGGCGGCTCAGTGCACGATTCCGCTATGACGCATAAGATCATGACAAAACAGTGATATGACCATGGATTTGCTTCTGATAGCTGCGGGGTTCAGCCTGTTCGGAATCGGTGCGTTGGTGGCGTTTGCCAGCCGCGTCGATCCGTTGTCCGGCCGGTTCACCGGCCGTCTGCGCAAGCGCTGACACGACCTTCCCGATCTCCCTCGCGACGACATGCGATGCATGCCGGCATCGCGTGTCGTCCTCCTTCGGCGGTGGCGCGCTCAGCGCGCCGGCAGGTAGCGCGCCGGATCGATCGAGCGGCCGCCGTAGCGCAGCTCGAAGTGCAGCGCGACGCGATCGCTGTCGCTGTTGCCCATCTCCGCGATCGTCTGCCCCTGCGTGACCGACTGGCCTTCCTTCACGAGCAGCGCACGGTTGTGCGCGTAGGCCGTCAGGTAATCGGCGTTGTGCTTGAGGATGATCAGGTTGCCGTAGCCGCGCAATCCGTTGCCCGCATAGACGACGGTGCCCGGCGCGGCGGCCAGCACCGGCGTGCCTGTGGCGTTCGCGATATCGATGCCCTTGGATTTCGAGCCGTCGAAGCTGCGCACCACGTTGCCGGCAGCCGGCCAGATCAGCGCGATGCTGGTGGCCGGCTTGACGGCCGATTCGACCGGCGCGGAAGGCGCGGGGCGGCTGCGGCCCGCACTGCCGGTGCCGGTGGTCGACGCGGTCGCCGTGCCGGGCGGCGGCGCGATGCGCAGCACCTGGCCGACCTCGATCGCGTCGGGATTCGCGATCTGGTTCCAGCGCACGATGTTCGCCATCGACGTGCGATTCTCGCGCGCGATCTTGTAGAGCGTGTCGCCGCGCTCGACGCGGTAGTAACCCGGGCCGACGGGTGCGGAGCCGCACGCGACGAGCAGCGCGGCGCAGGCGGCCGCGAAGAGCCGCTTCGTTGTTGTTCCGAACATTGAGCCTCGCAAAACCCCGCCGCGCGGGACGCGGCAGGCGATACAAAACGTCCGATTTTAACGGGTTCGACCCGAGCACCGCAGTTTCGGGCCGCGGGCGCGGCCGGCGCGCGCCGGTTCGCCGATGCGGCCGACGTCAGCCGGCGAGCGGCAGCACGCGAATCCGCAGCGTGGCCGTTTCGGTCGCGCCCGGTGCGAGCATCCGCAGCCCGAGGCCGTTGTGGATCGCGTCCGGCAGGCCGAGCCACGGCTCGACGCAGTAGAAGTCCGATTCCGGCTGTTCCGTCCAGGTCGTGATCGCGTACCACGGGATCGAGCCCGGGACGTCGAGCGCGATCTCGATCGTGCGGCGGCGACCCGGCATCACGATGCGCACCGGCGTGGAGGGCGCGCCGTCGAGGCAGTGGAAGCGGTCGAGAATGTCCGGATCGCCGAGGCAGTACGATGCTTCGCCGGGCTCCAGCGGGCTGATCGAGCCATCGGCGCGCTGCATGCAGCGGCGCGTCGGCGGCAGTTCGAGCGTGGTTTGCGCGCGCTCGCCGTGCGGCAGCGCGAAGTAGAAATGGTGGCCCGCGTAGTAGGGCAGCGGCGTGTCGCCGCGGTTGGTCGTGGTGAGCGCGACGTCGAGCGTGTGGGCGTCGGCGAGCCGGTAGGTCGTCTCGAACCGGAAATCGAACGGATAGCTGTCGCGCAGCGCGTCGTTCGCATCGAGC
Organism: Burkholderia sp. BCC1640; assembly: GCF_902833125.1. Classification (NCBI taxonomy): domain Bacteria; kingdom Pseudomonadati; phylum Pseudomonadota; class Betaproteobacteria; order Burkholderiales; family Burkholderiaceae; genus Burkholderia; species Burkholderia sp. BCC1640. The sequence continues at coordinate 5,101 of NZ_CADFEF010000016.1, read as the reverse complement.
GTCATCGACAGCGCGGCGCCGTCGGCCGACGGTTGTGCCGCGAACGGCAGGTCGCGCGCGAAACCGTGCATCGGCAGGTCGCGAACCACGCCGGCGGCATCGCGCCAGCGGCCCAGTTCGCCATCGACGCGATGGCGGCCGAGGAACGGGAACAGCAGCGGATTGCCGCCGCGCACGCGCGCGAGGTTGCTCCAGTCGGCGGCTTCCGGCCAGAAAATGACCGGCTCGCCGTCGACGTGCCACGACAGCAGGCGGCCGCCGAATTGCGGGGCGACCCGGACGAGTGACGAGCCGGCGTGAAGTTCATGAATGTCGTGCTGCTGGAAGATCGGCATGGCGAATCGGTATGAACGGGTGGGCGGGGTGCGCGATGGCGCGCTCCATTATCGGGCCGCGACGCGGTCGGGGAAAACCCTTCTCGGGAAATCGCGAGTTTTTCAGACTGCCGACGGTCTGGATAATGCCTGTAAACCGGTGATGTTGCCGGGTCATGACACTTCGTGGAGGGGGCCATGGATCTGGCAATGGCAATGGGAATCGCACTGTTCGGCATGTTCACCGGCAGCACGGTATTGTTTTTCTATCAGCTCGGCCGCTGACGGCAATTTCTGCCGGAATCGAAAGGCCCGCCATGCAAATGGCGGGCTTTTTGCTTTCTGCACGCTTACAAGTTGCAAGCGTTTGTGTGCATTGCCGCAATAACCAGCCAAATGCCTTGGCGCAGTAATCCTGGCTGGGCATAATCGGGGCGCGTTTTTCGGACGCGCGATGCGTTGTCCGCTTTTTTACCCGATTGATCACCACTAAAAGGACCGACGCGTGAGTCTCTGGTTTCTGGTATTCCTGAGCGTCCTGCAGGGCGTCACCGAACTCTTCCCCGTCAGCAGTCTCGGCCACACGCTGCTCGTGCCGGCGCTGTTCGGCATGCACATCGACAAGCACGCGCCGCAGTTGCTGCCGTTCCTCGTCGCGCTGCACCTCGGCACCGCGCTCGCGCTGCTTTGGTATTTCCGCGCGCGCTGGATCGCGCTGATCAGCGGCTTCTTCGCGCAGCTCGGCGGCCGCAAGAACGACGACGGGCACCTGATGTGGGCGCTGATCATCGGCACGATCCCGACCGGGATCGTCGGTCTGTTGCTCGAGAAGCGCATCGAACGCGTGTTTCACGACCTGCGGATCGTCGCGATCGCGCTGATCATCAACGGCGTGCTGCTGTGGATCGGCGATCGGATCCAGCGCAGCCGTGCACACCAGCCGCCCGAAAAGATGACGTTCAAGCAGGCGTTCTTCGTGGGCCTTGCGCAGATCGGCGCGCTGATTCCGGGTTTCTCGCGCAGCGGGCTGACGATGATCGCCGGTAACGCGGCCGGGCTGACGGCGGAGAAGGCGGCGGAGTTTTCGTTCCTGCTCGGCACGCCGATCATTTTTGCGGCGGGCGTGCTCGAACTGCCGAAGCTATTCCATGCGCGCGACCAGCTCGCGGACGCACTGCTCGGTGGCGTGCTGACGGCGATTGCCGCTTATCTGAGTGTGCGGTTCTTGATGCGCTATTTTGAAGGGCGCGGGCGGCTGGCTTCGTTCGGCTTGTATTGCGTGATTGCCGGGGTGTTTTGCCTTGGGTGGTTCATGCTGCATCCGCAGCCGGTTTGACGGTTGCGGCGCCGGTCGCGCGTCGCGCATGATATGACGCGATGATCGGGTATAATTTCGGGCTCGGCTTCATGCCGGGCCCGTTTCGTTTCGGGGCTTTGAGTGCGGTTTGTGCTCGAAGCCTTTCGCGTCAAATGCGGCCCGGGTCGTGTGGCCGTGTCTTTTCCCCTCGACCGCCCTTAGCTCAGTTGGATAGAGCAACGGCCTTCTAAGCCGTAGGTCACACGTTCGAATCGTGTAGGGCGGGCCAGAATTCTTCGCTTATTCAAGCACTTACAATTTCGCTCACACCGCTTGGTTGAGGTCAAAGTCCGCTCTCACTGTGGCGAGAGTGTGGCGGGATTCTATGCCAAGGGTATGGCAAGGCCAAGTAGCGCGGGCGCGCAAGCGGATTTGCCTGTTGCATAACGCTTTTCGCGGAGCGTCTTCGGTAAGATTTGGAATGCGCGGCAGGGTGGCGCATTGTTACTGATCGCTATCTGGACGGGGGCAACATGGCGGCCATCGGGCGGACGTTTGAAACTACGTTTGGCGTTTACGTAGTGGACGCGGTTCTCGGGGAAGGAGGGGCAGGACGAGTGTACCGCGTCAGGGAGGAATCCGGCGCTCAGTATGCCCTGAAGCAATTGCACGAGCGTGGAGTTACTACCGACAAACGACGTAGATTCAAAAACGAAATCGGATTCCTGCAAAATGAAAAGCACGCCCACATAGTGCGGGTGGTAGATCATGGAATTTACGCGGATTCCGGCGAGCGTTCGCCGTTTTATGTGATGGACCTCTATGATGAGAGTTTGCGTGGGCAGATACAGCGGGGCATACCTCATGATCGTGTCCTACAGATGTTCAGCCAAATTCTTGACGGTGTTGAGGCCGCCCATCTGAAGCGCGTCGTACATCGCGATCTCAAACCGGAGAACGTTCTTTATCAGGTAAAGAATGATCGCCTTGCAATTGCCGACTTCGGGGTGGCCCGGTTCAGTGCGGAAGACTTACTTACGGCAGTTGAGACGAAGCCTGATACCCGTCTCGCCAACTTCCTGTATGCCGCGCCAGAGCAGAGAGTGCGTGGCCAGGTAGTAAATGAGGCGGCGGATATTTACGCTCTTGGACTTATTCTCAATGAGATGTTCACGCGACAAGTGCCGCACGGTACCGGCTACCAAAAGATTGCGGACGTTGCAGCGGATTTCTCGTGGCTCGATGACATTGTCGAGTCAATGCTCCGGCAAGCGCCTACCCAGCGCCCGGCGTCAATCGATGCATTGAAGCGTGAGATTCAATTCAGACATGAAGATGCGGTTTCCCGGCAGCGTTTGAGTAGCATCGACCAGACGGTAGTGCGCGTCAGCGACATTGATGATCCGATTGTTGCGAATGGGCTAAAGGTCGTGAATTTGGCTTGGGAGGCGGGAACTCTCGAACTGGAACTTAGCTGTTGATTTCCACCGAGTCTTAACCCACCGATTTCATCTAAATCTGACCCACCCCGAGACAGCGTAGTACATCTATTCCGGTGTGGATAACTCTTCGTTACCTGCTGGTTTTGCCGCTCTTTTTCTTGTTGTCTTTGCCTTGGCAGAACTGTTCCTGAAGCGCCACGATTCATTGCCCGTTTCGACGATGTGGCAGTGATGGGTGACGCGGTCCAGCAGCGCCGTCGTCATCTTTGCGTCCCCGAACACGCTCGCCCACTCGCCGAAGCTGAGATTGGTCGTGATCGCGACGCTCGTGTGCTCGTATAGCTTTGAGAGCAGATGGAACAGCAATGCACCGCCGGTCTGGCTGAACGGCAGATAGCCCAGTTCGTCGAGGATCACCAGGTCGACGTACATCAGCTTGTGGGCGATCTGGCCTTGTTTGCCGATGGACTTCTCCTGCTCCAGGGCGTTGGTCAGCTCGACGGTCGAGAAGTAGCGCACGCGCTTGCCGTGGCGCTGTACGGCTTCGATTCCGATCGCTGAGGCGAGGTGCGTCTTGCCGGTGCCCGGACCACCGATGAACACGACGTTGTGCGCGCTTGCGAGGAACGACAGCTCGCTCAGTTCGCGCACCAGCGCTTCGTCGACGTGTGCCTGCGCGAAGTCGAAGCCCTTCAGGTCGCGGTGTGCCGGGAAGCGAGCGGCGGTCATCTGGTAGGCGATCGAGCGCACCTGCCGTTCGGCGGTTTCAGCCATCAGCAGCTGCTTCATGAAGCGCTCCGGCTCGAAGTCAGTGTGACGCGACTGTGCGAGCAGCTCCGGCCACGTGCTCGCCATGCCATGCAGTTTGAGCCCCTTGAGTTGGGCGGCGATGTCGTTAGACATGACGGTCCTCCGGTGGGTTGGCGCGCAGCGTCTCGTAACGGCTCACGTCGGCCGCGGGCTCTTCCTTGAGCTGGAGTTTCGTCGTGGCGAGGCTGCCATTCGTGACGGGCGCCTTCAGCCGGCTCAGCACGTTCAGGACGTGCTCTGCGCTGGGGCGTCCTGAATCCAGCGCAGCCTGTACGGCGAGCAGCACCGCATCGAGCCCGTGTTCGCGCACCGCGGCGAGCACCTGCGTCATGACGCGATCGCCGCCCGGGTGTTTCAGCAGATGCCGCTGCAGCAGTTGCAGCGGCTGCGGCATCGTGATGAACGGTGCGCCGTTGCGCAGTGCGCCGGGTTTGCGCTCGACCAGCGTGACGTAGTGGCGCCAATCGTAGAAGGTCATGTGCCGCTCGAAGCTGCGTTCGTGGCGTGCGATCTCCTGGGCGTTGGCGACGACGCTGAGATATGCCGGATAGCAGCGCACGCTCACCAACTGGTTCGTGTACTCGGTGGGCACGCTGTAGCGGTTGCGTTGGAAGTGAATCAGGCTGGTCGACGAGACTCGCAGGGTCTGCTCGATGTAGCCGTCGAACGGCCGTGGATTGGGCATCAGCCTGGTGCGTTCGTCCTGCAGCACGTCCTCGACTGTCAGCTCGGGCCACTGCGGGTGCCGCATCTGCCAGGCCTCACGACACTGATCAGCGACCCATTCGTTTAGGATCTCAAGCGTTTCCCAGCGCCGTAGCGCTGCTTCGTGCCAGATCTGACGTCGCCGGTCCTGAACGTTCTTCTCGACGATGCCTTTCTCCCAGCCGGCGGCACGGTTGCAGAACTCTGGCTCGAACAGGTAGTGACTGCACATTGCTTCGAAGCGCGCGTTGACCGCGCGCTCCTTGCCGCGGCCGACCTTGTCCACGGCGGTCTTCATGTTGTCGTAGATGCCGCGCCGGGGCACGCCGCCGAACGCGGCGAATGCGCGGGCGTGTGCGTCGAACAGCATCTCGTGACTCTGGGTGGGATAGGCGACGAGCCAGAACGCGCGGCTGGAGTTAAGTTTGACGTGGGCGACCTCCAGGCGTCGCCGTAGCCCGCCAACAAACGCGTATTCGCAGCTCCAGTCAAACTGGAAGGCTTCGCCGGGTTCGAAGGCGAGCGGCACGAAG